>WSYG01000046.1 GCA_009773735.1 Erysipelotrichaceae bacterium
TCATTGATCGTACTGTGACTTCGTCCTAATTTCTTGGCGATAAACCGATTCGATTTATCAAGCCGTTTCCAGGTTTGAATTTCTATTCGTTCTCTTAAGGTTAGGTGTTGTCCTTTTACTGGACTCGTTGTATCATTGAGGTGCATCATTCATGGTTCCCTTTCTCAAAAGTTTCGTAACTCAATGATACTCGGATTCTGTGCATGATGCTTTTTATTTTATCTAGGTGGACGACTTCATATTACAATTAGCTAAAAGAAAGAATGGAAAATTTTTCAATTCCCCATTCCCTTTACTTCGTTAATAGTTTTTTAGCAACTTTGACCAAACGGTCTTCAGAATCTTCACTGACAAGCGCAACACCAACTTCGTACCCTACAGGATTGCGATATGTTTCGCGGGTTGGGATATAACCGACAGACGCATTGGTGTAACCTGTGACCACTGTTTTTTTACTGCGATCAAGATTACGAATGTTTCTACCGATTTCACCAAAAGTTTCTGCTGGAGTCGATATGATGTTCCACTCCCCGATACTAATTCTTTGCATTTCAACGACAACTTTTTTGATGTCGATACGCTTTTTGAGTTTGTAATAACGGGTTGCGCCTTGCAATTCTACATAGGCTGTACGCTGGATGTTATCCGGCGCATTGTTAGCTTTCAACTCATCAATCTTATCTTGGACAACTTTGATTCTACGTTCGCATTCTTCATCAGATTCGAAGTCGCGAATTTTGAGTTTCAAAGGTTCGATCGCAGCTGATAATGCGAGATCATCATGTGTATCGACCAAGGTTGCATCTTTTATGACTTCGCCAGCCAACATTGTTCCCATTCGATGAGCTTCAGTAACACCGAAACTCTTACGATTGTGACGTGTGCTGACATTACCCGCACAGCCTTGAGCAAACATCGCAATACAGCCTGGGAATACTTTTTCAACAGCCTCTTGATAATAAGAGATGAAATCTCCGGAATAGAGGTAATTGGTAAAGTTGAGGATGGTTGGATGACAGGTATACTGTGTTAATAGCGCTAAAGGTTCTCCGTTCAAGCGATCTACTCTAAATACGGTTACGGTATTATCAACATACCGTGCAGCATCAATTCGATTGCTACCAAGACCAAGCAGTTCACTCTGCTTAACTCCAAGTTTTACCGGTTCTAACTCTTTATTTGCCCAAACGATGCCATTGGCAATCAATCCAGGCAATACATTTCTGTAAGCGATTTCATCCGGTGTCATGTCGACTGGACGGGAAATCTTTCCCATATCCCCGGTGTGCCAAGCTTCAGGACCCGAATGGGTGTGTGAAGCAATCAACATAATCGCATGATGAGGAATGTCTGTCTTTTGACTGACAGCATCTCTGACCGCTTTCGTGAGTACTTTGTCTACACCGCTCAAATCCAAGGTCACGATGGCAACTTTCGTTAACCCGTCACCTAGAACCAGTACGTTGGCAAACAGCTGATTCAATATCCCATCAGCACCATGATTACGTTCATCAAAACCTGACATCCGTAATCCAATGGGTGGTGTAATGTTGATTTTTTTGCTTGATCCCAGTAGCATGTTTTTACCTCTCCTATTTTGTTGTATATACATGTCTAATCTATCTCTATTCTACTTGTCTACATAAGTACTTGTCAAGTGATTTTTTGAAGAGAAATAATTCCTTTTCTAATAAGTACTTCTGCGATTGTATCGGAGTTAACATCACCGATAACTTCGACTGCTTTTGCCTTCAACTCATCAACTGCATTGCCCATGGCATAACCGTCAACCACATCAAACATTTCTAAATCGTTTGAATTATCCCCAAATGCGATCGCATCTTTAGGATCGATCCTCCAATAATCAAGAAGATGTCGAATCCCAGAACCTTTCGTATCTCGAAGGCTAGAAACCTCTCCATTGAACTTATCCGCAATCACACTTCCTGTATTCACATCATTGATCATGACATTGAATAAACCTTTAAGATCTCTTTGTGTTTTTTCCATCTTTTCGATGGAATCAAAGAATACCGTGGCTTTAAAGATCAAATCATCGATCTTACCTAAACTGACTGGCTCGATTCTTTTTTCATAATCACGTTTGCGTACGCCTTGTAGATAACGATCGACCCCATAATCTTCTAAATTGCCATACAGAAACAACGCATCGCCTTGCATGATAAATCCAACCTTATTTTCAATTAAGTAATCTCTAAGTATAATGGCCTCTTCTTTGGTTAATCCACCTTTATAAATCAGTTTTCCATCCGCAAAGTCAAGGGCACCATTAGCCGATATAAAGCCATCAAAGGCGAAGTCAGTCACATGACCTACAGATTGTGGGGTACGTCCAGAGGCAACGACCACCTTGATGCCTGCTGCTCTCATGGCGTTTAATGCTTCGATCGTAGAAGGTCTAGGTTCTTCTAGTCCAACAGTGTGTTCAATCAGAGTTCCATCGATATCAAAGAATGCTGCTTTTATGTTATTCATAGATCCTCGCAAAGATCCCACTAAAAGATCCAGTCATTTGTAATTCTTCGTCGCATTTTCCAATCAATACTGTATCCCCTGTTTTTACTTTCACGTGGTCTAGTGTTCCTTCCCCTTCAATCACTGTTAGAAAACCCCAAGATTCTAATTTTAAGTTGGATGCTTTAGACTTAATCAACGAGAGTTGAAACAAACCTTTCTTTTGAAGTACTATTTGGTTATCTGAATGTGCACCAACAGGAATATGCAAATCTTCATATGTGAATGGATCGGGTGCCTTAATAACGTTTAGTGCATCTTCAATATGAAGTTCACGCATTTTCCCTGAGTTCACATCGATTCGATCATAATCATATAAGCGATAGGTCACATCAACACTTTGCGATATCTCATAAATCAAACTACCACTTCCAATCGCATGCATGGTTCCCGCAGGGATGAAGAAGAGATCATTGGGTTTGACATCATGAAAGTTTAGGATTTTGTCCCACTGTTTGGTAGTGATCCATGATTTGAGTTGGGTCTTGCTTGTGGCTTTATGACCCAATTCTATTTTGGCTCCGACTTCTGCTTTTAAAACAAACCAAGCTTCACTTAAACCTGAAGCTAAACCTTGTTCTTTGGCATAGTGATCATCAGGATGAACTTGGATAGATAAATCATCTTTAGCATCAATCAAAGTTATATGAAAAGGTAAAGTCTCTGAATTCATTGGGAATAGGTTTGGATTTTCTTTTAAGAAAACCGATAATCTTCGTCCTTGATCAGTGACTAAACAATCTCCCTCACGCATGGCAGAAGCACTCCATACTTCTCCGATTTTTAGATCTTCACCTTGTAGTGAATACCAATCTTGAAATAGAGTTCCTCCCCATATTTTTGAAAGAAATAATGGTTCTAGTGGATAAACAAAACGACTCATTTTAAGATTTCAAACCTTTCCGGATTAGAAATGAAGTGAGCATATAAAGGAACTTTCGCCAAAGGAACATCCCAAGGCACAGTATCCGCACTCACAAAACTGACAAACAATTCACTGTCGGAATAATGCTGATTGAATTTGAAGTCGATGTGACCAGATTCATCTCTCATCGCAAATAAAGGGGCCCCCATCTTTTCTTTTAGGTAACCATATTCTGAACCAGCACCTTCAATAATCAGATCTCCAAATATGAAAGGAACATCGCCTGTATTGATCGATAAATGATAATAATCCGGAGGAATCATTAAGTAATCACCCTGCTTAACTTCGATCATGACCACATGAAGTTCTTTTCCAACATAGGTAAATAACTCAAAGTAGCCTTTCCCATAAAGGATCTCATAGGCTTCTACGTGTCTTGCCTTACGGATCGGATTGATCCCATGAATATGCCCATGAGCCTTGATACACTCCCCATTGATGGGTTTATCCAGTAGAACTGTAAATTCATATCTGATTTTTTGATCCTTGAAGAAGGCTTTGTGTTGAGGCTTATAGATGCCGTTGTACATGTAATATAGCGCTGTTTCATCATCAAATCCTGTAGGATCGACAAACAAATTGCGCATGTCCTTAAGTCGTCTAACTGGTGATTCTTCAATCACCAGATCTTCATCGACGATTAAGAGTTCTTTTTCATCATCGAAAGCTGCATTGATGGATGCTTGATCAGAAAAAACGTGTTTCATAGGTAATCTCCTTTGTTTCTTAAAACGAGTTATGCGTATTTTTGTCCTTTGACATAGGTAGAAATCAGTTTAAAGTCATCATCAATGATGATCACATCAAATGCTTTGCCTTCTTTTAGCGAGCCTATTTCATCATCAACTCCCATGAATTTAGCGGGATTAAGCGTAGCCATCTTAACTGCTTCTTCGATTGACAGCATATTTTTCTTCACCAATAGTCCTAAATTGTGGATAAGCGGGAAACAACTACCATGGATATTACCAGCTTTATCAACGATTTGATATTCCTCAGTAACGATCAACACTTTGTCTTCAAAGGGGTATTCACCAGGTTGTTTACCTGATAAGAAGGTTGAATCTGAAATCAAAACGATTTTATCGTGTTCTTTGATGCGCAATATGATTTCAATCATTTCTTGCGAGACATGGAGGAAATCACAAATCAATTCACAGGTAATGTTTGGATCTAGTAGTCCAACACCCATGACTCCAACATCTCTTTGATGCATTTGTCCCATGTTGTTTGCGGTATGACACAGTGAATCAATCAGTCCTTCTTGGGTGAACTTTAAGAATTCATCTCTTTTCATTAAAGTATGACCCGCTGCGATCTTTACACCACGTTCTTTTAGAAAACGCATTGTTTCTGCCGCATGAGGCAATTCAGGAGCAATCATGACATACTTCAATAAATTATCCGAGGTTTCTAGTAGTTCTTTCGCATATTCTACTGTAGGTAAAGGAAAGATGCCTCTTTCTCCACGAAAACCGCTGTATTCTTTTGTCGTAAAATAAGCCTCGAGATAAATGCCGAGTAAACGAGATCCGCTTTGTTCTTTATAAGCTTTAGCTAAAACAGGATAAAATTTAGGTTCTACACTAGGCATACAGGCTGTAACACCTTGTCTTGCCATCTCATGAAGAAAACCGATCACGTCTTCGTGTTTGATGTCACTCGATGAAGATAACCAACCATTATAGCCATGCAGATGGATATCAATCAGTCCTGGACAAACGATTTGTCCTGTCGCATCGACATCAATGGAACTTGGACAAAGTCCTTGACCAATGTGGGTAATGACTCCATCTTTTTCTTCAATCCAACCATTGATGAATCCTTTTTCAGTTAGAATACGATCACTTTTAATGTTCATTGTTTCTCCCTATATTTTAAGCGTTTTCATACGCTTTTATAAATCTTGATGCAATCTCTCTAGGACGTGTGATAAGCCTACCTATGACATCACAATACACTCTTGCTTAAACAAGCTTTCTAACCAATAATATGTAAGTTACTCTGATTCCTAATTGAAAAATTTTTATAAACTGATTCTTATCGTTTATTTATATTTGCTCTTGAAGACGAGGTTTCTTATTAAGAAGATTCAGAAGCTGTTTGACTGATTGTTTAAACACTGGGGGAAGAGCCACTGCTTCTAAAGGTTCAAAATCTTGAGCTACTTCTAATTTACCACAGGTAACCAACACCCTCGCTTTTACGATATCCAATTCATGATTGGATACTTTAATCAGATCACGATATAATTCTGCTTGTTGAAGTGAGGCATTGGCTTTATCTAGATTTTTTCTTTTAAAGCCACTTGAATGTTGTTGATTTCGATTAAGATGCCATATTTAGGATCATTTTGATAAGCGATGATGATCATCTCAGCACGTTGTTGAATCTTTTTAACCGAATTGAAATCATCCAATTGGATGTAGTAATTGATGATGCTGACGAAACTGAAGCTTTTTGATACTCTCCATATAACCATAGCCTAAAGATAAACTGATGCGATGGATGTCTTGATAGGTCTTTATCTTTGTATTACTTAAAGCATCTTGAACGGCTTCAATGTATTTATCCATTTCATAGTTTACGAGATAGTTTTCATAGGCTGTATACAGACGTTTCATTTTAAAATAGTCATAGAAGAATTCTGACAAGAAACCTATAAGGATCAAGGATACCGTTGAGAATAGAATGATGTTGGTCAATTGGGCATTCCAAGCAAATAAGTACTTTAGGACCGCAATCAATAAGCCTACGAGTAAGCCAAGGAAGATGTAATTCATTAAACCTTTAATGTTGGGAGCTTTTTTCATAATGATTGTCCGGTGTTGATCAATACATCAATGCTTCTTCCACATGCTGCTTTATCTAATACAAGTGTAACATTTGGATGCATCCGTAAGAATGATATTGGGAAATCACAACTGATCGTAGATTCTGTGACCAATCTTTCAATCACCGAGGCTTTTCTAGAACCAGTGGCCATTAGAATAAGATGCTTGGCTTTGATGATGTCTTCAAAACCTACTGAAATCGCTTGATGAGGAACTTCATCAAGTGAATCAAAAAATCGTGCATTGGCAAGTCTTGTGGATGTGCTGATGTCTGCAATATGGGTCCTGGCTTCAAAATGATCACTGGGTTCATTGAATGCGATATGTCCATTTTCTCCGATACCATCCAACATCAAATCGAAACCGCCAAAATAATCGATCTCAGCATCATTGCGTAAACATTCTAAAATAGGGTCCGGACTATCAGAGCGTAAAAGATGCTGCTGAGACAATGCTATACCCAAAGGATCTAAGACATGTTTCTTTAAAAAATTTTGATAACTTTGTTCATGAGTAGGTGGTAAACCTATATACTCATCCAAGTTAAAAAATGATACTCGACTATAGTCAATGTTCTTGGATTTTTCGATCAAACGCTGATAAGCGGGAATCGGTGTACCACCAGTAGGGATACAAATGACAGAATCAGGCTTACTCATGACCTGCTGGATGATCAGATCAGAGATAACTTCAGCTAAGTGTGAATGGTTCTCACAAACAATAAATTTCATGATGCTTACCCTAGTAACGAACGTATCCAATGATTAAACTGACTTCTTTATTTTCGCTTTCGCCGTAAGGACGGAATGTATACTCACTGATCCCTGCAGGGATACAAACAGATTCAGCAAAGTGGATGATGAAAGGTTTAAATTGACCTGTTGGAGATTCGATCAAAGCTTCACGGCCATCAACTAGATGCAACGCATTGGTTTCGTTTTTGGTTGACCTGTGAACTTTTACTGAAGTGGTAATACGATGGGTTTCGATGAATTCCAAATCATTAAGACCAGTTTTTTCTTCGACCCAACCTTCTCCGCCATCTACTTTATAAGCTGGGAAAGCACAGGTTTCATTGATCCACTCTGTTCCTTTATCCCATTGGATAACTTTCAACCCACGATCGATGTGGGTCGGACGAGGAATCCCATCCATACCAACTCTGCCCCAATCCCACAGTTTGAAGGTAAAGATACAAGGTGCAGATGAAATCTCAAGAATCATCGTATTGGGTCCAGCACAGTGAATCGTACCAGCCGGAACATGCAGATGATCATGTTTTTTAACATAGATCTTATTGGTGTATTTATCTGCTGGGAAATCTATTTCACCGCGTGATGCCCGTTTGAGGTCGCGTTCAACATCTTCTTTTTTAACACCTGTCTTTAGTCCAAGGTGCATAAAGGTATCCGTTGGACCACAATCTAAGAAATAGTAACTTTCATCTTGTGTAAAAGGCATCCCAAAGTTTTGTTGATAATATTGAGTATCTGGATGAACTTGAAGCGAGAGATAACCACCTTCCATGGTATCCAAGAAGTCATAACGAATTGGATATTCAGCTCCAAAACGAGAGAATCCTTTTTCACCGATCAATAGTTTAGGATAACGAAGCATGATGGTATATCCTGGGATATTGACGCGGGTCTCTCCATATTGAAGATTAACTTCGTTTTCCTGGAACAACAAATTATAACTCCACGCATAGTTGACACGTGATTTATCTTCTACATCACAGACTTCCTTCATCCATTGTCCACCCCATAATCCTTCATCAAAGAAAGGAATGGTTCTAAACGGCTGATGAAGCATTTCTTTTAAACCGGTTTCAAAAGCAATACGCGTCAACATGGCTGGTTTATCATTCCACACGGTATCTAAATAGAAATCAAATTCTTCAAACAAGGAAGCCTTTTGACGATTGGATAAACGCCAATCGATAAAGTAACCACGTTTGAATTTACGAATCTGTTCTTCTACGACATTGGTCGCATTGAAGTTAGGGGTTCCGTTTCTATAGCGCATCTGAAGTTCCCAAATGGCCATATCCGCATAGACCAAACAATCACCTTTGGATATGTAGGAAGCTCCTACCCCAAAGATCAATGTTAAGCCCTTGGCTTGCTCAACTTGAGCCTTCATTTTATCTAAACGAGTTGGTTCAACGAAATCCGACCATTCACCAGTATAGGCGATTCCATATACGCGATCATCCGTAATATATCTTGCCATCATTTTCTGCATCACATCGCTTGGATAGAAGATGTCGATGCTGTGGATAACGGTGCTTGGTTTCAAACGATCAACCAAAGCTTCTAGAACACTTTCATCCACCCCAACATAAGTCTCTACAGTCAAGACAAAATCATTCCTATTAATGGATTTTTTTAGTGTAGTTGCGATTTGATCATAACCTGCAAATACGTCAGTGTCATGGCCATGGATCTTTGTGGATGGGTATTTTTCAAAATTAGATACGCCATTTAGATATGTCATTTGTTTAGCTCCTTAGGATATTTCATCCGGTTATATATACAACTTAATTATATGAGATTATGCTTATATATACAACAGTCTTTTTAATGAAATTTGTCGTTATTTGTTATGTTATAATATCACTAAAGGTGCATTTAAAGGCTTAAGACCCTATCAATACGGGGTAGATAAGGGATAAACCCATGGAAGTAAAGTTCAAACATGAAGAAATCAAAGAATACATTGTAGGAAGAGTCACGAGGAAAGAAATTTTGCCTGGTGATTTGATCGAATCAGAAAATGATTTGGCAAAGAAATTTAATGTCTCAAGAATGACCTCAAGAAAGGTCATTGATGAGTTGGTTGTACTTGGGATCCTTGAGCGATTTAGAGGCAAGGGTACTTTTGTATCCAACCGACCTCATTTCAAAGATCTACAAAGTTTTCTGTGCTTTACCGAAGAAGCAGAACGTCGTGGTTTATCCGTCACTAATACGATTGTTGAATATAAAAAAGAAAACGCCAGTGTTGCGGCAGCCCATCGCTTAGGAGTCACAACCAATCGGCAAGTTTGGATCGTTAGGCGAGTTAGAAACGTCGATAATGCGCCTTTCGCTTATGAAAGTTCAGTCTATTTAGCATCTGTTTTCACAGATTGTAACGATGAGATCTTAAAAGGATCCATCTATCATCATCTTGAGAGAGATTTGGGTTGTGTTATTACATATGCCAATCAAGAAATCGAAGCTGTGGTAGCCAATGAAGAATTAGCACAACTGCTTCAAGTGGAAGTCGGATTACCTTTACTTAAGATCACCATGATTTCGTACTTAAAAAATGGTACAGCCTTTGAATTTACATCAACCTATTATCGATCAGATCGATTCAGTGTGGCCCAATCCTCCTATAGGACAGCCATACAACGTATCTAGAGACAGCTCCGTTTGAAATTCGTTCCACATGATGTTTCCTCTTGATGTTTGTTGATTACTTTAAGTGTATTATAAACCATGAACTTTACTAATAAAACTAGGCCATAAATAAAAGCACTTTGTTCATTTAACAAAGTGTTTTCATAGTCTGTATCTGTTACAAACATGTTATTTCGTTAGATTTTGACTACTAATATACAATCGGAATGGCAATCTATACTTCCACTGTTTTTTAATATTCAACACTGTTCATTTTAATTTCGTATAATGGTATTAATGATAACGATCAAATTGTGTTTTTTACGAGAGTTTACCGTTTTTTATAATGTTTAAACACTGAAATCGAGGATAACCATATGATGACATCTATGTTTGAATTTGAATTGATATTTAGAATAGCTTTGGCAAGTTTTTGCGGGGCTCTGATTGGATTTGAGCGTATGAATCGACTAAAGGAAGCCGGAATCAAAACACATACCGTGGTTGCCTTAGGTTCAGCGTTAATCATGGTTGTTTCTAAATATGGATTTATGGACATCTATGATAGTTTCGGAACTCTAAATGATCCATCTAGAATTGCGGCTCAAATCGTAACAGGTGTGGGATTTTTAGGTGCAGGAATGATCTTGATCAAAAAACAAACGGTGAGTGGATTGACCACTGCTGCGATCATATGGACCACCTCAGGCATTGGAATGACCATTGGATCAGGTTTGTATATGATTGGTGTATCTTCTACTATTCTACTTTTATGTTTCCAACTCTTCTTTCACTCCAAATTCATGCGTAGAATTGAAAGAAGCGGGGAAACCATTCTGGTTGAAACAAGTCAAGATTCCATAGAAGAAGTGTTAGCTGTTTTCCATAATCATAAGATCAACATCAATTCATTCAAAGTCAGTAAGTTTGAAAACAATACCGCTGAAATTGAAATCATCATCATACGTGCTCAACATGTACCACAGTTGATCAATGACTTATCAAAAATACCTACAGTTAAGCATGTAGAGTACTAAACTCAATAGCATTCACTAAAGCCATCTTCTTGATGGTTTAGTTTTGTATACATTTATTTTATTTCGAATTCGAAGCATTAAAGATGATGTTTCTTTTACACTGGGTTAAACTGGTTTTACTCACAAGGAGAAACTATGAATCCACTTAAAGGAATACACCACGTTACTGCGATCACAAGCAGTGCCGAGAAGAACTATGAATTTTTTACTTATGTTTTAGGAATGCGTTTGGTTAAGAAAACTGTTAATCAAGATGATATCCAAACTTATCATTTATTTTTTGCGGATGACCGGGGTCATGCTGGAACGGATGTTACCTTCTTTGATTTCCACGGTATTTCCAAAGCTACAAAAGGAACCAATGAAATCTCTAGAATTGGATTAAGGGTTAAAGATGATGCGTCACTTGAGTATTGGATCAAACGTTTTGATCACCACAAAGTCAATCATGGAGACATTCAAGATTTGTTTAATAGAAGAGTATTGTTCTTTACAGATTTTGATGATCAAGAGTATGCTTTATTCTCTGATGAAAACAATGTAGGGATAGAATCAGGAACACCTTGGTTAAAAGGTCCCGTCCCTAATGAATTCGGTATTACTGGTTTAGGTCCTATCTTTCTTCGTATCAATGATCTTTCGAAAATCGATAAAGTATTAACAGAAATCATGCAGATGAGAAAACAAACGACACAAGCTCAA
>WSYG01000047.1 GCA_009773735.1 Erysipelotrichaceae bacterium
GATTTGACACCAATATTTTACACGGAGTGCTTCCTCTATTCATAGAAATTTCGTCCTTTTCTACTTTGTACGTTTACACAAGATATTTTATACTACCGAAAAAGCTCGAATAACATATAGAAATTTGTTAAACATCTGTTAAACATTACTGGTAATGTTATTTGGACACTAACTTTTGAGATTGTGACTCAATCTCTTGTTTAGTCCTGAAATCTTTCGGTATAACCAGGTGATACTCGTATAAGTTTAGTTCGAAGGTAATATTGCTTTTTTCATTGAAATCAGCATTAGCGAAATATGTGATATCTGTACCTTTGAATGACTGATTTGGTTTTGGATCTAGGTATATTAGGAATCCAATTGGAACAAATCCAAGTTCAGCAAGAACGACAACTCCATCAGTTGTGCTGCACTTTGCAGTTATTGGTATTACTCTTGAAATTGACCCTCTGTTGTAATAAATGCACACTCTATATTTACTTTTATCAAGCCCTTTTTCATTTTGATTAACTAAGAACTTCCTTAGATTTTCATCATTTATTGGCCCAACTACTGAACAAAACATCGACATAACTTGCTTTATGATTGGTAGTGTTTGCAAACCATTTAGCGACAAGTGAACTTGGTCAACTTTAACAATGTCCGGCTTTGAAACTAAGAAGTGAATTGTCAAAATGAATTTCTGGTATTCAGGTACATACCATGTACCTGATAAGTTATTGCATGATTGACAAAGGTAGCACTTGCCATAACCCTTTTGATTGTTTACATAGGTAATGCCACATGTATCCAAAGGATTATCATCATTCTTTGTAAGTAAATCTAGTCCAGAATTTGTCTTCACTGGTTTATTATTAAATGTTACCTTTGGTGGTATGTGTTCATAGGTCAATTTTCCAACTTGACCACAAATGAAGCACTTTCCATCTAAGCACTTTCTCTTTGACATTTTCGAATGATCCTTGTTTTGTAGAGTCATTATATCACTCATATACGTATACCAAATTCGTTTGTTTAAACACTATGGCTTTTTAAAAAAGGACTTCACTTTTCTCAACAAACCCCAAGTTTGCGACAACTCGAAAAATGACCATCAAAAAACCCCTATTTCAGGGGTTTGACTACATAATGGCGTCCTCAGAGGGACTCGAACCCCCGACCGTGCGCTTAGAAGGCGCATGCTCTATCCAGCTGAGCTATGAGGACAATGCTTGAATATTATACCAAACTACCCTACTGCTTTCAATACATTACTTATGGTTCGTTCTGAGATAATTGATTCGTTGAACGCTTATTTGATTCGCATTGATCGTGATCAAGGCATAACTTGGAGGACTCATGTCTCGCGAATGATATAAAGATCCAGGATTGACCAAGGTAATCCCATCGATGATTCGTACATCATAAATGTGCGTATGACCATGTAGAACTAAAGTGCAGGCGTGTTCCTTGGCTTTACTGACCAATATTTCATAGCGATTATGATATCTTAAGAATTGACCATGCGTCATAAACAGACGTATTCCCTCTAGCTCTAAAATGACCTCTTGAGGATAATCAGCATAATAATCATTATTGCCTTGGACACTGACATAACCATCTAAATAGGATTCAGGTGTTTCAGAATCCCCGCAATGTAAAAAAGCAGAAGCTTGTGGGTGACGTTCCCTAAGCTCCTGTAAGACTTCATTTCGACCATGGGTATCACTGATCACAACGATTTGCATGATTTCACCTGTGCCAATTCAACACAAACTTCCGTATTAAACAAGACTTTGATTTGTTTAGCCATATAAGATGGATCTTTGGTGGTCATCACATGACTGCATCCAACACCCAAATCACGTGTTGCATATAAGTCAATGATCGCATTTTGAGAATCAAAGCTTGGAACTTCTAGTAAATCTTCAAAGGATGATTTAACCAGTGGATAATGGGTACAAGCCAGTACGATCGCATCTATTTTATTTCGGTATTGAGCTAATGTTTCATTAAGATACGTTTCTGTTTCTTCTAGTGGTGCTAAGCCTTCCAATTGAACAACCAGTCTAGGCAACGCATGTTCGAACACTTCTACTTCTGGTTTGATTCTAGAAAATTCCTTTTGATATGCATGTGAATTGATCGTTGCGTTGGTGGCAACCACCAATATTTTTCTATAATCTTTGTCTTTGAACTGTGCTACTGTAAGATCAATGATCCCAGTGATTTTTAAATGGGGATAAAGTGGTTTGATTTCAGATAAAGCCAAAGAGCTGATCGTATTACAGGCAACTAGGATCTCTGTGATTTGTTGCTTTTCAAACCAAGCCAAAGCTTCTTGCACGATTTTAAAGATCTCATCTTTTGATTTATCTCCATAAGGAGCATTCAATTGATCAGCCAAAAAAAGAAAAGGAGCTTTAGGATAAGCAGCTCTTAATGCATGATAAACACTGTAGCCTCCAAGGCCCGAATCTAGTATTCCTATGGTCATATTTTTACCTTCATCATTATACCACGGCTCATTGTTTGAGCACATTGAAAAGAGACAGCGCAACACTTTTAGGCAAGACTTTTTCAAGGTCTTCTAAAGATGCTTCTTTCATCGCGTTGACATTTTTGTACATTTTTGACAACTGTTTTAAACGAATAGGTCCTAGACCTTCAACCTCATCCAAAATCGATGCGACTTGACCTTTTGCGCGCCGTTTTTTGTGATGCGTGATGACAAAACGATGAACTTCATCCTGCATGCGGTTCAATAAGAAAAACAAGGCTTTGTGTTCTCTAAGATCGATGGTTTCTCCATTCTCATCCAAGAGTTCAGCGGTTGCATGTTTTTCGTTTTTACGTAAACCGGCGACTGGGACATGAACATCTATGCTTTCAAGGGTTTTTTTGACCGCATTGATTTGAAGTTGTCCGCCATCGACCAAAATCAGCGAAGGCAGTCTTCCCTTTTCTTTGATGATTCGATAATATCGTCGATAGATCACTTCTTCCATATTTTTCAGATCATCGGCTTGTGAATGGACATCATATAAACGATAATCTTTCTTTGATGGTAAACCGTGTTCATACACCACACACGCCCCTGACGCAAAAGAACCGGAAATGTGAGAATTGTCATAAAGCTCGATCCGCTCAACATCATCCAACTTTAAAAGTTCAGCCAATTGAATCAATGCACGCTCATGATCAGCATGTTTTCGCGCCATAAGTTCAATGTTTTGTTCAAGATGCTGTTTCGCATTGGCAGTAACGATGTTCATGAGCGATTTTTGTTTGCCTTTTTGCGGTTGATGGATTTTATATTCATCCATTTCTTTCAACCAACTGATATCGACTCCAAAAGGCAACAATAAAATCGATGGTTTTGGCTGTTCACTATAATATTGCAGAATGAATTCAATGAAGGCTTCTTGAGCTTCTTGATGAAGTTCTTGAAGAACAAATTTACGATCTAAGATCATACCTTGTCTTAACAGTAAACCTTGGATCGCAATATATCCTTTGTCTTCATAATAGGCAAAAGCATCGGTGTCTCTTTGATCATCCTTTGTGACACTTTGTGGATCTTTGACATAATCTAAAAACTTGAGATAGTCTCTATATTGAGCAGCCTTTTCATAAAGTTGTTTTTCAGTTGCGGCATTCATTTCAGCCAACAATTTGTTTTTTAATACTTTATTATTGCCTCTTAAAGCATCGGTGATTTCTGCCACCATTTCTTTATACAGTTCAGGGTTGATGTCGAATTGACAAGGACCTAAACATTGGCCCAAGTGATAATAAAGACACACTTTCTTAGGCATAATTTCGCATTGTCTTAGTGGATACAGATCATTCAACAACTTTCTCATCTGATGGGCTGCTGTCGCATCTGGATAAGGTCCAAAATAAGTGGCCTTTTTGTCTTTCTTAAGATCGCGGACGACCCTAAGTCTTGGATACTTTTCCTGTGTTATTTTAAGATATGGGTAAGATTTATCATCCATAAACATAATGTTAAAACGTGGACGATGTTGTTTGATGAGATTGATTTCTAATATCAAAGCCTCTTTTTCAGTACGAGTGATGATATAGTCGAAATCTACGATACGTGAGACAAGTTTTGTTGTTTTATAATCATGGGCGCCTACGAAATATTGATTGACCCTGTTTTTTAGTTTCTTGGCTTTACCGACATAGATGATGGTTCCTTTTAGATCCTTCATGATGTAGATGCCAGGACCTTGAGGCATGGTATTCAGTTTATCTTTGAGATTCATTTTTAGGTCCTTTGAAATAAACAACCGTTGCCCCTACTCCGCCTTCGCTTTGTTGACCTAAACGATAGGATTCGACAAAATGATGTGATTTCAACATCGTATGAATGGCAGAACGTAAAGCACCAGTCCCATGGCCATGGATCAAACGCGCAAAAGGCATCCGAGCACGAACACAGTCATCCAAATAATGATCGATTTCTCCCAAGGCTTCTTCAACCGTTAATCCGATCACATTGTATTCTAAAGGCACTGAAGTCAAGCGTTCAGATGTGATATGTACATTTTTTACAGGAATTGGTGTTTGAGCAAATGCCAATTTACTTAAAGGCACTTCAAGCTTAACGCCGTTGACGGATACTGTCGCCATTTGTTTGCGGGCTGCGACGACTTGTCCCACTTGATTGGTGATGGTGATTTTGACCCATTGACCAATCTTAACTTTATCCAAAACCGATTCTTCAACTTTTTCTTTGACTAAGTTATCGATTTCTTTTTTACGATTGATATTTTCATGAATAGGTGCAGTTTTTGATGCACGCATATCAGAAAGGATCGTTTCAGCTTCTTCTTGAACCAGATTCAAATAATCCTGAGCTTCATCTTCAACCGCTTTTAAGCGATCTAATCTTGATTTCTCAAGTTCATCTTCTTTGCCTTTGATTTGAGCCAAAGACATAACCAATTCATTTTCTTTTTCAATGAGATTTTCTTGTATCTTGCGGTTTTCTTCGATCGCAGCCTGTAGTTTTTCAGTCAGGATGGCTTGTTGGGTCTTGGCTTGAGCTTTATATTCAATGGCTTCATCGATAACACTTGATTTTAATCCAAAACGTTTGGCAATCTCAAAGGCATAGGATTGACCAGGAAGGCCTTCGATAAAGCGATACGTTGGGGCAATCGATTCCATATCAAAAGCCATGGAAGCCACAATAATGTCATCATGTTGAAGTCCATATTCTTTTAGTCTTGCATAATGAGTTGTTGCGACGGTCCATGCATCTACTTTACGCAGATCATTCAATACTGCCATGGCCAAACATTCCCCTTCGATGGGGTCTGTTCCACCACCCAGTTCATCCAGTAGCACCAATGAATGGGCATCTGCTTTATCTGTCACTAAAGTCAGTTTCGATAAATGCGCAGAAAAGGTTGATAAAGAATGGGCAATCGATTGATCATCCCCAATATCCACAAAGATTTGATTAAACAAAGGGATCCGTGCTTCATCGCATAATACCGGTATCCCACTATAGGACATCAAACAAAATAAACCTATGATTTTCAAAGAGACTGTTTTGCCTCCTGTATTTGGACCCGTGATGAGTAGGACATGTTGCTTCTGATCCAAACGATAAGTATTCGCAACCACATCTTTTGGGTCGATCAAAGGATGACGGGCAGCTTTCATAAAGAGATTTTGGCTTAAGATTGCGACAGTACCTTGGGTTTGATTGCCATAGCGAGCTTTCGCAAACAATGCATCTAAAACTGAAGCGGTTTCTAAATGAGCAGCCATCGATTCCCCTAGCGGTTTTATTTTTTGACTCAATTCAAAGCAGATGCGTTTGATTTCTTCATCTTGCTGGATCAGCAGATCCGCAATTTTATTGTTAAGTTCAACCAGTACAGGAGGTTCTACATAAGCACTTTGACCTGAAGCAGATTCTCCATGGATCATGCCTTTGAACGTATTTTTCTCAGAGTTCTTGGCCAGTACTACGACTCGATCATTTCTGACCATAGATATAGGTTCACTGAGTGATGAGGCATGTTTTTGAATGAAAGAAGCTGCAGTATCTTGCAGTTTTATTTGAGTCAAACGTAAATGTCGACGAATGTCTTTAAGTTTTGGAGAAGCTGAATCCAGCACTTCATATGCTCCATTAAAACATCGCTCTATGCTTTCAGCTAAAGGCAAAAAAGATTCTAAGCCATTGATCAGATCCAGCAAAGCTTCTTTCTCACATTGAGCATCCTTAAAGAACTTCTGGATCTGCGCAATCCCTCGGTTAAATCTCGCAATATCCAATAAATCAGGGATCGATAAGATTTGATCGCGCTCTGCTTGCTGTAAAGCCAATCTTATGTCGCTCATCCCAAACATCGGACACATGCCATAAAGACGCTCTACAGTCATGGCAGAAGCTGTCCTGGCATTTTCACGCTCAATCACCAATTTTTTATCATATGGCTTTAAGTTCAAAATCACTTCTTTTGAAAGTGAAAAACTGGCAAGATTTACCAGGATTTCTAAGACATTTTGATACTCAAGCGCTTGTAGAGGGATCATTGAAAGCTTTCCATAAATCGCTTAATATCAGCTTCTGATACTCCATTGTCACGCATCCACTGTATGAGTGCACTTGTTTGAGTTGCGTCAATGGGCTTTAAGCGAAGTAGTTTAGATAAGATAGGAACAATGTCTGCAGGGATCTGTTTAGATGTCAACCAAGCATCTAAGACAATGACATCTTCTTGGGAAAATTCTTGGGCTGTCATAATTTTCGCAACCAAACCTGTTGAATCAAATTTAGAGGAGATCGAAACGATGGTCCACTGTGCAGCCGGACTTACTTTTCCAAGTAAACTTTGATCAACCAAATCTTTTCCGTTGGTAAAAAGACCAGATCCAATCAATAAAGTCACCAAAATTAAAATCACCACGGCCTTGATCCCACCTAACAGTAAACCTAATAAACGATTGACTTGTTTAACCAATGGAATCTTACCGATGCCTTTTAAAACAGGTTTAAAGAAGAAACTTAAGATCATCAATCCAAAGACGATGATGATGAACCAAAAGACTGTGTTAATGGTGTTTTGAAAGATTGGTCCAATCACAGGGATCATATTAAATTGTTCACTGGCTTGCATCAAAGGCAAGGCTTTGGCTAAGACTGGAGCAATCATCCATGAGACAAAAACAACCGCAATAAACAGTAAGATACTAAAGATTTGTAGTAAGAAGCCTTTGAAGTAACCATAGATCAACATCAAGGCAATAAATATCAAGATTACGGCATCCGCATATTGAAACAAGTTCACAGGTAAGGTCATGGTTCTCCTTTAGTTTCTCTCCATATTAATGATAGTATAACGCAAAACCAAACGCAAACGTATGATACACTATTGATATGAATAAGTCACTTCTGCTTACCGATCAGCAAATCAATGATCTCATCCAGTCTTATCAGCATAAATTGAGCCCTAAAGTTCTCCCTTACGTTAAAGCACAACTTATTTTAAGCGACTGTACCATCACGATCTATGACAGTAAAAAAGTTGTGTTTCAAGGTGAAGGAGCAGCTTTTTATACCCAAGCCTTGGAAAGTCGTTTTAGTGCACAAGCTGGATCAGATGAAGTTGGAACGGGCGATGTGTTTGGACCCGTCGTCGTAGCCGCCTGTTTTGTCGATGAAGAACATTATCTACAACTCAAGGATTATTCCATACAAGATTCTAAAAAGACAACCGATGATGTCATCCTTGTATTGGGACCTGTCCTAATGAAAACCTTACCTCATAGTCTTTTGATCCTCAATGATCACTGCATTTAGATCAAAAACTGAAGTCTCTTTCTAATGTAAGCACCTTAAATGTGGTCGATCAATTTACCCCTAAAGCGATGTATTTTAAGTACCTAAAGGATCAACCTAAGATCTTTGTAGATTTGCATTTTGAAACCAAAGCAGAGTCCAAGTATTTTGCGGTTGCTTGTGCTTCGATCATTGCCCGTTATGCATTCTTAAAAGAATTGGATGCGATGGGACAAAAATATGAAACAACTTTTCCCAAAGGCGCATCAACCATCGTTGATAAGTTTGCGAAAAGATTCTTAGAAGAACACGGACAAACAGAATTAAAAAAAGTGGCAAAGCTCCACTTTAAGAATATTCAGAATTTATTGAACGTTAAGCACGACTGAAACACGTTTGGGTGTCTGACGTAAAGCAACTCCAGCTGAATTCAGCATTCTTTTGCTTGCCTTCACATGATCTGTATCAGCATATTTATCATCTTCATAAACAATTTCTTGGATGCCAGATTGGATGATGGCTTTCGCACACTCATTACATGGAAATAGTGATACATAAATACGACAACCTGTCACAGGCATTTGAGCATTTAGGATCGCATTGAGTTCCGCATGGACCACATAAACATACTTGGTATCTAAAATACCACCTTCTCTATCCCAAGGGTATTCATCATCACTGCATCCTTTAGGTAAGCCATTATATCCGATACTAACGACTTTATTGGTTGGTGAGACAATAACAGCCCCGACTTGAGTCGAAGGATCTTTTGATCTTAAGGCTGATAAGTGGGCCATACCCATAAAGTATTCATCCCAACTGATAACATTTGTGCGTTTCATTAGTTGATCCCCTCGTAATAAGCATCTAGATTGCTTTTTAAACCATCCGCATACCAATCTAATCCAAAATCGTAGGCTTGTTGAACGACTTCATAATCGGTTTTACCATAAAAAGGTTGATGTTTCTTATCGATGGCAATCAATCCAATCATGGCGATCACCAAGACTCCAGAAGCAATCTTCACGTGCATTTTTAAGTTTTTCCATGATGGTTTGTGGTTAAAGTATAACGCGACTAAGATTCCTCCAAAGAAACCACCAACGTGAGCCATTACCGCAATCCCTGGTAAAAACGCAATGAAAAGATTGATCACAAAGAGTTGTAGTAGTTGCATTTGAATGGGACGATATTTGATCTGTCCACTTTCAATTTGATAAATCACGATGGCGCCTAAGAGCGCAAACAAACCGCCGCTTAGTCCAACAGCCAAAAGATTTCCAGAGGTGATATACAAGAAAGCTGAACCACTGATGACCCCAACTACTAAAGTTAGGATAAGTTGTTTCCAACCAAATTTAGGCTCAAAATATAAACCAAGATTATACAAAGCATACATATTCATGACCAGATGAATTAAATCGGTATGAATGAAACCAGACGTTAAAAAACGCCAGTATTCATGATTGACGATAATGAATGTTTTATAGTAGGCTCCCAACAAGATCGAGGTATTGATGGGATTATAACCGCCCAAATCTGTAAATAGACCGACGATTCCATACATGGCCAAACAAACCACCACGACCACAAATGTAGCCTTAGGCATTTTTGGTTTTACATTTTCTATGCGTTTAGGACGAAGGATTGCTAAACGTTGTTGAGCATCCTCAAGATCCGTCGGTTTTTCTTCTGCTTTTTGAAGAATAGGCCTGATCATTGGAAAACGATCCAAGAAAACATTTTCTTGAGTTAAGTGACTCAATACGACAAAAGCTGTTTCTTCCAGTAGTTCATAACGTGATTCTTCATCATCAAAACGGACATCATATAGTAAGGTTCGTTCCCCAAAGATCTTTTCAATAGCTCTTCTGATGGCTGCAGTACGTTCTTCCTGCATCGGCAAGTTAAAAGCACCGTTAAGGGATAAACGGAGTAGTTCACGTGTATTTCTAGGATGATTGAGCCAGATTTCTTTGCCCATGATCCTAACGTCGATGATTTTATAGCCTTCATCTTCAATCAAAGTCAAAGCGGTTTGCGTCATTAAGAGTTCAGTGTGTTTGCTCATACGGCGTTTCCCATTCTAAGTTTTTCGAGTAAGGTTGATAGATAAGCTGGTAAAGGTGCTTCAAAATGCATGTGTTCTTGAGTCGTCGGATGAATGAAATCGATGGCTAAGGCATGTAGGCATTGACCATCGGTATCTAACGTTTGTCTCAAACCATACTTTAAATCCCCGACTAAAGGATAACCAATGTATTGAAAATGAACACGGATCTGATGCGTACGTCCAGTTTCTAGCTGACATTCAACCAAAGTCATGTCTTTGAAACGTTCCAATACTTTAAAATGTGTGATGGCTGCTTTGGAGTTGATGGCAGTCACTGTCATCTTTTGACGATCCGATTTATCTCTTCCAATTGGCGCTTCAATACGTCCACTGTTGTGTTCTAAAACCCCATGGATCAAAGCCCAATAGGTTCTTTTTAAAGTGCGTTTTTGGAGTTGATCCGATAATTCGTGATGCGCAAGATCATTTTTTGCGATGACCAAACAACCTGAAGTATCTTTATCAATTCTATGTACGATACCAGGACGCGCAATCCCATTGATCCCTGAAAGATCTTGACAGTGATACATCAAACCATTGACCAAAGTATGATTCGGATTACCTGCCCCAGGATGAACGACCAATCCTTTGGGTTTATTGAGAACCAATAAATCACGATCTTCATACAGGATATCAAGATCCATTTTTTCTGCGACGACTTCCAAGCTTTCTGCTTCAGGATATTCAGCAGTGATGATGTCATCTTCTCTGACTTTAGTGTTACGTTTTACTTCTTCATCATTGACCAAGACATAACCAAAATCGATCAACTGCTGGATCCGGCTTCTAGAAAAACCAGGCATTGTTTTGACCAATACTTTATCCAAACGCTCTTTAGCGTCTTGTGTTAAGGCGATATATTCGAAATCAGGCATGTTTTCTTCTTTCATCTAAAATGGTTTCTACGATCATACAGCCTACCCCAATGTTCAAAGCCATATCTGCGACATTGAATACAGGAAAATGATAGCCAAAGATATTGAAGGCAAGAAAATCGCGAACTCCGCCGACCGTTAAACGATCGATCAGATTTCCCAGTGTTCCCACAAACATAAAAATCAAGGCATATCTTAACCATACTTGTTTTTGATCAGATTTCATAAAGAAATACCCCATAACCAAACTGGCAACTGATGCCAATATGATGAAAAACCATTGCTGGCCTTCAAGGATACTCCAAGCTGCACCTGTGTTTTTTAAGCTTGTTAACCAAAAGAAATCTTTGATGACGATGACCTCTTCTCCATAAGGAATCAAAGTGCTGGTCAAGGTTTTAGTGAGTGCATCTAAACCCAAAACAAATAAGATCGTGAACCATTCCATTTTTTTCATAACGTTATTATAACAGAAAAAAGCCTGTCCCCTAAGGGAAAGGCTTGTTAACGATTTGCGCTTCTTAAGCTTTCAATCAGATCCCAATCGACCCTTTTAACAAACTCAGTCATCAAGGTTACTGTATCGACATAGTCTTTACGATGGATCAAAGCACGGTGTGAATGGATATAACGAGACGGAATCGAAAGTGTACAATTGATGATCCCATCAAATGATTTATGATTTTCACCAGAATCTGTTCCACCAGCCAATAAGGTATCATATTGAACATCCAACTTAAGTTCTTTAGCGAGATCAGACATATACGATAAGAGTCCGCGATGACCCAAGTGCGAAGAATCTTGAACTGCCAAAGTAATACCGACCCCCATCTTGGTTCCTGGCTCTGTTCCTGGAATATCATTGGCAACTGTCACATCCAAAGCAATACCTAGATCAGGATGGACCGCATAGGTCGCAGTTTTTGATCCGCGAAGACCAACTTCTTCTTGAACTGTCCCAACCGCATACACATCGGCTTGATGTTTAACACCTTTAAGGTTCATCAAGACTTCAGTGGCAATGAGTGCGCCAACACGATCGTCCCATGCTTTCGCCATCAGATAATTTGGATTGGCCAAAACAGTAAATTCGGATTTAGGCGAAACCATATCCCCAGGACGAATGCCCAAGAGTTCAACTTCTTCTTTACTTTTGACCCCTAGATCAACAAACAAATCTTTGACTTCCATAACTTTAGATCTGACATCGGCTGGTAAACCATGAGGGGGCTTGGATCCGATAACTCCTACATATTTTTGATTAGAACGCGTTGTGATCGTGACAGGATGAGACAATAAGACATGACCCCACCAACCACCAACAGGTGCCAAACGGATAAATCCTTTTTCTTCGATCGATCTAACCACAAACCCGATCTCATCGATATGCCCCATCAACATCACTTTAGGACCTTTTCCAGTCCCCTTCTTAAGCGCAATCAAAGAACCCAGATTGTCATATGTGATCTCATCCGCAAACGGTTCCACATACGATTTCATGACTCTGGACGCTTCTTTTTCACAGCCTGAAATACCATCTGCAGAAGTAAAATCTTCCATCATTTTTAAGTCTACTTTTCCATAAGCCTCTTCGATCTTCACTACTTTTTTGTTTTCTTCCATGGTGCTCCCTTTCAATATTGGTTATCTTGACGATGATGATTGATTTCATTTTTTTTAAGATAGGTCGTCGCAACATCTTCTGCGCTAAAGCCTAATGCTAAAGCCACAGATGCGATATAAGACAACACCTTTTGATATTGTTCTACGGTGAACTCTGTCTCTAAACGTGCTGCTTCAGCCATCCAATCGATGAATTGAACACTGAGTGTTTCAAGACGAGGCTTAAATTCTAATGACTCCAGTTCATCATTGAGATCGATTCCAAGTGAAATGACAAAGTGCACACAATCACTCAACTCTTCTAAAAGAACTTCTTTTTCACTGGCTTTTTTAAAACTCCAAAACTTAAAGGTTCTGGTCTCATTGGCCAATTCAGCGATCTCAACCAACAAGGCAAGGATCCTTTTGGTTCGTGTTTGATCACGATTGACCTGATGATTGGCCATGATGCGTTCATCCAGTTCAATTTGAAGATTTCTAATTTCACTTAGTTTCAATGTCATATCAAACCTCTTAGGTTAAAGTATAACGGATTTAATCGTCAAATGCCAGATTGGATTCTTCTTCAGATGCATTCAGATTCAACAGTTGATTCTGTAGATCTTCATTGAACTGATTGGTGTATAAACGATAATAGTAGCCATGTTTCATCAACAATTCATGATGTGTCCCATCTTCAACGATCAATCCTTTTCTGATGACCAAGATGCGATCAGCCGATACGATGGTTGATAAACGATGAGCAATGATAAATGCGGTTCTGTCCTTCATCAGATTCTCAATAGCTTTTTGAATGATTTGTTCAGTTTCAGTATCGATTGAAGACGTTGCTTCATCCAGTACGAAAATCGACGGATCGGCAATAACAGCTCGGGCAAACGAAATCAGTTGTTTTTGGCCAGTCGATAAACGATTACCGCCTTCTCCAACATCCGTCAAATACCCTTTGTCTAGATTCATGATGAAATCATGCGCATCGACCAAACGGGCTGCCTCTTCGATCTCTTCATCGCTGGCATCCAGTCTTCCATAGCGAATATTATCTCTGACGGACCCTGAGAATAAGTGAGGAGCTTGTAAAACATAACCTAAGTTAGAGTGTAGCCAACCCACAGAGCGTTCTTTTAGAGGTATCCCATCAATCTTGATGACTCCAGAATTAGGTTCATAGAATCGACACAGTAGGTTCACGATGGTGCTCTTACCACTGCCTGTTTCACCAACCAAAGCAATTGTTTGGCCAGCTTTGATTTCTAGATTAAAATTGACCAAAACCGGTTCTTCTTTTTTATAGGCAAAGGAAACATCCTCAAACTGGACATCACCTTTCAAGCGATGATAACCCGTCGTGATGGGATTTAAAATCGTCCCATAACTTTCAATGACTTCTTTGGTATCAATCAAATCTGCATCCGTATTGACCAAAGTCAAGACGCGTTCTGCAGAAGCTTGAGCCATTTGGAATTCAGCCAATAAGCGAGCCAATTGTCTCAGTGGTTCAAAGAAGGATCCTGCATACTGTGTATACAACATCAAGGTCCCAAAACTCATCGTCCCAACTAAGACTTGTTGACCACCAAGCCACAAGATCATCGCAACACTGAATGCCCCAAGACCCATAACGATCGGCATAAAAATCGCAGATAAGATATGAGCTCTGATCGATTCACGTGACATTTTTTGAGTTAATTGTTTAAAATCGGAAATCTGACTTTCTTCGAGAACCAAGGTTTTTGACGTTTTAGCGCCAGTAATACCTTCTGAGAAAGCACCTGTGATCTGTGAATTGATTTTGCGGGTAGAGCGATACTTATCCAGGATCATGCGTTGAAATTTAACTGAAATAATGGCCAAGACAGGAACCACCATCAAGATCAACAGTGCCATTTTCCAATCGACGATAAACATGACGATACTGACCCCAAACATAACGGTCAAACCCCATACCATATCGATCAGTGACCAAGAAACGATTTCCGCCAAGCGTCCAATATCTGAGGTCATACGCGCCATGATCCAACCTAAAGGCGTCTTATCAAAATATGTAAAGGATAACTCCTGAAGTTTTCTGAAAGCACGGTTACGCATATCATAGGCAAATTCCATTTCGATCTTGCCTGCTTGTTGAATGAAAAAGAAGACGACAAGGCCTTGGACACAGATCATCGCAAAGTATAAACCGCCATAGATCCATAAGGTATCCATAGAACCCTTGCCTTCAATAAAATAATCCATCGCATAACGATTCATCAAAGGAAAACCAACATCGATCGATGCGATCGTCATCATCAGAAAAACTAAGAAAATAAGATTCTTTTTATACTTCATCAAATAACCAAATATCTTAGCCCAAAGATGGGTGTCTAATTTATCTGTATTAAAATCTTGCTCTTCGAAATGTTCACTCATGCTGCTTCTCCTTCAATCATACGGCCCTGAATCTCAACGATACGGGCATATAAACCTTCTTGCTTGCTTAATTCATCATGGGTACCCATCTGTGCCACACCACCTTCTTGAAGCACAACGATTTGATCTGCGGCTTGGGCAGTGGCAACTCTATGCGTAATGATGAAAGTCGTTAAACCACCAGACAGTTCTTTTAAAGCTCTGCGGATGGCTGCATCTGTTTCTGTATCAACGGCACTCAAAGAATCATCGAAAATAAGGATCGGTGATTTATTGATGATGGTTCTGGCAATCGCAATGCGTTGTTTCTGACCACCAGATAAGGTAACTCCTTTTTCACCAACCAAGGTCTTATATCCCATATCAAATTCATTGATGACACGATGAACTGAAGCAGCTTTCGCAGCTTCAATGACCTGTCTTTCATTCGCATTGGGATTGGCCAAACGAATATTTTCAAAGATCGTCTTTGAGAATAAGAAAGGTTCTTGTAGAACAATCCCAATGTTTTTACGCAAATGATGTCTTTGAATGGTTTTAAGTTCAGTCCCATTGAGTGTAATTGAACCTTTTTGATAATCATATAAACGCGTCAATAAATGAACCAAAGAACTCTTACCAGATCCAGTAGGACCCAATAAGGCAATGGTTTGACCTTTCTTAACGCTAAAGCTGACATCTTTCAGAACTTCCTGTTCGCCATCTTCATATTTGAAGTAGACATGATCGAAAACGATGTCGCCTTCGATTTCAGGAGTTACCCCTTCAGTCAACGGTTCAACTGGTGAATCTAAGACTTCTTGAAGCCGTCCAATGGAAACCAGCATTTTACCCATGTCGGATAAGATACGACCAACATTACGCACTGGCCACAAGATCATTCCTTCATAGGAGATAAAGATAAAGAATTGGCCTACC
Source organism: Erysipelotrichaceae bacterium (assembly GCA_009773735.1). Classification (GTDB taxonomy): domain Bacteria; phylum Bacillota_I; class Bacilli_A; order Erysipelotrichales; family Erysipelotrichaceae; genus UBA2212. The sequence continues at coordinate 15,728 of WSYG01000047.1, forward strand.
GTCAAGATGCCTTGTTGGGCATAATTGATCCCAAACAAAACAACGACCAAGATCTGTGTCAAACAGATAAAATCAGAAGCTCCCCAATAGATCCCCAACAACTCAATCAATCGATAGGTAAGATTCTTATAGGTCTTATTTTTCTCATCAAATTTTTCAGCTTCATACACTTCACGATTGAATGCTTTTACTACTCTGACCCCAGATAAATTCTCTTGGATCGTATTGGATAAGTAACCTTCAGCTTCATCTGAGCTTTTAAATATCTTCTGCATCCTAATAAAGAACGCATAGGCAAACACAAAGATGATTGGTAAGGCAATGATTGCGATCCATGCTAAAGGCGCATAAACGTTAAACAAAACGATCATGGCGATGATGGTCACCGAGATCGCATACAACATTTCAGAAAATTGACCAGCGATAAAACGTCGAACGGTATCCACATCTGAAGTACATCTTTGAATCAAATCTCCAGTTTTGGATTTTTGATGATACGCATACGGCATATGTTGAAGATGTGCAAACAATGAATTTCTTAATTTTTCCGCAAATAATTCAGAGATCTGACCATTCCATTTCCCTCTGAGAAACTGTAAACTCAAAGTCAACAGATTAACTGTAATGATCATCAAGGCCCCTAACCACAAATTCTTACGGATCAAATCTACCCCACCAAATACATTAGAGTACCAAACCATCAAAGGATTGGTTATTGGGTCTTGTTTAATGACATTATCGATTAAGAATTGAAATAGGATGGGTGATAATAAGGACAATCCAACAAAGATCAACACAACCCCCATCAATATCACAAACTTTAATTTCTGACCTTCCATATACGTCAAAATGAATTTTAACTTTTTTATGGTATTCTTCTTTTCTTTTTTCATACACGATTTCTTTCTGTCACTTTAAGCCGTTTTAAGACTTGAACACTTAAGGTTCCGGTAATATAGCCTGTAGGGATTGAACTAAACCACAGCATAGGAAGCCAATACACCATCATAATCGTATTGTTGATGAAAATCAAGGCAACGATTTGACCTATCCCATGAAGTGCACTGGAGGCGATGGAGATCCCAATCTTAGTAAATTTATTTTGTTTAAACAAGAGAATGGTGATCAGTGAGCTCAACAACATCCCTGACATGCTCAACCAAAAACCTGTCCCAAACAGAATCCCTCTTAGTAACGATGCCATCAATACCCGCATCACATTGACCGTCATCATTTCTTTGATCCCAAACAAATACAATGTGATCAACCCTAGAATATTTGCCAAACCAAGTTTGACTCCAGGCACTGGAATTGGAAGTGCCGGTTCAATCATATGCAGTAAGATGCTCATCGCCAAAAGCATGGTCAACAAGGTCAAACGTCGAGTCGCCGAACGTTTTCTCATGAGGTCACATCTGGATCATTAGGATCAACGCTGCCATTTTCGATGATGATGACGATATGATTGGGTAAACACACAATGGGTATATTCGCATATTCGACCCAACCTTGGATCGAACACAGGTGATAAGGCGAGGTTTCCTTTTCTACTCTGATGCGCTTATTCTCAACTTCGATAAAAACTATTCCTAATGTTCCTTCTACTTCATATACTTTATCCACGTTCAAATCGATCCGTAAGACCTCTTTGTCATAGGAATATACCACGGCCACGATTTGATCCGAAGTTGTGTAACGGACAAACCATTCCATGGTGGTATACATCAAGAGTGAGCTGATGAGGATAAAAATCACCAGGCCTTTATCGTATCTGTTCATAAGCCACTCTATTCTATCAAAAACAAAGTCGCTTTAAAAGGTCTACCTTGGATAATAGGAAAGGATTGAACGATGCGAAGAGTTTTGGTAGAATAGTATCGTTATGAAAGAACTTGCACTTACGATCTTCTTATCGACTTATGCTTGTCTGCTGATTTTCCCCAAGTACAGAACCTATGTGGCCTTAGGATCCGCTACCCTCTTCGTGCTTTTGGGCATCTTGCCAGCTGCCAATGTGCTTTCCGCAATCGACTTCAATGTGTTGATGATGATTGGTGGAACCATGGGTATTGTTTATCTGTTTATTGAATCCAAAATGCCAGCTTTATTAGCAGATATCATTTTAGATAAGACGCCTAATGTACAATGGGCCATCGTATCATTAGCACTGTTTGCAGGAGTTGTATCGGCTTTCGTCGATAATGTTGCGACCGTATTGATGGTTGCTCCTGTTGCCATGACGATCGCAAAGAAACTTAAGATCAATCCAATCAATGCCGTTGTTGCGATTGCAGTATCAAGTAACCTTCAAGGTGCTGCTACGTTAGTCGGCGATACAACATCCATTCTATTGGGCGGCGCCGCCGGCATGAATTTCCTTGATTTCTTTGTGTATCAAGGAAGAATGGGCATGTTCTTTGTTGTAGAGATCAGTGCCTTTATTACAATGTTTGTACTTCTATGGCTATTTAGAAAAGAAAAGCAAGTCATCCATTTAACTGAAAATCAAGTAGTTACCGATTATTTCCCGTCAATCATTCTGGTTTCAATGGTTATATTGTTGATCATTGTTTCCTTGTTCCCATTCAGTAGCCCATTTATCACAAAATACATCAATGGGATCATATGTATCACCTTAATGGTGATTGGATTGGGATATGAGTGGCTTTTCAATAAGAAAAGATCCAACGTGGTTAAAGCCATCAAAGAAATCGATTATCAAACATTAATCTTGTTGATGGGATTGTTTGTGGTCATCGGTGGAATCACTGAAGCAGGTCTCATCGAAGACATCAGTGCCTTGTTCGCAAAAATTGCAGGAAGTAATCTCTTCATTATATATACCTTAGTGGTTTGGGTTTCTGTGTTCTTATCGGCATTTATCGATAATATCCCTTATGTTGCAACCATGTTGCCGGTTATGGCTTCATTGGCGATTTCACTCAACATCAACCCTTCGATTTTATACTTCGGGTTATTGGTTGGGGCCACCTTAGGCGGCAACTTAACTCCGATCGGTGCTTCCGCCAACATCGCAGGACTTGGGATCTTGCGTAAAGAAGGTTATGAAGTTTCAGCCAAACAATTCATGAGTATTGGGGTTCCCTTCACCTTGATTGCGGTTATTTCAGGTTATGTGATGATTTGGTTGTTGTGGTCTTAAACTAAACTTAAAAAGAAGCTCATTGAGCTTCTCAGGCTGTTGACAAATTAAGTTGACAGCCTTTTTTAATGGAATGGTTGGACTTTAAGAAAACCCTTAAAAATGGTAAAATAGAGGTATAAAAAA
>WSYG01000048.1 GCA_009773735.1 Erysipelotrichaceae bacterium
CTTTTTTTATACCTCTATTTTACCATTTTTAAGGGTTTTCTTAAAGTCCAACCATTCCATTAAAAAAGGCTGTCAACTTAATTTGTCAACAGCCTGAAAAGAATCCGTGAGGATTCTTTTATATGAAAGGTTTAGTGACCACCTGACCCACTGCCACCTGATCCTGAATTTGTGTTTGGACCACTGGTTTCAGAACCGGAATCTGTGTTAGGTTGGTTTTGATTGTCATAATTAGGATCTGGTTGAGGACCCGGAACTTCATCATTATTTTGACCACTGGTTTCAGAACCGGAATCTGTGTTAGGCTGGTTTTGATTGTCATAATTAGGATCTGGTTGAGGACCCGGAACTTCATCATTATTTTGATCACTGGTTTCAGAACCGGAATCTGTGTTAGGCTGGTTTTGATTGTCATAATTAGGATCTGGTTGAGGACCTGGAGCATCATCATTACCTGAACCATCTTTTTTGTTGATTTGCTTTTTGACTTCACTTTGAATCTGAATCATGGTTTCTTTACTGGCATTCTCAAGACGAGTTCTCAACTGAGTGGTATCGACACCAGCTTCATCTAGTTCAGTAAGTGCCGCTGAGATTCTTTCGCGAATCTTAGCCTCAGGGATTTCATTAAACTGAGCCCTATTTTTAATCGCTTCTTTATTTTCTGAGTTTGAGAAGAATTCTTTGACGCTTATATATTGACCGTTTGGGGTTTGAATCATCCCATTGATAACATATAATCCAACTGGAACATCTTTACTTCTAGCTTGCATTTGTTCTTGAAGAGTGGCTTTGATTTGAACAAGATTGACATTTTGTAAAGGATCACTTAAATGAATACGATCTCTTATGCGTTGTTGAATCATATCACCAACTTGATTTGCGGTACCTTTGATAAGTACTGTGCTGACCAAGACATAATCATCTTCAAGATCGGTAATGTCGATAAATCCTGCTTCAGTAGCCAAACTTACAATGGCATCGACGACTTCTTCAACAGGTTCGCCTAATAGATCATCAGTATCCAAAGATTTAGCATCATCATTCAAGGCTTCGATCTTGATGACCAAACCGCCATTATTGACGGATAACTCAAAACTTGGATTGATGTCGACAGATATGACTGCTGCGACAACTTTGGATTGATCTTTTCCGAAAAGCCCAAGTGGATTAAAGATAAATAAGGAAAAAATCAATATGAAAGTCATACTGATAAAGATGAGACCTCTTTTCAACATGGTGGACTCCTTAGGGGCTTTGGCCCAGGCGGATCTTAACCCGTCTTTAGAAGCACGCTGAAGGATACTGTTGTACATCACATCTTCATCGAAGGCATTCTTTTTTAGATTCTTTTTGAATTGGTTCATGGGTTTAAGTCCTTTCGCTTCTATAGAGCTGACCAGACTGTGAATAGACGAAACTATTTCAGGAATTTCTTTTTTAAGTCCTCAAGGGTCTTATAGACTTTACTTTTAATGGTGGTCTCAGGAAGATTATATTGTTTGGATATTTCACTATAGCTCATGTCAAATCGATATCGAGCGATCAAAAGACTTCGATCTAAATCCGATAATTTATTGATTTGAGCCCAAAGTTCTTCTGTTGTTATTTTATCTAGGACCTCAGTTTCAAGTTCCAAAGTATCGGGCAAAGATTCAATAAGATCGATTTCATCATCGATCAAAGTCACTGGACGTCTTAGTTTAGATTGATAATAGGTTGTTAAGGCGTGATTGGCCATGGAGATCAAATAAGCTTGCGGATGGTCAATCTTTTCAGTGCAGTTTTGCATATGTTTATACAACTCAAAATAAAGGTCTTGAACCAGATCTTGAGCATCTTGTAGATTTTGGACTCTAAAGAAGACATGCTTACTGACATGATTCACAGTTGCTCGATAGATGGTTTCGAAATCTTCCTCTGTATATCTCATGATTTCAGTATAACTTGAATACTCCTTTGTTTAAATGATATTTGCAAGTATAACGAGATTACCTTCTGAATCAAACAAAAATGAATTCTTTATATCATAGAGCTAGATCAATCTGTTTTAGACGAAAGAATTTAAGAAAGTTGGGGACAATTCTTGAATATCAAATATGAGTTGTGATAGGATAATGATGAGGAAAGTCAATGGCAAGAAAAGCTCGTAACAAAGACATCACAACTTTATTATCTGTCACTCAAAAATCAAACAGTGATCTATTTAGAGATGATCAAGATCGTAATGCGATGTTGTCGATTATGAAACAAACTCAAGCGATGTTTGGTTATGAGTGCTTTGCTTATTGTCTTTTAGATGATCATATCTTTAAGATGATCATCAATACCAAAGGCAGAAGTATATCTGCAATCATGTCTTCGATATTAATGGCATATAGTTCTTATCGGAAATACGAAGGAAGATTGTTTTCAGGTCGATTTACAAGTGTTGCATTGTATAATGAAACTCAACTTGAACAAGAGATCCAAAGCATACAAAAGCAAACTGAAAGTCCATTCAATAGCTTTTGTTTTCATTGTTTAGAAGCAAAACGTCCTGATCATTTCACCATCAATCTAGATCCTCATAACATTAAGATCGGTTCCATTGATTCTGCATTGTCACTAGATGAAGCTAAATTGAAACTAGAGTCTTGGATGAAACAGAAGGGTTGTGATCCAACCATGATGAAGAAAAATAAAGACATGCGAAATCAATGTATCTTAGAATTTAGAAGGACTACGAATTGTTCCCTTAAGATTTTAGGAGAACTATTCTTCATCAGCGAATCCTCTGTCTCAAAAATTCTAAACAAATAAGTTGTATTACACTTGAAATTCAAGAAGTGTCCCCGTATAATAGGTTGTGTCAGGAGGAACTTATGAATCTAAACCTCGGATTTAATCTTAAAGAAATTAAACAAAGCCCAAAACCTAACTCTAGTGAACTCTATGAAATATTGATCATTGGGGGAGGACCAGCAGGCTATAACGCAGCACTGTATGCGGCTCGAAAAGGTCGTAAGGTTGCTTTGATCGCAAAGAAGTCTGGTGGTCAATTACTGAACACTTCTTCAGTTGAAAACTATCTTGGATTGAGTGGACTCAGCGGTGAAGAACTTGCGTATAAGTTTAGAAGTCATGTCGGTGAATTGGATGTCCCCATCTTAGAAGATGCTGAGGTGATCTCAATCGATAAGATAGACGAACTCTTCGTAGTAACATTAGGTGATAAATCGATGTATCGATCAAAAACCTTGATCACAACCTTGGGTTCAACACCTAGGAAACTCAATGTTAAAGGTGAGATCGAATACTCAAATCGAGGAGTTGCTTATTGTGCCATCTGCGATGCGCCACTCTATAAAGGAAAAGACGTATTGATTGCTGGTGGTGGAAATTCTGCCGTTGAAGCAGCCATTGATGTAGCCATGGTCGCAAAAAGCGTAACCCTGATCCATCGAAGTCAACTGCGTGCAGATAAAGTCTTGATCGATAGAATGCTGTCTAATCCTAGAATCAAAGTTCATCTTGAAACTCAGATCCTAGAGATCGTTGGGGAAGATGCATTAAGTGGCGTACGTGTTCTAGATAAAGCAACTCAAAGAGAAAAAAGAATAGATGGAGATGGCTTGTTTATCGAAATCGGAAACATCCCAAACACATCTTTGATCAAACACTTAGTGGGTCTCAATGATCGCAATGAAGTGATCACAGATGAAGTGGGGAGAACCAGTTGCAAAGGACTCTATGCCTCAGGTGATATGAACCAAAGTCCTTATAAACAAATTATTATCGCAGCTGCAGAAGGCGCAAAAGCAGCCTTAGCAGCCAATGAATACTTGAATACCCATTAAGGAGAAACAAACAATGGAAAAATTACTAAACAAAGACTTACAGAAACAAGTCACAGAATTACTACAGCCGATGAAAGACAAGATTACGATCGTTCTATTTACCAAAGCCATAGATTGTGAATCCTGTGAACCAACTCTTCAAATCATAAATGAAGTCGCATCACTTAACGAAAAGATCAACGTCAGTGTTTTTGACTTAGACAAAGATGTTGAAGAAGCTAAAAAGTATAATATTGAAATGGCACCAAGCTTTATCATTTTAGACAAAGATAATCAATACAAAGGTGTAAAATTTAATGGAATTCCTGCTGGTCATGAGTTCAACTCCTTCTTATCGGCTTTGGTTGAAATGTCTTCAGAAATCAGTGATGTACCTGCTGAATTAGCAGCCAGAATTGCGAAGATCGACAAACCTGTCAACATCAAAGTCTTTGTGACCATGAGTTGCCCGCATTGCCCTGGAGCTGTTCAAAAAGCTCACTTGTTGGCGATGTTGAATAAAAATGTAGAAGGTGAAATGATTGAAGCTCAAACCTTCCAAGAACTCTCAGAGAAATACAACGTTTCAGGAGTACCTAAGATCGTCATCAATGACACCATCGAATTGGTCGGCAATCAGCCCATCGAAACCTTCTTGTCGAGTATCGAATCCTTATAGTTATATATCAGACGCAGATGATTCTGTGTCTGATATGATAAAATCGAATGGACTATAAAGTAACAGTAGTTTATGAACAACACAAAGCGAGGGTAACATGTTCAATTTCTTCAAATCAAATCATATCAGTCAAGAAAAGGCTTATGAGCAACTTCAAGCAGACAAAACCATCAAGTTGATTGATGTACGTACCAAGGAAGAATTTAGAGATGGGCATGTCAAAGGTAGTATTAATCTACCACTGAATACTTTACCTCAAAGATTCCAAGGAATGCTTCCCAACAAGGATCAGAAAATATTTGTGATTTGCTTAAGTGGAGCGAGAGCAGGCGATGCAACAGACTTCCTAAAGAAATCAGGTTATACAGATGTCCATAATATTGGTGGTGTAGGCTCATGGAAATATGGATTGGTTAAATAAACCAATTCATTTTCTTGTATATTACTGAAAGCGATGTATACTTATTATGAACATATGTTCATAAAGGAGATCTATGCCAAGACCTTTCAAATCCAGAAACATTATGGAAGAACCTTACTGCAGCAAATTCAACCCTGAAAAAACCGGTGAACATGGCTCAGTTGTTTTATCGCTGGATGAATATGAAGTCATCCGCAAGTGCGATTATGAAAGATTGAGCCAAGAAAACTGTGCGACAGTGATGAAGATCAGTCGTACGACCGTACAACGCATTTATGCGAGTGCACGGATTAAAATTGCTCAAGCTTTGGTTTTGGGAAAAGTTCTTGAAATTGAAGGTGGTCCCGTAAAAATTATAGATCAGTCTCCTTTAGGCAACATATCTTCTACCCATGAAACAGGAGAAAACAAGTTGAAAATCGCCATCGGGCTTAACGGCCAAAACGTAGCTGACCATTTTGGTCATTGTAATGACTTTAGAATCGTTGAAGTAGAAAATGGTGTTGTAGTGAATCAGGAAGAACTTTTTGATGATGTGCATGTCCATCAAGAACGTCCTAAATTCTTAAAAGATAAAGGCGTTGATGTTTTGATCATGAAAACGATGGGAAAAGGTGCTTATAATCGTTTGGTTGCACTCGACATAAAATGCATCGATGCACAAGATAAGACCGTGGATGAGGCTTTAAGTGCTTACCTAAATAATACTTTGACAACAACCCTTGAAGCTACAGATTGCGCTGGTTGTGGTGATCACAACCATGAAGGACATCACCATGGATAATGCGGTCTATGTGATCGCTGCTGTTGCGTTAGGACTTTCGTGGTTTAAATCTAAAGAAAAAACAATCCAAGCTTTGAAAAAAGCTTGGAAATCTTTTGAAAATATACTGCCTCAGTTTTTATCAATTTTACTATTGATTGGTTTTGTGTTGAGTATACTAACTCCTTCACAGATTTCTTCACTGATAGGAGGAGATTCTGGTTGGATAGGAGTATTGTTGGCATCAATCCTAGGCTCAATTACTTTGATTCCAGGATTTATTGCGTTCCCATTAGCTGCTGCTTTGATTAAAAGTGGAGCTGGTTATATGCAGATCGCAGCATTCATTTCAACATTAATGATGGTAGGCATCGTTACACTTCCTATGGAAATCAAGTTCTTTGGAAAAAAAGCAGCTTATCTAAGAAATGGTTTAGCGTTTATCTTTTCACTGATTGTTGCCTTGGTGATGGGAGTTGTCTTAAAATGAAAAATACCTTTAAGAGATATCGCTTGTTTTTGATTTTAATCGTTGTATACATCATTGTTTATTTTATAAATAGAGATTTGTTTGATGCAAGTTCTAGTAAAACCATAAGTAGTTTATCCGAAATGGCGATGGTTTTACCTCCTATATTTATTCTTTTGGGTTTGTTGGATGTATGGGTAAAACGAGAAACCATGGTGAGTTTGATGGGTAAAGACAGTGGGATCAAAGGTGTCCTGTTGGCTTTCCTTTTGGGTTCTGCAGCAGCTGGACCGCTCTATGCGGGATTTCCTGTCGCTTTGATGCTATTAAAAAAAGGCAGTTCATTTAGAAATGTACTGATCATGATTGGGGCTTGGTCAACAACGAAGATTCCACTCCTTATGTTTGAAGCTACTTCTATGGGTTTAGCTTTCACCGCGACACGCTTTGCTTTAAACATATTTGGAATTATGGGTATTGCATTAATTAGCGAAAGAGTGCTTGGTCAAAAAGGACTTGAAGAAATACACACACGTGCTTTAAAGATCGAAAAATAAAAATGAAACACTTGTCCACAAAAACACATTGGCAAGAACTTGCCTTCATCAGTACCATTGCGATTTTTGGTTTGGGCATAATCCATATCAGTTTTGCTTTGATCGGAATACTCTGCTACATAAGCCCTTTAATTTTATATCTAAAATATAAAGATAAGACCTGGTGTCAGAAATACTGTCCCAGAGCGAGTTTTCTAAATAAGACACTTGGAAAAATGAGTCTTCACTTAAAACGTCCAAAATGGTTAAATTTGAAAGAAGTCAAAGACTTCTTTGTGATCTATATGGGCATTAACTTATTCTTTGCGTTGATGTCGACAATGGGCGTTGCTTTTGGAAGAATAGAGTCTATGCCTTACGTAAGATTGTTTATGGCCTTTAGAGCACCTATTGATTTACCTCAATTGTTGGTTCTAAATCTTCCAGAAGCATTGATACATTACTCATATAGAGTTTTCTCGATGCTGTTGTCTTCAGTTTTGATTGGAGTGGTTTTAGGATTTCTGTATGCACCTAGAACGTGGTGTACCATATGTCCGGTCAACACCTTAAGTGTTCCTAAACATTTGAAACAAAATAGTGGAAAGAGGGCTTAAGATGAATCAAAAGAAGTTGCCTTTGATGATCCTACAGATTGGGATCCTATTTCTGCTTTATTCCGCATATACAAATCTTATTCAAGGTGAATATTGGCAATTGTTTATGGACTTGGAATTTATTGGGATAGGACTCTATATCCTAATCATCTATCCAAAGCGTAAACTACAACTGAATTCTGATTTATTGATCATCTTGTTTCTGCACTTCTGTGCATTATCCATTAATAGTTTTATAACTCAAAACTGGATCATCATGATCATAAGTTTATCGGCATGTTTAGGATACATTGCTTATCGCATTTATCGCAAGAAGCATAAATACAGTTTCTATATTCATCGCTGATACAAAGCCTATTCAGCTTTTTTGTTGCCTATTTTTTGAGAAATAGAAGTAATTATTGATAGTGAAAATGATTCTCATAGATGTCTCATTAAATGCTTTAACCAAGGATATGGGTGTGCTACAATTATACCGTTAGAGTCACTTTTAAGTTGTCTATACATCGAGTGGAACAGGGGAGGAAAAAACATGATTCAAAACATTTTAGCAACCTTCGCTGTTGCGATTGTTGGTGCTTTAATTATTAAATTTTATGAAAGAGAATTTAATTGTGTATCAATCTTAAGTAAATTTCTAAGTTTAAAGATGATGGACTGTCTCTTTTGTTTTGACTTTAAATGTTTTACAATATAAACATGGTCAAGATGACCTAAGGAAGAACACTATGAACATCGAAAATGAATTCCTCTCACTAGAAGTGTCTCTTCAAGCCGCAGAAATGCATTCTTTGATCGATAAACGAACCTCTAAAGAATTGCTATGGCAAGGCGATCCTGCTTACTGGGCAGGACGTAATCCAATCTTATTTCCCATCATCGGTTCAACGTTTGATAAGAAGATTCATCTTTTTGATGGAGAATATGAGATGGGTAACCATGGTTTTACACGCAACAGTTTATTTACCTTGGCATCTCACACTACAGACAAAATCGTTGTTTTATTACAATCCAATGAAAAGACTTTAGCCCAGTATCCTTTTCATTTCTCGCTTCAAGTCACATATACTTTGGTTGATCATGCGGTAAACATTGATTATCTTATCGTAAATGACGATGATAAGAAGATGCCTTTCTCATTTGGTTTGCATCCTGCTTTCGCGACAGATTCACCAGAGTCTGCTTTGGTTGAATTCCCAGTAGAAGAAGATTATCCTTTCTTAAGCGAAGGAAGATTTGCCAATATGAACGATGAGTTCTTTCAAACTAAACCCAATTCAAGAATGGAATACATCAATTCCTTATACATCGATCTAGTCAGAGAAGATACTAGAGTTAGGGTGAGTTGTGAAGGATATCGCTGGATTGTATTATGGAAAAAACCTGGGGCTTCTTTCTTATGCATTGAACCTTGGCATGGTCATGGTGACTTTGAAGAAACGACCACTGACTTTTATCAAAGAGAAGGCACCATCGTTTTAGATCCACAAGAAACCTTTTCAACATCCTATTCAATCACCGTCTTATAGTCATGTTTGACATAGACATCAATCATTAGCTCTTGATTATCGTTAAGAAGGAAGTGAAACCTCATGCGTTTATTTATCGCAATCACACTGAATGATTCCTGTAAGACGCTGTTACAGAATGCACAGACGCCTTTTAGGTTGAATCGATACCGTGGTAGTTTTACCTCATATGACAATTTTCATTTAACGCTTGTGTTTATTGGGGAATGTGATGTTAAAACGACACAAATCATTGAAAATGTTCTTACTGAGATTACAGCTCAACCTTTTGAATTGACACTGGGAGAATTGGGTTGTTTTACACGCAAGAGTGAAGAAGTTTGGTGGGTAGGGCTTAAGTCGAATTCACGTTTGCTTGCCTTACACAAAGAAATCAGTCAACGCTTGAAAAACGATAACATCGAATTCGAGGATCATAAGTATATTCCACATTTAACATTGGTTAGAAATTATCGTCCTGCTCATAGTGATCAAGCCATCATTTTACCTAGGATTGAACCCCTCACAATTGAAGTCAATTCAGTTTCACTGATGAAATCAGAACGCCTCCATGATGAATTGAAGTATACTGAAATCATGCGTGTCGAATTGTTGTCACCATGACTTCGCACAAAGGAAACCATGAAGATTAAAACCAACCCAACCATCGATGCTTTCTTCAGTCGATGTCGATATCATTTGACCCATGAAACTAAGAATGATTTTTTAGGCATGCAAGTCAGTTCTCAAAATGAACTAGAAATTTGCCAGAAGATGAAAGAAGCTGGTTTTGCGGAATTCATGGGTCCACAAAAAGACTGGCCATCATTATTCATAAAAACCAAAGATTATCTTAAGAGTCCTTATCAATCCCACATCAAATTCGATCAAATCAAAGGCAAGGAATTCCGTTTCACAAAGGAAACCATGCCTTCTCATGAACTCTTCAGTGTTTCTAGCATAATGAATCCTATCAAGCGACATTCCTTTGGCAAGGACAAGAAGTCTGGATGATGGATGCTCCTTCTGAAGCCAATACAATGGATCCTTATGCTAAAAAAGCACATGGTAATGTTTTAACCTTTGGCTTAGGTATTGGATACTTCATTTATATGGCCATGCTTAATCCTGAAGTAAAATCAATCACAGTCATCGAGAAATCAAAGGCCGTCATCGATCTCTTTGATGAAGTACTTCGTCCTCAGTTTCTAACTCACATCCCCATCAACATCATCGAAGGCGATGCTTTCAATTTCTTTGACCAAGACTTCCTAAATGATTATGATTATGTCTTTGTTGATATATGGAAATCCAATGAGGATGGTTATAAACTAATTGAAAAACTGCTTGAACAAGTTCTTCCTGATTTCGATAAAGTAGATTTTTGGATCGAATCTTCTTGTTTCGAATTCATGCCTGCTTTGATTTACCTGTATTTCGATGCATTGGCGTATCATAAATCAATCAAGCATCCAGTTAAAGTCTATCAACGAGTTCATAAGAAAATCATTGCTTATTTTGATCAAATCGAAGAAACAATCGATGATGTTGATCAACTAAAGCATTATATGTATGATCCACACGTTCTGCGATCGATCGCAGCGATCACGATCTAAAAGGAGCCTACTTTATGGATAAATTACGAAGATCAATTCAAAGCTTTATGATTGGAAGATATGGACATGATCAACTTAACTTCGTTTTGTTGATCAGTTACTTTATACTGTCCATATTAAACTCGATTTTTTTTAGGAATCAAATCATAAACACTATCAATATATTTATTTTTATCATTGCCTTATATCGATCTTTATCAAAAAAGATCAGTGCCAGACGTAAAGAAAATCAAATCTATCTAAAATGGACAAAACCATTAAGAAGACGAGTAAGTGTACTTCAAAACAACCTAACTGATCGGCAACATAAAGTATATATTTGTCCGCAATGTAACACAAAAGTCAGGGTACCTAGTAAAAGAGGCAAGATTGCGATTACGTGCCCAAGTTGTCGTAGGGAATTCACCAAACGTTCTTAGGAAAATAAGTCATGAATAAACTTAATGGGCTGTATTCTTAAAACAGTTAAACAAAGGTAAAATCACATGAACGACACCATCAAAAAGCAGTTGGATCATCGCTCGATCCGCGAATTCAAAAATGAACCTCTTCCTAAAGAAACCGTTGATCTATTAATTGAAGTTGCTAGACGTACTGCCACTTCTAGTGCACTACAAGCAAGTTCCATCATCATAATTACTGACCCACACCTTAAGCAAAAGATCTCTGAAATCAGCAAACAAGAATACATCAGTAGGATCCCATTATTTCTAATTTTCATCGTTGATCAATATCGCAACAATCAGATAGCGGTTGAACAAGGTGTCATCACAGAGGCAGCTTCAGGAATGGATGGATTCTTTCGATCCTTTACAGATGCAGTCCTAATGGCTCAAAATGTGGTCACTGCTGCGGAATCTATGAATCTTGGAACTTTATATATTGGTAGTATCTTAAATGATACGACAACATTATCTAAACTGCTTAATCTTCCACCTTTGACTTTTCCGGTATTAGGTCTTGCAATCGGTATTCCGAATCAAAGTCCTGCTTTGAAGCCAAGAATGTCGATGGAACTACGCACTTTTGAAAATCAATATGTTCGATATGAAAATTACTTAACCAAAATCGAAGACTATGATGAACATCTTCAAACGTATTATGATCTAAGAGATACCAATCGTAGAGTAGATAGTTTCAGTACAATGGTGTTTAAAAGAATGCAGAATCCTAATCTTCGTCGATCTGAGATTCTAAATGTAGTAGCTACCCAAGGATTTGATTTAAAAGTTAAACCGAAAGAATAAAGTTGATGACAAACAGTGTTGAAAGACGCTGTTTTTAGTTCTCATACTTTACGAAACACCACTTTCGTAAGTGTGAAATCAGTTCAAGGGAATTAATTCGTTATAATAGAGGTAGCGAGGACAACATATGCCACTACGAAAAGATTTCTTATGGGGCGGGGCAACAGCCGCAAACCAATTAGAAGGCGCTTATTTAGAAGATGGAAAAGGATTGTCTAATGTCGATGTGATTCCTTTTGGAGCCAATCGTCATGCGATGATGGCAGGAAAGATGACAAACTTTGAACCCAATGACCCTTTAGGGTATCCTAGTCATAAGGCCATTGATTTCTATCATCACTATAAAGAAGACATTGCTTTGTTTGCAGAAATGGGATTTAAGGCCTTTAGAATGTCGATTGCTTGGGCAAGGATATATCCTACAGGTTTAGAAGATCAACCCAATGAAGCAGGATTGGCTTTCTATGATCGTGTTTTTGATGAACTAAAAAAATATAATATTGAACCTGTGGTAACCTTAGATCATTTTGATGTTCCACTAGAGTTGGTTAAGCGATATGGATCATGGAGAAGTAGGGAAACCGTAGATTGTTTCATCAAATATGCAACCACTGTTTTTACACGATACAAAGGTAAAGTAAAAACATGGATGACGTTCAATGAAATCAACATCTTGATGCATCTTCCGTTTATGGGAGCAGGTGTCTACTTTAATCAAGGTGATCGTCCTTTAGCAGTTCAATATCAAGCTGCCCATCATCTTTTGGTTGCCTCTGCTGCTGTAACAAAAATCGGTCATGAGATCGATCCACACAATAAAATCGGATGTATGTTGGCTGCAGGTTTGGCTTTTCCAAACAGTTGTCATCCTCAAGATGTTCTGTTGGCGCAAAGATCCAATCGTGAGAATTATTTCTTCATCGATGTTCAAAGCAGAGGGGAATATCCTACCTACATGTTGAAATTCTTTGAACAAGAAAATATTGAAATCAAGATGGAAGCAGCCGACAAAGCACTTCTAAAAGCACATACAGTCGATTATATCGGTTTCAGTTACTATTCATCACGAGTCGTTGCCCATGTGTTGCCTGAAGAAGGTCAATCTACAGGAAACATCTTTAAATCAATTAGGAATCCTCACCTATCTTCATCTGAGTGGGGCTGGCAAATTGATCCAGTTGGATTAAGATATGTTATGAATGAACTTTATGATCGCTATCAAAAACCAATCTTTATCGTTGAGAATGGATTAGGAGCAGTTGATAAAATGGAAGCTGATGGATCCATTAACGATGATTACCGTATCGATTACCTGAGAGAACATGTTCGTGAGATGATCAAAGCTGTTGAAGAAGATGGGGTTGACCTGATGGGTTACTTACCTTGGGGATGCATCGACCTAGTTGCTGCTTCTACTGGTGAAATGAAGAAAAGATATGGATTCATCTATGTTAATAAGAATGATCAAGGCCAAGGTGATCTAAGTCGTCATCCTAAGAAATCATTTGCTTGGTATAAAAAAGTTATCGCATCTAATGGTCAAGACATAGAGTAAAAAAAACAAGCCACATCACTTTGGCTTTCTTATGGATTCAATGCGTTTTGTAGAGCAATCAAAATCGTTTTACTAGAATAAGTAGCCCCTGTAATCACATCGACTTGTAAGGACTGAGCTTCTATAACATCGTCTATGATCGCTTCAGCAGGCTTGCCTTGACCATTATCATGTTTGGTGATGATGATCTTGGTGATCTGGTGTGCGCTGACTGTGACATCCAGTTCAACGACGACTGGAAATGAACCATACTTTCCTTGATATGTTCCATCGTTTATTGTAGATAAATCTACATCTTCAATGTCAACTTTTGCGAGTTTATTCAACTGATCGCTAGTGTAGGTATAAAACACAGCAACACCGATCGATATAAGCACTACAACTGCCAACACAATCCAAGGCCATCTTCTTTTCTTCTTCATGACTATGACCAAATTTTTCGATCCGAGAAATCCGTTAAGATCTTTTGTATATCGGATTCTCTTTTTTTACTGCCCCAATTGACGACACCGGTTGAAACAACATGAGCATGTTTGTCTTCAACTAATTTTTTCATCATCTTAAGGGTAGAATTCCCGCCTAACCAAGGAAATGGAAAGGCATGGGTCACAAAACAGGCAATCGGTTTAGCGTCTAGATTTGGCCAATTTTCAAGATAGGTTTTCATGATGGGTGAAACCGAAAAGCCTCGAACAGGTGTCGCCAAGATAATTTGATCATATTGACGTGCATCCGGTATCACATTAAGTTCAATCTTGGTTGTGTTGGGATTTTCATTTTTAGCTTTGATGGATTCTAAAACAACAACATCTCCAGCTTCTTCAAGTGTGGTTTTTAAACGTTCAGCAACAGACAGTGTATTCCCTGTATATGAATAAACAATGATTCCTATTTTCATAGTGTTCTCCAAGATCCCAAAGGATCAATAAGCGTGCAGACTCATTATAATCCCGATTTATGTTTCGGACAAGATTCTCAAAGACAATATTTGATTTTAGGTGTATGTTGACCTGCTTATTGGACATGACCCATATGATATAATGAAACACATAAGAGAAAACTAGGTTTAGTTATAATGATTGAACTAAAATCAACATTTAATCAACAAGGAGTCATCCTATGAGACAACTTCAGCTCATTTTCGGACTTAAAAGAGAAGCCATTCTACTAGATTCAAGACTATTCATCATCAAGGCCATGGTTGCGATCTCCATTGGTTACATTTTAGGCCAAGCTTTTTCAATTACCCGCTTGGATATGATTTCTGTTTTACTAGGAGTGATGTATAATCTTGAAGCCATCAATGTTTCGGGGATCAGAGGTGGGATCAATCAATTATTAGCTTCAACCTTAGGTGCTTTGACAACAGGGTTGTTGGTTGTGCTTATGGGCTATGAGATCAGTTTTTTGACTGTTGCGTTAGGGATTGGATTTACCATCTACATTGCGTTAAAGATTGATTATCGAATGGTTTCACCAGTGGCCATCTTTACCAGCATATATATGACTCAACTCATTCAGAATGATGGATTAGGAAATCCAAGCATCTTATTGACATTTAGATTAAGAATCTTAGCTTTAGGTTTAGGGGTTGCGGTAGCATTGTTGTGTAACTTCTTGTTTTCGATTCTCTACTATCGCAAATTAGGAAAACGTCGTCTTGATTTCGTTAAGATCCAAGGTGTCAAAGGACTCGAGAAAACATTGTCTGTTCTCAAACAAGATAAAATAGATGACATCAGTTATCAACCTATTTTAGCAGGGGTATTCAGCGACATAGAAATGGTTAAAGCCAATCTTGATACCATGCGTCATGAACATCATATTCCTTTTAACATCACCGAAAAGAAGAATCTGGTCGTATATACTGACATGATCATACAAATCAAGACCATGATCCACTTGGCTTACGACAGCATCTACATCAAAGAAAACACAGAAATACAACTTGATCCAAATCAACTTGAGATCTTAGAGACGGTTATTCAAGGTCTTAAGGAACTGGATTTTACTGACCTAAAAAATACGAAAGTAAAAGAAATACAAATGATAGATCCTTTACTCTATACACAACAACATCACAGAATCATCGACAACCTAAACTTAATGGGAACCCATTATAAAAAGCTGATCGCACAAATCGCTCAGCTCAATAAGACTTCATCATAATTTAGCTACCTTTTTTACTTTGACTCAAGATAATCCAAATCAGAATCAGTGGAACAACTACCACAAAGAAAATATTGCCTATTTCTCCTGGCGCAGTCCCAGTAAAGTAAACATCACTGAGAGGTTTGAGCCATCTACCAATCACGATACGCATCGCATATTCTATAAATATGAATATAAACATCAAAGGAATTAAGTTTTTGTATCGCCAAATTACGATAATATAAAACAATCCCATAAGTAGCTGTGACAAACCCCATAAAGAAAATACAAAATAAATCACCAAGTCAGGATCAGGTGTCCCACTAAACGTAATGATGGTTGCGATAGAATTGGCCCCACCATCAAAGGCAAAAACATGAATCAAACTTCTGATCAAAGTCATCAACGTTATCAAAGTGAAAACAATCAAAATCTTACGATCAAAAGTAATACTATTATTGGCTTGTTTTGGAAAAAAGAGGTTCATCATGACTCCTTAAGGTTTTGCCTTGGTTTTCGTAAATTTAATATCTGCGAACTTTAAGATGAGGTTATAATAACAGTATAAACTTGACTTAATAAAAAGGGGAACACTAATGAACTTTGATGAGATTCCACAAGAATTTGATGCGGTTAAAGATAATGATGAGACAATTTATTGGGTGGGACAGCCTTTATTGATCCCATTCTTGGCGACAGGGATTCCATTTTTGATCTTCGGGATCTTATGGGGTGCCTTTGATTACTTCTTTTTCTTACAGGCATCTATGTTTGGTGGCTTTGGTCCAATGGGTGGTTTTATTACGATATTTATCCTATTTCATATGTTTCCGTTTTATGGAAGCATCTTGAATATGTTGCGGTTGATTTTAGTTCATAAGAATACAAGATATGCCTATACCAGTAAACGTTTGATGTTTAGAACAGGTTTCTTTGGGATAGACTTTAAAGCTGTTGATTATGATAAGATCCAAAACATAGAAGTCAATGTAAATCCACTTGAGAAAATCTTTAATGTAGGGTCAGTTCAAGTGTTTACCGGTGAATTCTCAAGAAGCAATGAACATGGAACACGTGCCATATACAACGTTTTTAGGGCCATAGAAAATCCTTATGAGGTCTTTAAAGCCATCAAACAAGTATCTTTGGACATCAAAACAGACATGAATTATCCTAACGATCTTAGACCAGAAGACA
This sequence comes from Erysipelotrichaceae bacterium, assembly GCA_009773735.1. Taxonomy (GTDB): domain Bacteria; phylum Bacillota_I; class Bacilli_A; order Erysipelotrichales; family Erysipelotrichaceae; genus UBA2212. Next base: position 16,578 of record WSYG01000048.1, read on the forward strand.
ATCCTGGTTATAAGACAAAATACAGACCAAAGCTTTGATCATTTATTGAATTCATCAAGTTTTCACACGATTTGGAATTTGAGCCCGCCCCTAGAAATCTAGAAAGTGGTATACTCAAAGTAATATGAAACAAGATAAAACGATCGGAATGCTTGTACTAGGATATGTTGCCTTGAGTTTTTTTGCGTTTACAATGTTTAGCAAGATCTCAACTCTCTTTATGGTCCCTGAAATCATGACCCAAGCTTATATTGATCAGTGGCCCTTTTATAAAGTCAATGACCTTATCATTCAGCAACCTTCATCCTCAATCATCATACTTATTTTGACCATTGTGACAGTGGCTTTAGGTTTTCATTATCTTTTCAGTAAAAAAACTCGTTTTGCGTATTGGCTGGGTGTCAATTTTATATTTTGGGGACTTGGAGCATTGTTGGCGGGTATCAGTTATCAAGCGTTTGGATATGCGTTAAAGTGTGTTGATTTACCAAGATGTACATTTACCAATTGGGCAGAACTTTTATACATGACCTTGACTGTCATAAGCATCAATGCAATTTTGATGGCGTATGCCTCATTGATTCGTGATTATAATAAAGCTGTATTTTTAAAAAGATTTGCTTTATTAAGCATTGTTGTTTATACGATATTTCAGGGAATAGGGATGTTGATTCCTGTTCAATTTATGATTTCCTATGAAGGGATGCTGCTGTTTTTAAGTCCCAACATCGTGATATTTATTATGTTGAGTTATCGTTTAAGAGCTGAGAAACTACATCATCGCTTGTTGATCTTATGGCTTACCTTTATTGGGATCAATCTCGCTTATTTTGTTGCCCTGTTTGCAGATATCGGATCACTCGTTATGAATTCAACTGGGCTCTGGTTCAATGAGAATGATACATTGCATGTCTTATTGATCATATGGATGTTGGCTTGGTGGATAGTGATTCCACCCCATGCGTATAAACAACAACCTGTCGATGTTTCAAAAAGCGACTAAAAATAAGAGTAAAGATGTCTTGGAGGTCACCTTATGAATATCCAAGCTTTATTAAGTCAATTATCAACTGAAGATAAGATCCGTCTATGTTCCGGAAAGGATTTTTGGCATCTAGAATCTTTCCCTGAACTTGGTATTCCTGAAATCATGGTTACGGATGGGCCTCATGGTTTACGTAAACAACTTGAAAAAAGCGATCAATTGGGAATTGCCGACAGTTATCCTTCAGTGTGTTATCCAACAGCGAGTTTAAGTGCCTGTAGTTGGGATAAAGAACTAATGGTTCAGCTGGGTCAGCACTTAGCCCAAGAAGCCATTGATCAAAAAGTGTCCGTTATTTTAGGACCTGGTGTCAACATCAAACGAAATCCGCTATGCGGAAGGAATTTTGAATACTTTAGTGAAGATCCACTTTTAAGTGGTCTGTTGGCTTCTAGTTTTATCAATGGAGTACAGTCTTTAGGCATAGGAACATCACTGAAGCATTTCGCAGCCAATAATCAAGAAAATCATCGCTTAAGCAGTTCAAGCAATGTTGATCAAAGAGCACTTAGAGAAATATATCTTAAGCCTTTTGAATTGGCTGTCAAATTAAGTCAACCTTGGACCATCATGTGTTCCTATAACATGATTGATAACGTATATAGTAGTTCTAATCCTTGGTTATTAAAAACTGTCTTACGTCATGAATGGGATTTTAATGGTTTGGTCATGAGTGATTGGGGTGCCGCGCATCAACGTGAAATCGACATTGCAGCCGGACTAGATTTAGAAATGCCAGGGAATCAACAATTCTATCTCGATCAAGTAACGCAAGCACTTCAAGATGGTTCCTTAAAAATAGAAGACTTAGATCGTTGTGCCCTCAATGTGTTGAATCTAATCAAGAAAGCAAAGCCTGCTTTAAGTCAGGAATACAAACCAGAACCTCAAGTTCATCGCGATTTCGCAAGAAAAGTTGCTCAACAAAGCATCGTTTTACTTAAAAATAAAGATCAACTATTGCCTTTGGACATAAATCAAAAAATCTTGGTTCTGGGTGAATTGGCTCAAAAAGCCAGATTCCAAGGCTCAGGCAGTTCTCAAGTCCATCCGATACAAGTCGAATCCTTACTGGATGGTTTAAAGCAATCTAATATCGACTTTGAGTATCGCGCTGCGTATTCATGTCAAAAATCTGATGATCTCTCCATGATTGAAGAGGCTACTCAAGATATCGCAGACAATCAAAAAGTCATCGTCTTTATCGGTTTGACAGAAGATCTGGAAAGCGAAGGTTTTGATCGTCTAGATTTAAACTTACCTTTAGCTCACAATGCCTTGGTGAATGCAGTTTTAAAGAAGACGAAAAACGTTGTTGTGGTATTGGCAGGAGGAGCACCTTGTTTGATGCCTTGGGCAACTCAAGTACCAGCCATCCTCAATGGTTACTTACCAGGCGAAGCTGGTGGCCCAGCTTTGGTAGATATCTTATACGGAAAAGTTAATCCCAGCGGTAAATTGGCAGAGACTTTCCCACTTACTTATGAATCTGTACCTAGCTTTGAAACATATGGGAAAGAAAAACAACAGGTCAACTATAGAGAAAGCATTTTTGTGGGATATCGATATTTTGATAGTGCCAAAGTTGAGGTCCTTTTTCCTTTTGGGCATGGTTTAAGTTATTGTGAATTTAGTTATAAGGATTTGAGTTATGTTGAGAACGTGATTAGTTTTACGTTGACCAACACAGGAAACATAGCAGGTTCTGAAATCGTACAAATCTATGTCAGTAATAAAACAAAAGCACATTTCTTTGCATCTCATGAGCTTAAGGCTTTTGAAAAGATTACCTTAAAGGCAAATGAAACTAAAGTAATCCATATGTCACTTGATCCTTCGGCATTTGAGTATTTCGATCTTTCACTTCAGCGTTTTATTTGCGCAGAAGGTGAATACGAATTGCAGGTTGGTTCATCCAGCCGCGATATTCGTTTAGCGATGACATTCAATCTAGTGACCCAACAGATTCAACACATCGAAAATGGTTGGCATAAGACATGGTATGATCACCTTCAAGGTTATCCTACCGATCAAGACTTCAAGTTTGTATATGAAAAAGACATCCTAAAAGATCATCCTATTAAAGCTGGTTCCTTTACCATCGACTCCACCCTAGATGATATGCGTGATACATTGGCTGGTAAACTGATGAAAATCATGTCGAAAAGAATGTTGATGAAGGCAGGGCATTTTACCAAGGCTGATGTTGACTCCAATCATTTCAAGATGATGATGTCTTTTGTGATGAATACACCGTTAAGATCAACCATGCTCTTAAGTCAAGGAGCCTTAAGTGAAGATATGGCTTATGGGATTGTCGATTTGGCCAATAACCATTACATAAAAGGAATCAAAAGAATGACTAAAAAGAGTGATTGATCATTATCACCTACAACCAAAAAACAGCGATGCTGTTTTTTTACTTATCAACTCCTTTTAATGCATTTATCTAGACTAAATATCAAAGAGAGAATTAAACACAGGATAGTGCTATTAAAGAATCTCAAATCCATAATTTTCCCATGTTTATACCTCTAATTTTCTGCAACTTTTTGAAAACATCACTGCATGTACAATATAGATATAAAGTCAGATAATTAAGACTACTTTTAAGCCGTAAAAATGGATAGTTTATGAAATTGCGGTAGTATAAAATATCTTGTGTAAACGTACAAAGTAGAAAAGGACGAAATTTCTATGAATAGAGGAAGCACTCCGTGTAAAATATTGGTGTCAAATCA
>WSYG01000049.1 GCA_009773735.1 Erysipelotrichaceae bacterium
GAAGCGCTCCACCAGTTCCTGAGTCGCCTCGGTGATATTACTGACGGTCTGTTTAGAGTAGTGGTGACCGTACAGTTTCTCGATCAACTCACAGATTTCGGAGGTCGTAGAGCCTTTCTAATAGAGTGCGATGACCATATCTTCTAACCAATGACTACGTCGCCGGTAGGCATCAAACAGAGCCGTGTTGAATTCATTCTTTCGATCTCTGGGGACGTTTAGTTCTACGGCTCCATACTCGGTATCGAAGGTGCGCTGGTAACTTCCGTTTCGACAATTATCACTACCTTCAGTTTCCCGGCTGTATTTCTGATAGCCCAATACTGAATCCAACTCCACTTTCATCAGATCGTTCATCGCTGTTTGAACCATCTGACGAATTGACTCCCGTAATTCTTCGGGCGAGGATAGTAATTTCAATAAATCTAGGGTAGAATTGGACATGGGCATATCTCCTTAGGTTAGTGTTGTAACTTTATTTAGTTAATTTCGAATTCCCACAACTTTAGTTATACTCTCGAAACTTGATATCTAATGTGTTTTATAAATTATGACAAAGAAGCTCAACTTATCATGTGTCGATCTTCTAAATATTATACGAATGCGTACTATTCAAATGAATGAAGTAGATTAACCATTTCAATAGCCGTAACTGCTGCATCATAGCCTTTATTACCCGCTTTTGTTCCTGCTCTTTCAATCGCTTGCTCAATGGTATCAGTAGTTAGTACACCAAAAATTACAGGTACACCAGAATCAAGTGATACTGTAGCAATTCCTTTGCTAACTTCAGAAGCAACATAATCAAAGTGTGGTGTCGATCCTTTTATTACCGCTCCCAAACAGATGACTGCATCATACTTATTTAATGACACCATTTTTTTAGCAATCAACGGGATTTCAAAAGCACCTGGGACCCAAGCAATATCGATTGAATCCTCCTCAACACCATGACGTTTTAAACCATCGATTGCACCACCTAACAATTTCCCACCAATAAATTCATTAAATCGCCCAATAACTATTCCTACTCGTAAATCTTTTGCAATTAATTTTCCTTCAAAATTTTTCATTTTTTCTCCTTTGATGATTCCATCGTTAATTACTTTATATATTCTTGTTCATTTTTCTCAAGAACTAACATATGATCTAATTTAACTTGCTTGGTTTTTAGATAAAAAGCATTTCGTTCATTGTGATTTAATTGGATTGAGCTTCTCTCAACAATTTCAATACCATAACCACCAAGGCCAACAATTTTACGTGGATTATTGGTCATCAAGCGTACTTTCTTTACGCCTAAATCTGATAAAATTTGAGCACCAATTCCATAATCTCTTAAGTCTGCAGGAAATCCCAATGCTAAATTTGCCTCAACAGTATCCATTCCTTGATCTTGTAGCGCATAAGCTCGAATTTTGTTGATAAGACCGATTCCACGCCCTTCTTGACGCATATACAAAAGGATACCTTTACCTTCAGCATCTATTCGTTTCATAGCGGCATGCAACTGATCACCACAATCACATCGCAATGAACCAAATGCATCACCTGTTAAGCATTCAGAATGAACACGAACCAGGATCGTTTCATCCTGCGTGACATCTCCTTTTACCAAAGCTACATGATGTTCACCATTAAGCGTATTTATATATCCTACCATCTTAAATTCACCGTGCTTAGTTGGAAGTATAGCTTCTGTTTCACGTCTGACATTTACCTCGTGTTTACGACGATAAGCAATTAAATCTTCTATCGTAATTATTTTTAAACCATGAAACTTAACAAATGAAAGAAGCTCTGGTACTCTTGCCATTGAGCCATCCTCATTCATGATTTCACAGATTACACCTGCAGGATACAAACCTGCCATGCGAGCTAAATCTACAGCTGCTTCTGTGTGACCTGTCCGCTTAAGCACACCCCCTTCTTTAGCTTCTAAAGGAAATATATGACCAGGTCGTTTAAAATCTGTCGCTTGGGCATTAGGATCTAAAACCTTTAAAATTGTTGATGCACGTTCAAATGCTGAAATACCTGTTGTTGTTTCCATAGCGTCGATGGATACCGTAAAAGCTGTTTGATGTTGGTCGGTGTTGTGTGCAACCATCGCAGGTAACTCCAATGTGGATAAGCGTTCCTTCACTATCGGCATGCAAATCAAACCTCTAGCATACTTAGCCATGAAATTTATGGCTTCACCCGTAACTTTTTCAGCTGCCATCACAAGATCGCCTTCATTTTCCCGATTCTCATCATCAACAACGACAATGATTTTTCCGTTTTTAATATCTTCTAAAGCTTCTTCAATTGTATTAAATTGAGCCATTTCTCTCCTTCTTTTCTACATGAATCCATTTTCACGTAAGAAATTTTCATCTAATTTATTTGACGTTGTATCATCTACTCTTTGTAGAAGAAACTTTTCAATATACTTGCCCACCATATCGCATTCAAGATTCACTAAGTCACCAACACGTTTGCGATGCAAGCTTGTCATTGCATTTGTATGTGGAATGATGGATACCTTAAATGTTCGACTATCAATAGAAGCCACAGTTAGACTGACACCATCAATTGCGATAGATCCTTTATATATGATGTAGCGTGAGATTGTATTGGTGGTCATAATTGTTAGCCAAGTAGCATTTTCCTCATAATCGATTTGTGAAATCGTACCTAAACCATCAACATGTCCACTGACGATATGCCCTCCTAAACGATCACCAAGACGTAAAGCTCGCTCCAAATTGACTTCGTGATCATTTTTAATATTGTCTAGATTGCTCTTGCGCATTGTTTCAGCCATAACATCAACTGTAAACCATGAACTCCCAAAATCGGTTACAGTCAAGCATGTTCCATTTGAATTAATACTATCTCCAATTTTCATACCATCCAAAACTACTTTCGCTTGAATAGTGATACGTGCAGACTTTGCATTTTTAGCAATAGATCTAATTGTACCAATTTCTTCAACCAATCCTGTGAACATTATTTTCTATCCTCTTTCTTAGATACGCTTCAATTAACAAATCGTCACCAATTTTGTGTATTGAATCAAAATCCAAAAGCATTGCGTCAGTCATCTCAGAAATACCAAGCCCACCTATCGGTGTTTTTGCAGCATTACCACCCACTATCTTGTTTCCAATAAACACTAAGACTTTATCAACAATTCCAACCTCAATTGCAGAATAGTTGAGTTCACTTCCACCTTCAAGCAGAATGCTATCGATTTCATATCTTCCCAATTCAATCATTAAGGCTTTAAGATCAACACGATGATTTTTAGAAGGAATTCGGATAATCAATACTCCAATTGATTCTAAACGCTTAATTTTTTCTGAATCAGCATGTTCAGTAACAGCAATTATTGTTCTAGCATCACTTATTTGAGTTATTACTTTCGCAGTCTCAGGTATACGTAAATTGCTATCTACAATAATTCTTATAGGATCTTTACCGATACCATTTTGCAAACGAGTTGTCAAACTCGGATCATCCGCTAAAACTGTTCCAATACCAACCATGATTCCTGTAACCTGGTGACGTAATTGATGTACATATTCGCGAGCAGATTCGCCTGTAACCCATTTTGAAGACGATGTATGTGTCGCAATTTTTCCATCAAGCGTCATTGCAGACTTCATAATTACGAAAGGTTCTTTTTTCGTAATATACTTAAGGAATATTTCATTTTGCTTTTTAGCTTCATCTTCTAAAACACCACATATTACTTCTATTCCAGCTTTTCTAAGATAATCAATGCCTTTTCCCGATACCAAAGGATTTGGATCCAACATCCCTATAACAACACGTTTGATACCTTTCTCAACTATTGCATGAGCACAAGGAGGAGTTTTCCCAAAATGTATACACGGTTCTAATGTTACATACATAGTTGCGCCACTAACATCATCTGTTGCATTTTTAAACGCTTCTATTTCTGCGTGTGGACCACCATACACTCGATGATACCCTTGCCCAATCACAATCTTATTTTTTACGATAATTGCCCCTACGAGTGGATTCGGATGAACGTATCCAACTCCAAGTGCTGCTAGTTTTAGTGCAGCTTTCATATAACTTATATCCAAGCTTTACCTCCAAAGTGTGTAAAATAGACAAAACCCTGTGATAATTATCTCAGGGCTTGATAGTTAATTTTGTCTTAAGTCACCCATATTGAAAAGGATAACTAAAAACTTATGAATCTTCTTTCATCCAGACTTTACTGTCGGCTTCGGAGTTAAACCGAATCAACCTTACGGTTCGCGGGCTATACCGCCGGTCAGGAATTTCACCCTGCCCTGAAGATCATTTGATTTTGCAATATTAGCCTAACATATGATTTTTACTATGTCAACCTCATATACATAAACAATTTTGAAAGTGGATTGTTGAATAAATTTCTTGAACGTAAATTGCAATATGAAGTCGTCCACCCAAATAAAATAAAAAGCACCACGCACGGAATCCGAGTATCATTGAGTTACGAAACTTTTGAGAAAGGGAACCATGAATGATGCACCTCAATGATACAACGAGTCCAGTAAAAGGACAACACCTAAACTTAAGAGAACGAATAGAAATTCAAACCTGGAAACGGCTTGATAAATCGAATCGGTTTATCGCCAAGAAATTAGGACGAAGTCACAGTACGATCAATGAATTGAAATGGGTACCTATAAACCTCATGAACGAGTCTGTGCTAAAACACTGTACCGCTATATAGATAAAGGCTTAATGAGTCTAAACAATATGGATTTATGGCTGAAACTCCAACGAAACACGAAACCAAAGCGTAATCGTGAGCGTAAACGCATCCTAGGACAGTCAATTGACGTGCGTCCACAGGAGATTAACATCGGTCAACCTTTGGTCACTGGGAGATCGATACGGTCGTTGGGAAGAAAAACAAAGACGAACCCGTTGTATTGACACTGACAGAGCGACAAACCCGGTACCAGATCATCATTAAGATAACCGGTAAAAATGAAGCAGCGGTGAAGGAAACGATGGAATTCTTATCTAAGAATAACCCTAACTTTCCTAAGTTATTCAAATCTATCAAAGCTGATAACGGTTCTGAGTTCGCTAGTTTATCTGAAGCGCTTCAAGGGTTAAGCGATATCTATTTCGCTCATCCATACTCTTCATGGGAAAGAGGAACCAATGAGAAACACAATGGAATCCTCAGACGCTTTATCCCTAAAGGCAAATCACTCAATGATTATTCAAACGATCAAATCAACCAGTTTACCCATTGGATGAATCATCTGCCACGCAAGATTCTTAACTATCAAACGCCTACCGAAGCCATCTTAACGCATTTCAATCAAATTCAAATGACCTAATTTACTCAGATTCTTTTATTTCAAAAAGTGGACGACTTGATATTGCAATTTACGAATATTATTCTTTACAGTCAGATATATCGATTTTGACGGAAAGACAAAACAAAAGAAAGTTCAAAACGGATCTTGGAAAACGAAGAAAGAAGTCAAGGAAGCAATGGAGGATTATCTTTGACAGTTAGATCTGGCGGTTCAAATATAACTGTTGGACAACTATATGCTTTTTATAAGAGAGAGCATGGCGAAAGTATGAAGTTGAAGTCTCTTTATACTCAAGAGAACACCTATAACAATTACATTAAGCCATACTTCGAAAAGCGAATTGTTGACAAGATTACCAAGCAAGACATTATGACATGGCAGCGTAAATTGACTGAGGCGACTTTTACCAAAACAAAGAAAACAAAGAGTTTATTAAGCAATGCTTATTTAGCAAAGATTCAAGAGTATCTCAAGACGATTCTTATCTTCGGAGAGAAATATGACTACATATCCAAAAACCCATTTACTATTAAAATTATGCAGAGAAAAGAAGAAGCAAAAAAAGAGATGCTATATTGGACAACCGAAGAATTCAATCGATTTATAAATGAGATCGATGACATTGTCTATGAAGCATTATTCAGAGTCCTATATGGGTGTGGTCTTCGTGAAGGTGAAGCATTGGCACTCACTATTGGTGATGTTAACCGCAAGGATGGAACGATTACAGTCAATAAGACATACGATTCAATTCATCGTATCAATACCACTCCGAAGACAAAAAACTCCTACAGAACCGTCCAAATGACCGATAAGGTCAAAACAGCAGTTGAAAGATTAATCGATTATTACAGTGGTGTTGAGGGTTTTGATGATGATGTAATATTGTTTGGATATATGGTTCATCTTCCACCTAAATCATCAAGAATAGACAAATAGCAGCTTGTAAGAAATCGAAGGTCAAGGTCATCCGGATCCATGATTTCAGACACTCCCATGTTTCGCTCCTGGTGTCTATGGGATTCAACGCTTTCGATATTCCAAAAAGGATGGGCCATACAGTTGAAATGGTAAATGAAGTTTATTCTCATTGGTTCGTTGAAAGTCAAAATAGTATGGTTAGAATTCTTAATGAATATGATAGAAAAATGGACGAAAAGTATAGTCAAAAAAGCTGACTTTTATAAGAAATGTTACACTCATGTCACACTTGACAAAATAGACCATATAAAAATCCTTATAAACAAAGGATTTTTTTAAATATGGCGTCCTCAGAGGGACAAGACCTTTACGTATTAAACGACACTAAAATACACTAAAACCGCTTGAAAATGATTGTTTTTGATTAAAAATTATAAATAAAAATGGATTTTGCGACAATTTTTGCGACAACTTTGCGACAATTTTGCGACAACTTTTCACGATAGATTCTCGACTCAAATATATTCAAGTTTATAGTGACGTAGTCCTTATTTTGTACTCACACAACTTTAATATTGTGACTCTACAAAAGTCGATCTATTCCAGGGTTTTATGATGTTTTAGTTAGCTTGTGACCATACAATGACCATAAAAATTTATACTAAGCAGATTTTACTATATATGGAGCGGATGATGAGATTTGAATTATTCCTTCTCCTAGCTTTTCCAGGCCTCCAAACCACTAACAAATCCTCAAAAACCTTCTACTCTTTTACTGGCTTAAACGTTTTGTATAGTCAGTGAAATACAATGGATTCGGTTGATAATCTACAACCACGACATTTCACAAAGTGACTTCGCTTTTTTCAATACACCTCAACTTCGTGTGATCCTGTTTTACTATTTCTTCTCAATCAGTTTGACATCGAAACCAGAAGGATGATCCTTGAACTGAACTTCTTTGATGCCTTGCGGAGTGGTGACTTCAAAATCTAAAACTAGACCTAAGGATTGAAAATGGACCTTGGCTCGCTTGAGGTCAAGCGTCTGAAGAGTTATAACACTGGATTGATGGTCCTTGAGATCCTGGCTAATCAATCCATCGGTGGCATCAGACCACAGCGTCGCTTTATTCAATGATTCACGCTTAAGCTCTACTTGAGAGATCGAAAGTCCCAGCATGGTTTCCACAGCCGATTTTGATAGCTTTTCGATTTCTGTGAAGTTTTCTTTCTCAACCAGTTCTGGCAAAACCATCCAGCTTCCGGCGATCGCGATGACTTTTGGATAGTCGAGATATGCCCTGAAATTCTTTTCGTTAATCCCGCCTGTCGCGATGAACTTTACATTGCCGTAAGGGGCAGACAAGGCTTTGATCATCGGTAAACCGCCCAGTTGCTCTGCAGGGAAGAATTTGACCACGTTCAAGCCAAAAGATAAGGCTGCTTCAATGTCAGAAGGACTGGAACACCCCGGAATGATCGGGATGTCTTTTTCGACGCAATAGGACACGACATCCGGATTAAAACCAGGGGTAACAATGAATTTCGCACCTGACAGGATGGCTTCATCGACCTGTTTTCTTGACAGCACCGTTCCGGCACCTACCAATAGTTCGGGCAGTGCCGCCGCAACCACTTTTATGGCGTCTGCTGCCGCAGCGGTTCTGAACGTGATTTCGATGACATTTAGGTGCGCATTGATCAGCGCTTTTCCCAATGCGACCGCTTGATCCGCATTTTCGATTTTGACAACAGGGACGATGCCCAATTCTGCGATTCTTTCTGTGATCTGCATGGTTCTTTCCTCAGTCAAATTCATAATGGATCTGGTTCTTATAGGTTTCAACGACGAGCTTGTTTTTGGCTTCCCCGCCGTCCAGATTGGCACTGTAGAAGACTGGCAGTACTTTAACGCCGGCCTCATGCATGATCATGATGGTTTCGGTCGCCAGGGTATTCAGGATGGCAGCCCCGACTACGGTGGAGGTAGCCCCCATCGTGATCCCGGTTTCACCGATATCAATGGCGGCATCGCCGATGTCCCCGTGGTTGTCGATCACCAGATCGACCACTTCGTAAAGTTTGACGCCTTTTGAATAGCGTGAAGTGACAGATTTCGAGTAAGCTAGATTCGTGATGGCGATGACATACGCACCTTTGACTTTGGCAGCCATGGCCACTTCAATGGTTGCAGCATTTCTTCCGGAAACTGAATGAACGATCAGACAATCTCCTGGTTTGATGGGTGTCTTATCGATGATGATCTTGCCGTAACCTTCAAGCCGTTCCATTTGACTGGTGATGGTGATCGGAGAATTGTCCAACAATAAACCTTTGGCAAAAATTGGATTAAAAACGACCAAACCGCCAGCCCTGAAATATGCTTCTTCGGTCAGAATCCCGGCATGGGAAGCCCCAAAGACAAAAATACTGTTTCCGTTTTGAATGGTCTTGGCCATAATCGAAGACCCTTGCTGGATACTTTCTTTTTCATTCTGCTGAACCTGGTTCAACAACTTAATGGCTTTATCGAGATAAGCAAAACTATTCTTCGCCATGTTTGATTTTCTCCTTTTCCTTCATGATAATTTTCGAGGCTTCTTCAAGGATGATGTCCATTGCTTTCCGTCCTTTTTCGGAACTCGATAAGGTCGCATCGCCGATAACAAAGGTTTCACTGAACTCCGTCCATCTTACCGCCATATAATCAGTTTCTTTTGGTACCTTTAGCAAGCCTTTCTGAATTTTCTCCATTTGAACGGATTGAGGTCGTAAATGCATCAAAAGCGAAGTTTCGACTTCATCTGCATGCAGAAAAAGCCCATGGTCATTGAGCCGCTCAAAGCCCTGTTTGGCTATACTCATCCCTGGATAGGTGAAATATATGACCTTCAGTGGAATCTTTTCGTAGACTTTTCTGGCTGCCGCCTTCATGGCGCTGATGTTACCGAAATGAGAAGAAACCAGCGTGGCCATCTTGGCGCCCTGCCGATCCAGGCTGATCAGCACATCCGCCAGGTAGGCAACCATCGTCTCTTCTTCGATGTGGATGCTGCCCGGAGCATTCTGCAGGCTCCAGGTCTGGCCAAAAGGAATCACCGGCAAAACCAGAGAATCGGTTTTTTCAGCTAAAAGCTGGGTATACCCTTCGACCAGATAATTGTCCGTGGCCAAAGGCAAATGCGCCGAGTGTGCTTCGATGGCACCCATCGGAACAATGACATTGATTTTTCCTTTAAGGACCGAAGCGATCTCTGAAGAGGAGTAATCCCAGTAGTTAATCATGATGGATTTCTCTAAAGGTCAGGTAACGGGCCGGGTTTTCAACCAGCAGTTTTTGGGCGAGCTGTTTCCCGTCCAAACCGGCTCGGTTGCACTGATCGACGAAACGCGGAAGCCAGGTTTCCAACATCCAGCCCAAACCTAAACCGTAATAACCGTAATGCTTATAGTAGGTTTTGCGTGCTGTATCTCCACCTAAAAGGATTTGATTCTCGTAACCCATTTTGATGAGGGCGATGATGGCGTCGATCCGAGCACTTTCAGGGCCGTACTTATTCTTCCCCAATCCGTCAAAAGACAAATAGGCACCTGTTTCAGCTAGTTTTTCATAATAGTACAAATCGATGTTTCGATCCATATGGCCAAAAGAAACAACGCTCATATTGATGTCTTCAGACAATAGGATCTTCATTTGTTCAATGGCCATAGTTCCAGCTTCGCAATGCGAGTGAATCGGAGCTCCGGTCAGTTTATGGGCGCGGGCAATGACCCGGATTGTTTTCTCTTCCAAGGGCGTGATCGAATTGTAGCCGGTTCCAAATTTCACCTGTCCTGCTTTGATGGTAGTTCCTTCAAGACCGATGGTGACTTCACGGACCACGTGATCCACCAGCTGTTCGATGCTGCTTAGTTCAACCCAATCTTTATAGGTTTCAAAATTGCCGATGATTGGTTTCAGATGAGCCGGTACTTTGGTATCCCACAAGAATGACTTGTTGAATCCGGCAGTCCCTACGACCTGGACACCGGCTTTTTTTGAGATCTCATACACCGCGTTGACATCTCTGCCGTAATCGATAGCTGTCGCATCGACGATGCTTCTTCCCCCGAATCGGACAAAGTCCTGAAGATCCAAAATGGATTTTTCAGGATCATCAAGAAGCAGGTCATCGACTTTCTTCTCGATCCAATATGCGGGTCGGCACACGATGTGTTCGTGGCAGTTGGTGAGGCCCAATTGATCTGGGCTGATGTCTTTGTCGAACGTTCTAATGAATTTCATACTTTCCTCCTTAAAGAAAACAGGGTTATGCCACCCTTGAAGGACGACATAACCCTGAATTGATGTTATCTTCCCAACAAAGTCATGACGAAGTAGAACAACGGACCAAAGATAAACATATCGGTGTCACCAGCCCAGGAAGCCGTATCAGGAATTGTATTTGGCAACAGATACATTACCGTATAGAACTGACCGATGGCGACTATGGTGGCGATGATGAAACCTCCCAGCAAGGCTCCTTTATATCCACCGGTACTATTTCCGAAGACCCCGGCTGTTGCGCCATGGAAGAACAGAACGATCATGGTTGGAACAAAGATATAGGAAGCGACACTGCCTAAAATAAGCATCCAGAACAAACCGCCGGCGAAGGCACCGAAGAAACCAAAAATGACGGAGTTCGGAGCATACGGGTAAACAACCGGGCAGTCAACGGCAGGAACGGCACCCGGAACGAGTTTCGTAGAAATGCCTTTGAACGCAGGAATCAATTCACCAATGAACAGTCTGACGCCAAACAAGACGACAGCGATACCGGCTGCGAATTCGATGGATTTCAGGATGTTGTAAATGATGAAGTTTTGCGAGCCGGAGCTGGCAATGATGGCTTTGGCGGCATCGGTGTTTCTGGTATACAGCAAACCGGCACCGACAACAAACAAGACAGCCATGGTCAACGCGGTAATGACGTTGGAATCACGCAGGAATGAGAGTTTTTCGGAAATGACGATGTCTTCTGCAGATTTAGGATTCTTTCCTCCGACATATTTGCCCAAAACGGCAGCCAACCAGGCGCCGACACCAACCGTATGACCTAAAGCAATTTGATCGGTCCCGGTGATCTTGATCATATATTTTTGGGTTAATGCCGGTTGCAGGGTCCAATACGTACCCATAATGACCGACAAGACTGGAACGATGATGGCCATATTGACATCCGGATTGACGCTCAAGATGATCCCCAGGAAAATCGCGGTGGTCCAGAACATCATATGCCCAGTCAGATAGATGTATTTAAATTTCGTAAAACGGGCAATCAGGACGTTGACCAAGAAACCTAAAGCCATGATCAATGCGATATAACCTCCGAATACACCGTTGAATTCGGTAAAGCCCATAAACCCTGTCGGCATGCTGCCGGCACCCAAACCAAACACTTCTGCCCACAACGGCTGGAAAATAAGCAAAGCGCCAACGATAACGCCGGCTCCGACATTGATGATCAGGAAGCCCATGATCGTTTTCAATGTCCCGGAAATCATCTTCGATAAAGAAGCTTTCTGCAAAACCAATCCCAATAATACGATCAAACCGACAAGAAATGCAGGAACTCCGAATAAATTACTGGCAATCCACTTTACGACATCAAACATTTTTAGTCCTCCTTTTTGATGTGCTGCAAAATCGCTTTTCTAATCTCATCCTTGTCAAAATAATTCTCTACAATGATCTTTGGTACGGTATTATGAATCTGATCCCCAAATACCTTGTTGGTCACGATATAATCTGCTCTCATATAAGATACCGAGCTCAGATCCGTGTTATCCACATTAGCTTTGATCCCCAATTCTTTAAGCACTTCTTCTACGGTCATTCTGAGAATCAAACTGCTTCCTTGTCCCAAACCGCACACACACAACATTTCCATGGTCAAACCTCCTTTCCGTTAAGAATTGTATACAGAACATTAACATCATCCGCATCGATAAGCTTTTGATAATTCTCTTTGTTGGAAAGAATCATCGAAATGTCCCTCAATATGTTGATGTGTGACCCATTCGAAGAACCTGCCAAGACCAAAATCGTATTCACGCTTTTTTCGGGTGAGAACACCACTCTGTCTTTAAGTTTCAGTAAAGCCACTGCCGTTTTCAATACGCCATCTTCAGGTCTTGCGTGAGGAATGGCGATGTCATTCGAGATGACGATGTATGGCCCCATCTCACGGACATTGCTGATCATCTTCTGGACATATTGTTCCGTGATGCTTTGATCCTGAAGCAGCGGCTCTGACGCGATCCAGATCGCTTCTTCCCAACTTCCAACGGATTCGATTGTTTTAATGTGTTCTTTCTTAATCATTGGTTCTTCCTTATTCACCGACAATGGTCTCATAGAGTTTGGTAATCGAGGTCGACTCGAGTTTGGAGACATCGAGATGACTGTAGATGCTGTTGATGAGTTTCATGTAATCATTCATGTATTCCTTCACCTCGGTAGTAATCAGGATGCTGGCGATGAGGTTCACCTTAGAAGGTCCCCACATGATCCCCGAACTCTGACGGAAGAAATAAAGATGATAACTGAAGCTTTCTTCAAACAAAGCATGCGGCATGGCAATGCCCTTTCCAATGTTTGTAGATAATGCCTTCTCTCTGGCTTCAAAACTTTGCTTGATGGCGATGGTTTTTCCCTCGATTCCCTGGATCGAAGCTTCGATAAAACTAAGAGCGGCAGATTCGTAGACGATCGAAGACGGAATCTCGAGGATGATCGGGTAGATCTCTCTCGACCAGTAATACTTGGACTGCAAGACCCGCTTGATGGCCTGAAGGGATTCGTTTTTCAGCGGGACTTCAACCACGATGCACGGGATATGTTTCTTGATATTGACCGGTGCGGTCGATATGACGAGATCGATGTCTGAGTAATCGATCATGTCGGCCGCATAGAAGGCAATCGACGCCAGGATCTCCAGATTCGAGAATTCCTTCTTGATTTGGACTTCAAGCAACTTGGTGGTCCCAATCCCAAACGATCCGATGATAATCGTGTTGAGTTTTCGATTCATCATGTTTCGTTCAAGCGAAGCCTGAATATGGATCGAAATCAAGGCGATTTCATTTTCTCCGAAACGGTAATCTTTACAGCGATCCAGTTTGGCCAATTCATTGATGAAGTAGATCGAAATGTTGAAGGCAAACGGATAAGTTGTTTGAATCTCTTTGACGATCTCTTCGGTGAAGTTCAGATTGAGCTCAATCTTAGAGAAGTAGGTGTTGACGTGATTGACAATCCCATCCATGAACTGAGGGTCATTGACGAATTTCGTTCCATATACTTCATCGATGTTTGCGCAGATCCGGCGAATGTCCTGAACCAAGGACCCATCTTTAACGGACCCGGTATTGTTTCCGAAACTGCTGTAGATCTTGCTGAGAATGTTTTTCTCGGTAGGGTTGAAGTTGATGTTCAGGGTGCTGTCAATTTCATTGATAATGGTCGTGGCTATCAGATTGAGATTCGTTTCATCCGTTTGTCCTGATAGCAGTTCATATTTGCGTCGGATGCGCGTTACTGAAACAAAGAGATAGGTTGCTAAGAACACGAGATCGTGTTCTCCCAAGAGTGCTTTCTGTTGATTCAGCACTTTGAACAGAATGCGGTTCACCGTTGTATAGTCAACGCCGGAATCTTCCAGATCAAGAAGGACGGCTTTATCCAAATCGGAGAAATTATTGACCAGAAGCAAAGCCAGACTGGATCGAATCTTGTGTTCGTCTTTGCTTTGGATCGATAGCGTATTGCCCTGTCTACTTAAAACTAAATCGATGTTGTTGACAATCAGCGTGTTTTCAAGGCTTTTGACAACCTGCAAAACTGAACTCAAACTGATGAACAATTCATTGGCCATGTCATAGAGATCCACCTGATTGAACTGCATCAGACGAACCAAGATTTTTTTCAACCGGTATTCCGGTTCAGACTTGTAAGAATCATTCTCTTTTCCAAGTATCCGAATCAAGGTTTCTTTTTGCGTTTCCTTCAAAGCAAAAAAATACCCGAGATTGGTATTACTGGAAACTTCGATACCTTTGTCTTTCAGAATCAGATTGATGTTTTTGATGTCGGTGCGGATGGTCCGCGAACTAACGTTGAAAATATCTGAAAATTCATTCCCAGTTACGCTGTTGCGATTAAGTAAAATTTTAAGAATTTGCCGCTCGCGATATTTGAATTTCATGTTAACCTGCCTTTATTATACTGAAGATGTGAGCCTCAGTATGATAGAAAATTTCCTATGCCTTTAGGAATTGATTTGCAATACTGGAATAGTCCTATTTTGTAAAGTCATTATTTCACTCACATACCCAAGTCGTTTGTTTGCACGTTTTTCCCCACCTTATATCTTCTATATTACTCTGCTGGTGAAAAGTCATCAAGAAGACTATGCAACCGTTTGCGTTTATAAAACAAATTGGAATAGGTCATGTTTGAATTCTTTTCTCATGTCCTCCGGCATAGTACTCAAAACCCTTACAGAATCTGGGTTCTCTGATGTTTTAGTTAGCTTGTGATCATACAATAACCATAAATACTTTTATACTAGACAGATTTTACTAAAAACGGAGCGGATGATGAGAAACGAATCATCGCGTATTTTTGATTACAAAAAGTGAGTAATTACTTAAAAAGTGCCTATTTTGTGCATTATTTCTTAATATAATCAGAAAAAGCGGTACTGTCAAATATCTTGTGTAAACTGGGTTAGCTTTCTTCGTGTTCTTCGGTTTCGAATAGTAGACTTAATTCATTCTCTGCTTTCGTGAATCCTT
>WSYG01000050.1 GCA_009773735.1 Erysipelotrichaceae bacterium
CTAAAATAAACCTATGAAACCCATCATTACCATCCATCATTTATCCAAAGCTTACGGGTCGATTCTGGCGGTCAAAGATATTTCTTTGGACGTGTATGAAGGCGAGTTGTTTGCCTTCTTGGGTCCCAATGGGGCAGGCAAATCGACCACGATCAATGTATTGTGTACCTTATTGAGTGCCGATCAAGGAGAGATATCGATCAATGGCCACCTCTTGAGCAAAGATGACGATAAGATCAGAAAAGATATTGGGGTCGTATTTCAAAGATCTTTCTTAGATAATCTTTTGACTGTACATGAGAATTTAAGTACTCGTGCTTCATTTTATGGCTTAACGAAAGAAGTCACCAAGAAGCGTATCGATGACTTGACCAAGCAATTGTCTTTAGGGGAGTTCATCCATCGTCCTTACGGTAAACTATCAGGAGGACAGCGCAGAAGGGCTGAGATCGCACGTGCGCTGGTCAATCATCCACGCATCTTGTTTTTGGATGAACCAACCACAGGTTTAGATCCTCAAACACGGCATAGCATTTGGACTTATATCGATGAATTGAGACGTAAACATAAAATGACCATCTTCTTGACCACACACTACATGGAAGAAGCTGCTCATTGTGATCGAGTATGCATAATTGATCATGGGGAAATTTTAGAACTCAATACCCCGACTGAACTTAAGGTCAAGTATGCCCCGACTTTACTGCGGATCAAATCTAAAAACGACTTAAATCCGAGTTTAAAAACCTTTGGATTTCCGTATACTCAAACAGCCGATGGTTATGAATTGGTCATCCCCAGTTCTAAAGCAGCATTGCCTTGTTTAGATGCTTTGAAGGAGGATTATGATCACTTTGAAGTCCTAGAAGGAACTATGGATACTGTCTTTTTAGCTTTGACCGGTAAGGTCATTCGTGAGGATAATGTATGAACACCATCAAAGCTTTGACAATCAGAAACTTAAAACTCTTTTTTAGAGACAAGGCCTTGGTGTTTTTTAGTTTCTTATCCGTCATGATTATTTTAGGCCTCTATGTTTTGTTCTTAGGAGACATCAATGTCGCCAACATCAAATCATTGGTTGGACAAGATCTGCCTGGGATTGAAGCATTGGTGTATGGATGGATGTTGCCTGGGGTCATTGCGATCTCAACTGTTACCTTGGCTTTAGGAAATATGGGACGCTTGGTGGATGATGCGCGAGATGAAAGTCTCTACGATTTCATGGTTTCACCGATGTCTAGAGCTCAACTCATCATATCGTATGTTTTATCGACGATCTTGATCGCCGCTTTGATTTCTGGATTGATGTTTATTGCGAGCATTTTTATTGTTAAATTCAAGGGTGGATCTTACTTGACCCTTGATCAAATCTTAAGCGCATCTGGAATCATCTTACTTTTGATCATCTCATCGAGTCTGATGAGTTTATTGATCGCTTCGTTTGTGCAATCACCCAATACCTATGGGGTCGTTAATTCCATAGGAGGGACCTTCATAGGGTTTGTGACCGGAGCGTATATGCCGATGGGGATTATGCCTGTGGTCATCCAAAACATCTTCAATAGTTTACCGGTATCTCAAGGTGCCAGTATCTTGCGTCAGATTTTTTTGAGAGACATCATCAAAGATGTGTTTATGGGAGCTCCTGAAAGCGTGGTTGCTGATTATCGTTATTTCCAAGGGATCGATCTTAAAATCTTGGGTCACATCTTGACGCTGAATGAAATGATGATCAGTATCTTTGTCGGGATCATACTTTTATTCTTATTGTCAGTTTTACGCTTTAAAAATCTAACCAAGAAAGTATAAAAAAAGCCATCAGGCTTTTTTGCGATTGAAGGGAAGACAGACAAACACAAAGGCAAGGATACTCAAGCCATAAGCAACATTAGCGATGATGAAGAAGTATGGGACATAGGCTGATGATCCACCAGCGATATCCACAACACCTTTCAAAACCAAGCCAAAGACTTGCCAAGCCGATGCGGTATTCAACAGATTCATAAAGAGCCGATAATAAGCTCTTTTTTCAAACTTAGGAAAAACAAAGAGTAATACTGAATATATTCCAGCCGAGAGTAAAAACCAAACAAAAGCAAACTGCATGTCTTTTGAACTGACCCCATGCGAAAAAAGATGATATACAAAACTAAATACGATCATAAATACGGTTAATAATGAATAAACAACGGTATTTTTGGCTAATGATTTCATTCTTGGTTTCCTAAGATATATACGATATCACTGACACCGCGTTCATAGACACCTTGTCCGTCATACGTAGGTTTATTGATGACTTTCCCATTGAACCAGATGGTGGCAGATCCTCCGCCATCCAAATTATAGGCAATTTTTGCGCCGCGATCTTTAAAGACTTGAGCCAATTGAGTTAAGTTTACACCTGTAGATAATGTGCTTCTTCCATCAGCAACAATGAACATATAATGCAAAGGACCTATTTGAGCGATTCCAACTCGTGGATTTTTGGAAGACGAGACCCAGTTTTGACTGCTGATATCAGCTGTTGCGATCTCACCATTTTCAACCAACACTGGTCCAAATGACCATGCCTGCAAGATGCCGCGATCGACCAAAGCTTTACCGGTTTCACTACCTTCTTCAAAGATTTCGAAATTGCCTTTGTCATCGATCAATAGTGCTCGTGTATCTGCTCCAGTACGAGGAACATCACGATATAAGACACCATTACGAATAACCATTCCTACCGAGCGATAGCCATAATAATCCCCATTGATGGCCAATATGGCATTGTGATTTTCAGCGATGTCTGAGGTATATTGTCTGATGTTTTTGCCGTAAGTATCTTTCGCAAATGCACTGCGCAAGTATTGAGGGTTACTGAGTTTGATATCTGCGATATAAAGTGTGGCTCCTTCATAGGTGATGATTTCAATTGAAATCGACTTATAAATGGTTGTGCTGGTGGCAGATTCGGTATAAGAATCGGTTGTCGCATCGACTTCTTTGACGACATCTGTATTTTCATCATCACAAACGATTGGTTTTTCATCGATGACAATCGCAGACGAACTTAAGACGAAAGCATCCAAGAGCACAAAAGCAGTACAGGTCGTTAAAAAAACAGACATGGCTACTGCGTATAATAAAGGAATCTTAATGAGTTTTTTCATGGGGTAACCTTTCTAAATATAAGTCTCTTTTGAATTTGATAGGATAGTAAAAAAAGTAAACCATCGACGATGATTTTTATTCCAACAACGTTACTGCCTAAAGCAGCATAGGCTGTTTTTACCAAAATGTAAGAAGCCAACATTTGAAACAGGGCTAAACTATAATACTTCCACATGTGTTGAAACCATTGTTGACGACTTTTAAAAACAACGGTCTTATTCAACAAGAAGTTGAAATTAACACTTACGATACGTGCTATGACGGTTGCGTAAAGGATGTTGTCTATTCCAGTTAAGGTATAAACCAAAATCGTAAATATGGTTAAATCTAAGAAAGTTGATAATAATGATATCAAAGAGAAGGTCAAGATTTGGCGATAGATTCGGATGGAATCTAAGAAAGGATTAAAGTGAGAGCTTGAATTATCATCGATATAGATCGTTTCAATGACAACTTCTTGGATGGGGATGTTTAGTTTACCACAGTACAGCAACATGTTCATTTCGTATTCATAGCGTTCACCTTTGACTTTGATGAATTTATCTAGGGTGTTTCTACTAAAGGCACGAAGACCGGTTTGTGTATCGTTGATTTTTTGACCAATAAGATAACTGGTTATGAGTCGGGTGATCTTATTGCCCAACATGCTTTTTAATGGTACTTGGCTTAAATCAAAACTACGACTTCCTAAAACTAAGGCACTTGGATCAAGTTGAGAAGCTTCTAATACACGGATTATGTCTTTGGTTTGATGCTGACCATCTGCATCAACCGTGACAAAGAAATCGATGTTATTTTGGGTTTGACAGTATTCCATGGCTGTTTTCAATGCTCGGCCTTTGCCTTGATTGATTGGGTGAGTTAAAACGATCACATGATTTTGTTGTGATGCCGTTTGAAAAACCTCGTCACATGACTTTTTACTCCCATCATTGATGACGATGATTAAATCTGCAGCTGAAACGAGATTGAGTTCATCAATCAACTTGTTTAATCGGAAATCAGGTTGATAGGCAGGAATCAATATTGCTTTTTTCATAGGACATAGATATTATACTGTATTAACATGAGACGAGCATTAAAAAGTGATAAATCATTAGCAATCATGGTAAAATAATAGAGAACTATGTTGAAAATTTCAAGACAGCATTTCATCCGCAATGGTGTAATTATGTTAACAATTACCGCTCTGATATGTGGGGCTTTGTTGATGAGTTTGATGTCTGAAAACATAAAAATCGTTAATCAAGATCCTGATGTGATCGAACCCGATGGAACCAGTGCGATCCATGCTTTGGTGATCCATGAAATCATGAGTTCCAATCAAGGGGCTGTGGCAGATCCGCAAGGTAATACCTATGATTGGATCGAATTGTATAATGGAACAAGTCGAGACATTGATCTAAGCAATTATGGTTTAAGCGATACTAAAAATGAAACCAAGTGGATCTTTCCAAAGACCATCATCAAAGCGAAGTCCTTTTTGGTCATCTATTTAACAAATACGATCATGCATGGATTATACGCCAATTTTGGCTTGAAGAGCGAAGGTGAAGAAACGGTCGTTTTAAGGGATTCTGGAGGTATAATCGTTGATCAAGTGGATGTCCCGGCCTTAGGAGCCAATTGGGTCTTAGCGCGAAATAATAGTGGAATATGGGTTATTTTAGATCAGGCAACGCCTGGATTTTCAAATACAGTTTTGGGTTTTGATGCCTATATCACATCGATTACCAAAGAAAGAGGCACGGTCTTAATTACCGAAGTATTCCCAAAGAATTCAGGTAATTTCACATCAACTTTAGTAGAACTGCCTGGTTATATCGAAATTACTAATACTGGGACCCTTCCTGTCAACTTAAAAAACTATTCGATTGGGGATGAATTTACATCACCATTTCAATGGGGCTTTCCTTCAATCAACTTGGAGGCAGGTCAATCCATCGTTGTTTATACGTCGAATTTAAATCGTAAAGAAGGGGAACTTCATGCGGATTTTAGCTTAAGTGCTCAAAACGGTTATGTTTTCTTAAGCGATGGGACAGGTCATATCATCGATCGAGTAGATTATAAGATGTTGCCTAATGGTTATGCCTACCAACGAAATAATGAAGTTTATGAGGCTTCTGCAGCCCTTAGCCCAGGTTTTCCCAATACGATTAGTGGCATAACAAGCTTTCAAAAAACATTGAAGACACCCAGTGGTTTGATCCTTAATGAGATCATGACCAACAACAATACACTTATGAAACATAATGGGGCTAATGCCTATAATTGGGTCGAACTTAAAAACAACTCCAGTGCAGCCATCGATCTCAGTGAATATACAATTTCAGAATCATTCAATGTGCTCAATGCGGTAACACTACCAAAGGTGATCCTTGAACCAGGAGCTTTTATCATTCTAATGGGTTCAGGATATGCATCACTGAGTACCAGCATGTATCATCATATCGATCTCAAGATCAACAATGATGAATCCTTATATCTGTTTAAAGGCCAGCAACTTCAAGATTGTTTGTTTGCAGCTGGACTCAAAGCAGAAACCAGTTATGGAAGAGCAGATGAAGGTTTCATCTACATGAATAATCCTAGTCCCAAAGCAGCAAACAGTAATGGTGTACGTGCCATCAGTATCGCTGCGGTATCAACGGTAGAAAGCGGCGTGTATGATCGCACAAGCATTACATTTAATTTGCTTTCTGGTGGAAATGTGTATTATACGACCAATGGTTCTACGCCAAATACAAACAGCAATCAAGCCACTAATTCGATTACTTTATCAAAATCGGCTATCGTTAAAGCCATTACTGTAGAAAACTTTACCTGTGGTTTCTTTGTCGATGAATGAATCTCACTTTAATGATCTGCAAGCAAATGCTTGGGATACTACATTAGAATATCCTTGTCATATCGAATACTATAAAGAGGATGGTGGATTCTCAAGCAACTGTGGCGTACAACTTTTTGGGGGATCTGTCAGAGGTTTACCTAAAAAAAGCTACGCGATCACTTTTGAAGCACAGTATGGTGCCAGTAAACTTAACTATAAAGTTTTTGATAAACGAGACTTCTCAGTCTTTGATACCCTGATCCTAAGATCAGGTTCACAGGATTATGAAACGACATTTTTTAGAGATCTTTTGGCCTCTTCGGTGATGGATGATTCTGAAACAGTCGAAGTTCAAGCGTATACCTCGGTCATCTTGTTTATCAATGGAAAATACTGGGGACTTTATGATTTTCGCGAGAAAATCGATGATGATTTTATCGCAACTCATTTAAATGTCGATGAATCCACAGTTTCCGTCATTAGGGTAGATGGTGTTCTTACAGCAGGAAATAATATTAAGTATAATGCCCTGATGTCTTATGTTGCTTCACATAATCTTTCAATTAAAGCCAATTATGAACATGTTGAAACTTTACTGAACATTGACAGTTACATTGATTTTTGGATCGCACAACTCTTTACCACACATAATGATGTCATCAATACGCGGTATTTTTCATCTACGGATTATGACAACGGAAGAATAAGCATGATTGCTTATGACTTTGATTTTGCCTGGTACTTTCCGAATCAATCATATTATCAATTTATGATAGATCCAGCCGGGATGAGCCGTTTATTGGTATCGACCTTGCTGAATCGTCGACTTTTTGAAAGTGATGTTTATCGAAAACGCTTCTTAGAACGTCTCAGTATCAATCTGAAGACCATTTGGAAAGAAGAAAATGTCCTAGCTAAATTGGAAATTCTTTATACCACGTTAAAACCTGAAATCAGACGTGACTTTGAGCGTTGGGGTTTGGATGCGGATGCTTGGGAAGGCAATGTTGAATTCTTAAGAGGTTTTATAAAAGCGCGTACCAGTAGATTACTGAGTCAAACCAAAGTCTTCTTTGATTTAACTCAAGCAGAATTTGATGCTTACTTTGGAGGCTTATAATGGAATATCGCCACGAACTTAAGTTCATCATGACACCTGCCAATGCCTATCTGTTGAAAAAGATTTTACGAAATATCATGGAGCTTGATCGTAATGGAGATGCGAATGGTCGATATATGATTAGAAGCCTCTACTTTGATACATTAGGTGGATCTGCTTTCTTTGATAAGATGGATGGGGTCGAATACCGTAAGAAGTATCGAATACGATACTACAACAGTAATACGGACTTTATTCGAATTGAATCTAAGATGAAAATTGATGATCTATCGGTTAAAAAACAAGAACGAATCGATCTTAAACAAGCTGAGGATTTAATAAAGGGTCAAAATGAATCGATTCCATTGAACCCAAATTCTGTGTTGACCGACTTTGTCTTGGATATCAAACTGCATGGGCTTAGACCTTCTGTCATCGTAGATTATCAAAGAACGGCTTTCCTGCATCCAGCATTGGATGTAAGAATCACTTTCGATGAAAATATTAGATCACGGATCTATGATACCGATTTATTCAAGACCAGTTTCGCATCTGTCAGAGTCTTAGATCCAAATGAAGTTGTCTTAGAAGTCAAATACAACGATATTATTCCGCAATCCATTGCTGATGTGATCAAACATGTCCCGATGACACGGTTGGCGGTCAGTAAATATGCATATTGTTACAACAAAAAATAGGAGGATTTTATGGAAATCATCGAACTGATTCAGAATGCGATCGTACAACAGTTTACCGGCACCATTTCACTTAGCAGTATCTTATTGTCGCTGGTGAGTTCATTTGTAATTGCCTTGTTTATTCTTGTGGTCTATAAACGAACCTATAACGGAGTCGTGATGTCCAGATCCTTCAGTTTACTCTTAGTCCTGTTGGCCATGGTGACTTCTTTGGCGGTTAGAACCATTAGTTCTAACTTGGCGCTATCCTTAGGGATGGTTGGTGCTTTATCGATCGTACGTTATCGTACAGCGGTCAAAGATCCAATGGATACCGGCTTTATCTTTTGGGCCATTATGGCAGGAATCATGACGGGAATCGGTTTGTATCTGATTGCCATCGTATCTGCTTTGGCTCTGGGTTTATTGTTTATGTTGGTGTTTGGCTTTCAAATCAAAAAGAGCGCTCAGTTCTTGTTGATCGTTCGTTATGAATCAACAGCCCATGAAGCAGTAATGACGGCTTTATCTAAATTACCTGCCCATAAACTTAGAAATAAAACCATGGTAGGTTCATCAATTGAATTGACGTATGACATTGAAATCAAAGCCCATCAGGAACAAATCGTAGATCCGATTAAAGCCATCCGTGGCGTAGATTCAGTGAATCTGATTTCTTATCAGAATGATTACGGATTATAGACAAGCGTCTTAAGATGCTTGATTCTTATTGAACAAAGAAGTCTGTGATAAAATGAAACCTGTGAAGAACACTTACGATGAGATCCTTGAAGCAATCGATCAAGCTTTATCAAAAGGGGATATCCAATCCGCTTTGAACTTGATCGATGAAGAACTGCGGTTACCTTATGTTCCGCCTTTTGTGGAAGCTAAATTAAAGCAGTTCAAAGAAATCGCATTGACGGCTCAAAAAATGAATCAGGAGATTCATTTGGATATGAGTGAAGAAGGCATCTTAGCCTATCTTAAACAAGACGAGCTTCATCAATTAAGGGCACTAGAAGCTTTTAGTGTCATGAACATGCGCTCTGTCATTCCTTTGGTTCAAAAGGCATTTGATCTGATTGAGAAAAGACTCTTGAAGTGTCTTTTATGTAAATTGACCATTGAGCAAGCCTTAACCGAGGCCTTTACCTTCAGTGATGAAGGGTTAAGGTATGAATTTATCCCCGCTTCTTTGACTTTACCTGATGACAGTGAAGGGATACAGAAGGCAAAAGCCTATCTCAGAAGATGGCTTGAAGATGATGATCCATCGATGCTGAAGTTGTGTTTGGATCAGATGGAATTAGAAAGCTTGTTAAAACTGCCACAAACTGTCGATGAGGATGAGGCATTTGATCTTGCGTATCAGATTTTAGAGACGATATTTTTGATGTTATCGACTCATGATCGCTTTGAAGCTTTCCTCATCGATAAAAGCATAAGAAAAAGTGGTCGTTTAGCACTCTTTAATTGACAGTGCTAAATAAAGTGTTATAATTATTAAGCAATTTAGGAGGTCCTCATGAAATCAACTTGGACATTAAACGAAAAATCAAATGGAGTATTGAGTGTCAGTCTCGACGGCGAAGCATGGGTCAAAGCCCAAGGCAAAGCCTTAAAAAAACTGGCTGAAAAAACGGAAATCAAGGGCTTCCGCAAAGGTAAAGCTCCTGTTGATAAAGTAAAAGCATCTTTGAGCGAACAAGAAATCTTGATCAGTGCGGTTGAAACCATTGCCCAAGAAGCATTAGAATTCGGTTTGGCTGAATCTAAGATCGATCCGATCAGTCGTCCTGAACTTGGGGTTGAAAAACTCACAACTAAAGAAGCCGTCATGACTTTTACCTTTGATGTCAAACCCGAAGTAACTTTAGGTCAATACAAAGATTTAGGCATCAAGCGTGAAAAAGTCATAGTAACTCAAAAAGAAATCGATGATGAAATCGAAAAACTAAGAGAAGAATTTGCTGAACTTGTTTTGAAAGAAACAGGTCATGTTGAACCTAAAGATACAGCAGTGATCGATTTTGAAGGCTTTAAAGATGGAGTAGCTTTCGAAGGCGGTAAAGGTGAAAACTACGCTTTAGAAATCGGCTCAAACAGCTTTATTCCTGGCTTTGAAGAAGCATTGATTGGTTTGGAACTGGGTTCAACCAAAGATGTTGAATTGACGTTCCCTGAAAACTATCAGGCTGAACATTTGGCAGGCCAAAAAGTCGTCTTTAAAGTAAAAATCAATGAAATCAAATCTAAACAACTTCCTGAAGTCAATGATGATTTCGCTAAAACAGTCAATCATCATGATACAGATACTTTAATCGGTTTATTTGAACATTTAGAAATGCATTTAAAAGAAGATAAAGAACAAAAAGCTGATGAAGCATATACCAATGCGATCTTGACGAAAGTTGTAGATGGCGCTACGGTTGAAGTTCCAACATCACTGGTCAATGAAGAAGCAGAACGCATGATGGAAGATTTCAATGCCAGATTGAAGCAACAAGGCTTCTCGCTTGAACAGTTCACTCAAATCACAGGTCAGACTGTAGATTCACTCAAAGAACAAATGAGTGTTGATGCTTCTGGTAAAGTCAAAGTAAGACTGGTCTTGGATTCGGTCGCAAATGCTGAAAACATCGAAGTCAATCCAGAAGAAATAGAAGTTGAATACAATAAAATCGCAGAGAGCTATTCAATGGAAGTGGCTAAGGTCAAAGAATTGGCACAGCCTGAAACCATTGCATATGATTTGCGTTTACGCAAAGCTTTTGATTTAATCAAAGCAGACTAATTTGTCTTCCTAAACCAGGAGGTGAATTTAATGACAAATCTGAATCTAGAAATGAACGTACCTGCCGTAGCGACGCGCGGTGTACTTATTTTCCCCAACCAGGAAGTAATGATTGAAGTCGGCCGTGATAAATCCATGAATGCGGTTGATGAATCTCTCAATTATTTCGATGGTCAAGTGTTTATCGTCTCCCAAAGAGATGTGCTCATCGATGAGCCTCATGATAAAGATCTCTACATCATGGGTACCTTATGTAAGATCAAGACCGCTCGTAAAAAAGAAGGTTTTCAACGGGTTACTTTCGTTGGGACCAAACGGGCCAAGATCATCCGTCTTTCCGAAGACGACAAGATGCTTTTCGCAACCATTCAACCTCTGGATGACCTGATTGGTGATCCAACCGAAGAGATTGCTTTGGTACGTCAAGTTGGCAAGTCCTTAGAACAGATTACCAATGCCCAGAACCATTTCCCTCAAGAAGTGTTCAATCAGCTTACCAAAGGCGTTTCTGCGTCTCAGTTGGCCGATCAAGTGGCTCAATATTTCCCTATGAATGTCGATGACCGACAGATGTTACTCGAAGAACTCAGTTTGAATGCCAGACTGCTTTTGATCGTAGGCAATCTTAAGAAAGAAAAAGAATTGACGGCGATTGAAGCCGGCATCAATGAAAAAGTTCGTGAACGTATCGAAGAAAATCAACGTGAGTATTATTTACGTGAAAAACTAAGAGCCATCAAGGAAGAACTAGGGGATGTCCCTAATGGAACCGATGATGTGGAAGATCTAAGACGTATGGTCGAAGAAAATCCTTATCCTGAAAACATCAAAACCAAAGCCTTGGATGAAATCCAACGCTATGAAATGTTGCCTTCAGCATCAGGCGAAAGCGGAGTCATCCGTACATATTTGGATTGGTTGCTTAAAACCCCGTGGTGGCAAGAAACCAAGGACAGTGAAAATTTGTCTGCCGTTAGAGCCGTTTTAGATCATGATCACTATGGACTAGACAAAGTCAAAGATCGTATCATGGAATACTTGGCTGTTAAACTCATGACCAAGAGTTTAAATGCGCCTATTTTATGTTTAGTCGGTCCTCCAGGGGTTGGGAAAACATCCTTGGCAAAATCGATCGCCAATGCATTGGGACGCAATTTCATCAAGGCTTCCTTAGGCGGTGTTCGTGATGAAGCAGAAATCCGTGGTCATCGTAGAACATATTTAGGTTCATTACCAGGCAGAATCATCCAAGGGATGAAAAAAGCCGGGGTCGTCAATCCTGTCTTCTTGATCGATGAGATCGATAAGATGTCATCGGACTATAAAGGCGACCCAAGTTCAGCCATGCTTGAAGTATTGGATCCTGAACAAAATTCTTTGTTTTCAGATCATTATCTGGAAGAACCCTATGATCTATCCAAAGTCATGTTTATCGCAACAGCCAATTATCTGGAAGACATTCCAGCCGCTTTGCGTGATCGTTTAGAAATCATTCATCTTGATTCCTATACTGAAGATGAGAAAGTTAAGATTGCCTTAAATCATTTGATCCCTAAACAAGTGGCCATCAATGGTTTAAAGAAAGCTCAGTTTACCTTAAAAGAAAAAGAACTCTTACATATCGTTCGTAACTATACGCGTGAAGCTGGGGTCCGTCAGTTGGAAAGACACATTGCGGCACTTTGTCGCAAGAGCGTTTTAATGATCCTTAAAGACATGAAACGTTCAGTAAGTATCACTGATAAACAATTGATGGAATGGCTTGGTAAAGAAATGTATGAGTACGGACGTAAAGAAACACAGAATCAAATCGGTGTGGTGACAGGTTTAGCCTATACTTCGTTTGGTGGAGATGTTTTACCAGTCGAAGTGACGACCTTTGAAGGCAAGGGACGTTTGATCGTTACCGGCCAATTGGGCAATGTCATGAAAGAATCGACTGAAATCGCCTTAGGTTATGTTAAATCGAATGCGAAAAAATACAACATCGATCCTAAATTCTTTGAAGACCATGATATCCATATCCATGTCCCTGAAGGGGCAGTTCCAAAAGACGGTCCTAGTGCTGGGATCACATTGACCACAGCCATCATGTCGGCTTTGACCCATCGTGCCGTATATTCCAATTTGGCCATGACAGGCGAAGTGACTTTACGCGGATTGGTTCTACCCATCGGTGGTTTAAAGGAAAAATCCTTGGCGGCTCATCGTGTTGGAATCACTAAAATTCTTATTCCTAAACTAAATACGAAGGATCTCGATGAGATGGCACCAGTCGTCAAAGAATCCATCACCTTTGTCCCTGTCGAAAACATGGATCAAGTCCTTCACGAAGCATTGGTTGCCTAATGGCTGGATTTCAGCAAGCCGTCTTTGTGACGACAGCCGTATCTAAAACAGGCTTTGCTTTAACAGATTTGCCTGAATTGGTATTGGCTGGAAGAAGCAATGTCGGTAAGTCAAGTTTCATCAATGCCCTATGTCGACAAAAGTCACTTGCCTATGTTGGTAAACGTCCTGGTAAGACCCGCTACATCAACTTCTATCAAGTAGAAGAACTGATCTCAATGGTGGATGTTCCAGGTTATGGTTATGCCAATCGATCAAAAAGCGAACTTAAGGCATATGGAACCTTGATGGAAGACTACTTCAACACCCGTCAAAACATCAAAGCGGTGATCTTGGTCATCGATTCACGTCATGGTTTGACAAGTGATGATGAAGATATGCTGAACTATGTCACTGAAAAGAAACTTCCATTGTTGATCGTTGCGACCAAGTCTGATAAACTGACTCAGTCTGAAAAGATGAAGACCAATAAAGAACTTCAGTTAAGATTTGGAAGCAATGTGATCTTATTTTCTGCCCTTAGACATTTGGGCATTGAAGAGGTCGAAAACTGGATCATGAACAAAATAAAAACCTAAGTATAAACCTACTTTCTTGAAATAGAAGGGATATGCAAAGATATAAGTGAGAGTTGACTTCCTATTTAAATGGCAGTCAGCTCTTTTTTATTGTTCACTATTTTAAAACAATCTCAATTGAGATTTCTTTATTGATTATTCATCAATAAATTGTTCTTAAAATCCCATGCTATTCCATCGAAATTGACAGTTCTAGGCCGAAATGGTATTTTATACAGGTATGGATGTTAATGTTAGATAATTCATAATCTATTGGGAGGTGGGCTAACCAAAACAATTCAAACTAATCATTACTTCTTTAGTATTTTTCTTGTTTGGTTTTTCGTTAACAAAAGTAATTGAGTAATTAGGTACCAAGAAATAATCTGTGTAGGCTTAAGTTAATTTTTATTGCTAAATGATCTGTACAGCACAATGAGTATTCAAAATAGGTTACATAATATTCCTGTGTAGAATTAACCGTGATTGGGGAACGCAGTGAAAAAGAAACTCGTCTTTACAATATTTCTACTTTGCTTCTCACTCAGTCTGCATGCTCTGAGTATTTTCAATTCAGATTTATGGGGAAGGATCAGTGTCACTTTTGATAGCAATCGGATCATGATGCGCTTATCCTACTTTCCGAATTATGAACGAGAAGATATCATTGAGGCACTTATAGAAAATGTTCAGAAATACAAGGTTAATTTAAAAACAACATTAGTCGTAAATGGGATTAACACTACCTATTTATTATTAAGTGATCAAGAACAAGTGTTTGAGAATATTCCCTTAATTCCTAAGAAACCGTATGATTTTTCGAGTCCAGATAAAGATTTTTATTTTAGCAATGATATCCATGATTCAAACAGTTCGGGATATCTCTATACTGTATACCCAACAAGTACTTCAAAGGTTGAGTATCGTAGTTTTTATGACATCGTTCATAATCAAGGTCAGTTATATGGTTGGTACAACGTTCAATCACCAAATAGAGCTGATGCCATACGTTTTGCTGAAGAAATCAAAGCTCAATTTCCCGAAAGCTCGGGATTTTCGGTGCCTACATTGAATTACAAGCGAGATGATAAACCAAGAAGTGATATTTTGATTATTTCTTTTACGCTACTTTTAATGCTACTACTGATTGAAGTATCAAAAAACATGAAAGAAATTTCCATTAGAAAATCGATGGGAGAAAACTTCATTTCAATTAGCAAAGACCTATTTTCCCCATTTTTGATGACGACCCTTGTGTCAGCAATTTTGGCATTTATCCTTTCGTATATCGTATTAATTAAAACAGTGAATCAATACACCATTGAATATATGCTTCAATTGGCAATGCTTTTTTTATGGGTCATAGGGTTGACCAGTCTACTTTTTGTTCTATTGGGAGGGATCATTTTTATGATTTCACCCATCAGTATCATTAAGAACAGAAACATAAACAAACAATTGTTCAAGTTTAACTTTATTATGAAGATTGTTTTCGTAATCTTGCTTTTCCCTCAACTACTTATCTATATGGGTAACGCTATCAATTTCTCAGATAATTTGATGGGCTTTGTAACACATAAGGATATTCTTGCGTCAAATGTGTCCAAAATCGCAATGAATCCAAACGCAAAAATCCTATATGATCAGGATTTGCTTGATGAATTTTCTCTAATGTATAAGCATTATGTACTAGAAAACAGTGATTTCTATTTAGAGTACAACACATACGAACAAGACATGCCTGATCGAGTGCTCCTTTACCCTGAAACCGGAGAATATATTGACTATGTTTACTTTATAGTGAATATAGAATACTTTAACTATTTCCCCATGGAGGGCGAACAGAAAAGTTACCTTGAGAAAGAGAAACCGTTTATATTGATCAATGAAAAGACCAAGAAAACCAATAAAGTGAATTTGAGTAAGATCTGTAAGGATTGCGAGATTGTAGTTACCAAAACTAAATATATCGTACCGAATTTGCAAGTGTTTCATAAAGCGTTCTATGATAGTCCTGTCATGGTCATATATCCAGACTTTTCATCGCTACCGATCAAATATTTAGGATCTCAATTTTTCTTTTATCACGAGAGTTCACCCCTTGAGGCTGAGAAAAGAATACAAAGTTTATATAACCTTTTTGAAGGGAATTGGATTTTCTCTAATCATTTGGATGACACACGTTATTACATGACATACTTATCACTAGAGAGTTATTATGCGATTGTCATTCTGCTCCAGTGTTTAGCAGCCATCATTTTAATCATCATGCATGGCATAACCGTCTTGTATGACTTAAACAAGAAAGAAATCGCCATTCATTATTTATCCGGATATTCGTTCTTACAGAGA
>WSYG01000051.1 GCA_009773735.1 Erysipelotrichaceae bacterium
GCTTGAGTCTTCCATCAAAGACATTACCAAAGCGTTTAAAACGTCAGGAACAGTTCAAGAAGATGATTTGATGATCAAGATGTTGGATGGGATCAATAATCATTATGATTATCCTGAATTTGTGATGAAATACATCGCAAATCAGTATCAAAACGATATCCTACTCGCAGATTTAGCGCGAGTTGCGCATATCTCAGTCAATTACTTAAGTGCTTTATTCAAAAAAGAAGTAGGGACGAGTTTTAAAACCTATCTGGTTCGATTCAGAATAGAAAAAGCCATCGACATATTGAATGAAAAAGATATCCCGCTCTATGAAGTCGCAGAGCTTGTAGGCTTTAATGACTATGCTCAGTTTAGTAAAATGTTTAAGAAAGTGACTGGAAAAAGTCCTAACTTATTTACTAGTAAATCTAGAAAACCTTGATAACGCTTACATATGGTAAGTAAACACAATAAAATCGTTGATAAACACATATACAATGCAATTATAAAACAGTACATTGATATTGAAGATACAGGAAAGGAGTCTTTGAATGAAGACTGTCGCCTTAGTAGGAACCTTTGATTCTAAAGGTGTTGAGTATGCTTACGTTAAAAAGATCATTGAAAATCTTGGATTAAAGACTTTTACAGTTCATATGGGAGTTTTTGAGCCTTTGTTTACGCCGGATGTATCCAACGCAGAAGTTGCGTTAGCAGCTGGAGTAGATATCAAGGATATCGTTGCTAAAAAAGACCGTGGTTGGGCAACTGAAGTATTATCTAAAGGTATGGAAATAATCATTCCAAAACTTTATAAAGAAGGGAAGT
Source organism: Erysipelotrichaceae bacterium (assembly GCA_009773735.1). Taxonomy (GTDB): domain Bacteria; phylum Bacillota_I; class Bacilli_A; order Erysipelotrichales; family Erysipelotrichaceae; genus UBA2212. The sequence goes on from WSYG01000051.1 coordinate 814, forward strand.
TTGATGGGATTCTTGCTTTTGGTGGGACTGGTGGAACCTCTATTGCTACCCCTGGTATGCGTGCTTTACCTATTGGAGTTCCTAAACTCATGGTTTCAACGGTTGCATCTGGGAATACCCAACAATATGTTGGTACCAGCGATCTCGTTATGATGCCTTCTGTTGTTGATGTTTCTGGAATTAATTCTTTATCGACAAAGATTTTTACCAATGCAGCGTTTGCTATTGCTGGAATGGTCAGCTTTGAAAATAATACAGTCGTTGAGAAGAAACCACTGATTGCTGCAACGATGTTTGGTGTTACGACTCCTTGCATCAATTTTGCTCGCGAATATATGGAAGCCCGTGGCTATGAAGTTTTGGTATTCCATGCAACAGGAACGGGCGGAAGATCTATGGAAGATTTAATCAGTTCTGGCTTCTTTGAAGGCGTCTTAGATATTACTACAACGGAATGGGCAGATGAGATCATTGGTGGAGTTTTAAATGCTGGACCAAATCGTCTAAATGCTGCTGCTCAAAATAATGTACCGCAAGTTGTTTCTGTTGGCGCTTTGGATATGTGCAATTTTGGCGCTTATGATTCAGTACCTGCTAAATTTGCTGGTCGTACCTTATACAAACATAACCCATCAGTGACACTGATGAGAACAACCCCTGAAGAGAATGTCTTGATTGGTAAGAAGATCGCTGAGAAACTCAATGCAGCTCATGCGTATACAACGTTGATGTTACCACTAAAAGGTGTATCGATGATTGATGCTGAAGGACAGGCTTTCTACAGTAAAGAAGCAGATGAAGCTTTATTCAACGAATTAAGAAAAGATGTTGATAAGAAAATCGTTAAGTTTGAGGAGTATAATCTTCATATCAATGATAAGGAATTTGCTGAAAAAGCAGCTCAGAATCTCATCGATTTGATGAATGCAAAAGCCGCAGCAAACAAAAAATAAAAGGGGTAGTCTTATGAACACAATGTCTAGATCAGAAATAATGGCGATGTATCGCAAGCAAATTGCAGAAGGCAAGATACTGCTTGGGGTTGGTGCTGGTACCGGTATTACCGCAAAATTCAGTGAAAAAGGCGGAGCCGATATGTTGATCATTTATAATTCCGGTCGTTATAGAATGGCTGGAAGAGGCTCATTAGCAGGTTTGATGGCTTATGGAGATGCCAATAAGATCGTTGTTGAAATGGCGTCTGAAGTATTGCCTGTCGTTGTTAACACTCCAGTACTTGCGGGTGTCAACGGAACAGATCCTTTTAGAGTCATGGAAGTCTTTTTGAAAGAACTCAAAGAGATGGGATTTAATGGAGTCCAAAACTTTCCAACGGTTGGTTTGATAGATGGAGTCTTCCGCCAGAATTTGGAAGAGACTGGAATGGGTTATGGATTAGAAGTCAACATGATCCACAAGGCTCATCAACTTGACTTACTGACAACACCCTATGTTTTTGATGAAAAACAGGCGGAGCAAATGGCTGAAGCCGGTGCTGATATCTTGGTTGCCCACATGGGCCTAACGACCAAGGGGGCTATCGGTGCTCATACTGCGTTAACACTTGATGATTGTGTCGTTCGAATTGAAAAGATCATAAAAGCGGGACGTGCGGTCAATCCAAACATCCTCGTCATTGCGCATGGTGGTCCAATTGCTGAGCCAGATGATGCAGCTTATGTCATCTCTAAAACCAAAGGGATCGATGGTTTCTTTGGAGCATCAAGTATTGAACGTTTTGCGGCTGAAGTTGGGATCAAATCTCAAACTGAAGCATTTAAGAAAATCACTAAAAAATAAAGGAAAAATAAAAAACATGTCATTTCTAGTAGCAGTCGGCATTAGTGTCGGACTTTTAGCTGGCTTATGGGCCGGTGTCAGCACTCAATATGCATCTCTTGGATTGATCACATTTGTAGGATTTCTATCATGGGCTAGTTTCTATGCAGATGGTGGAAAAGTAAAAGGATTGAAAGACAGTTTAATATTGAATTTCAGTGGTGTTATCTGGGCTTGGATCATCGTATATCTCTTCACAGCCTTAACACCAGCACTTGGTGTTATCGTAGCATTAAGTTTAGCTGTAGCGATTGGTGCAGCCGGGATGTGTTGGCAGGCTCACGTTAGCTTCTTAGGTTTCATTCCTGGTGCATTCATTGGTTGTTCAGCTTATTTCGCTACAGGATTTGATTTCAAAGGAACAGTCATTTCATTAATTGCTGGTGCAATACTTGGTTACTTATCTGAACAAGGCGCATTGACTCTTCAAAAGGTCACAAAAAAGAAATAGAAAACGAAATAACCTCAGCCAAATTGGTTGGGGTTATTTCTTTCTACAACATAAATAAATTGTATTCATTAATTGGTGGTGATCTAATCGGGATTTAAAGTATTACTTAGTGTAAGGATGACTGATAATCAACCACTAGATACCTATGGTTCTATAAATTTTCAATACTTCAGAATTTTCTTAACTTAAAAATTTCGAATATATCGTTTCATTAGATCTTCATTATACGCATCAGCACCATCTAAATTAGAACTTCTAAAGACAGGTACTTCAAGTCCCAAAGCTTTTATTTTGGAAGCAACTAAGATGCTGATGGATTCAGCCATAAAAGCACCGATAATGGTTGAACTTGATCCCATCATCAATCCTTCTCCCAAATCAAAACCAGCATCACCATAAGCACCACAATTATCGATGATGATATCTGAATAGGCATCCAAGTTTTTTCCTGAAGGATGCCTTGAAATGATGGATTTGGTTTGTTTGTCGTTAACAAATGCAATGACAGTGAGTCCTGTTTCTTGAGACATTTTTGCGAGTTCTACAGGCAAAGCATTACGTCCGGAGTTACTACAAATCATGATCACATCCCCAGCTTCCAAATGATAGAGTTCAAAATAAACCTTTGCCATATCTTTGTTTCTTTCAATACGCGTTGATTTTAAAGGATGATCGCTTAAGTTTAATTCATTGGGAATCATAGGAGTTACATTAGCTAAACCTCCAGCTCTTGCATAGAATTCTTCTGCGATCATATGTGAATGTCCACTGCCGAAAACTAAAAAGCGTTTATGTGCAACATAAGCTTCTGCTATTTTATCAGAAGCTTTCTCTATGGCCTCAAATTGGGTGTCTTGGAAGTGTTTTAACAGGGTGTTAATTTGTAGTTCATACGCGGAAAATAAGGTGTTGGATGGGCTCATTATAGTCTCCTTTAAGTGTTTTAAGTTAAGCGTATTATAGCATGTCAGCTTCTTATCAACTTCCGGTAAGAAATATATGCCACATTTTAATAAGATAATGATAAGACAGTTTTCACAATACAGTGGTATAATGATTTAGTTCATAAGGAGATTTAACAATGAAGAAGATTGGTTTATTCTGTGTAGGTGGACTCACAACAACTTTATTGGTCAATAAAATGAAAAAGATTGCGAATGAACAGGGTTATCCTTTGGATATTTCAGCGTATCCTACGATTGAAATGGACGTTAAAGGAAAAAACTGTGACCTCATCATTCTAGGACCTCAAGCAGCATCTTCTCTAAAAGATGTCGAAAGAAAATATCCCAATAAAAAAGTCATGGTTTGTGATATGTTGGCTTTTAGTCAAATAGATGCGAAAAAGATCCTTGAAGCTGCTAAAGCTTTATTGGAAAGTTAATACCACAACTTCAGCAAGTTTTAGGTTAAGCAGACAACACGATAAAGGGCGGGTTGTCTGTTTTTTTTTATATGAGTATTTTTAATGACTCACCAATGGGTGCACGTCAGATGTATGGATAACGCGTGATACAATATAGATAGAGGTTAAACCATGAAAAAAATTCTCGTGTTATTGGCCAATGGTTTTGAAGAAGGGGAAATGATCATCCCAGTGGATGTGTTGCGTAGAGCCCATTTTCAGGTCGATTTGATGTCGATTGGATCACAGGAAGTCACATCCTCTCACGGTATCAAAGTCTCTGCAGATCGAATGTGGAATGAGGATACATCTTATGATGCGATCTTATTACCTGGAGGATCTCCTGGAACAGCTCATTTACTAGAAGATGAACGTGTTCTGGCCTTGATTCGTCGCTATGATCATGAAGAAAAGTATATCTTTGCGATCTGTGCAGCACCAAGTGTTTTAGCGAAAGCTGGGATATTAAGAGGAAGACATGTGACTTCTTATCCGCTTGAGAATCTAGATACGATTTTCGCAATGGCTCATTATCATCCAGATGATGTCGTCATCGATCAAAAACTCATCACCTCAAGAGGTGTTGGGACGGCCTTCCAATTTGCGTATGCCTGTGCAAATGCGCTAGGTGCAGATGTTTCTACCTTAAAAAGAATCATGATGTATAGTGGTACATAAACATATAATACTGGGCTAATACATCTTATAAAACATTGATTAATTCTAAACAAGAACTCGTTGTCTTATTTTAAGTTTCTGTGGCATTTTTTTTGAAGTTTGCTATAATTATGAAGCATCACAAAAGCACCAGTGGCGGAATTGGCATACGCGCACGTCTCAGAAGCGTGTGGGCAACCGTGCGGGTTCAAGTCCCGCCTGGTGCACCATTTATTAACGATCATGGATTGAGTAAACATAGGATTTCTGAACCTAATTTGTAAACTTACAAACTGAATTTGCATAAATATCATCATCCAACAAAAAGCACGATTAAATATCAATCGTGCTTTTTATGACTTCACATTATCTATATAATAAATGCTAATTGTTTAGAATGAACCTGGAAGGGTAGCCTCATTTAGACCTTTATGATCTAGTAAGGAAAGTTCTTTAACCTTTTCTAAATCTAATCCAGCTGCCTTCGTAAATCGTTCGCCATATTCTTTATCAGCTAAGTAGCAATGAATAGCATGTCTGTATTTGATATTAGTAGTTACAGAAGCAATATCAGTGGCCGTATTCTCAATTAGTGCTTGTTTCTTGTCTTCTTTTAAGATTCTCCATAAATTACCACCAGCTTTGAAACAATCATCTGTTGGATCATCTTTAAAATCGTAGATATACATTGCGCCATCTAGATCAAGTGGTGGTTCCATAACTTCAGGTTGAGCAGTCCATATACCTTCACTGTTGGGTGAATAAGCTGGTGCTCTACCATAATTACCGTCGACTCTCATAGCTCCATCGCGATGATATTCATTGACTTGGACTTTGGCTTGATTGACTGGAATAAGATTATGATTAACACCGAGACGATAACGTTGAGCATCCCCATATGAGAATAATCTGCCTTGTAGGAACCGATCTGGACTAAAGCCGATTCCAGGAACAACATGTGCAGGTGTAAAAGCAGCTTGTTCAACTTCAGCAAAGAAATTTTCAGGATTGCGATTTAATTCAAGCACCCCAACTTCAATCAGAGGGTATTCACCATGACGCCATACCTTGGTGATGTCGAAAGGATTCTCATGATGATTTTTTGCTTGATCTTCAGTCATGATTTGGACAGACATGGTCCATTTTGGGAAATCTCCACGTTCAATGGCTTCATATAGATCCTTGCCCATATACTCGCGATCCATTCCGTTGATTTTCGCAGCTTCTTCATTGGTTAGATTCTTAATGCCTTGTTGAGTTTTGAAATGGAACTTGCACCAAACCCGTTCATTTTTATCATTATAGAAGGAGAAAGTATGTTCACCAAAAAAGTGCATATGTCTAAATGAACTTGGGATACCACGATCACTCATGACGATCGTAATCTGATGGAAACACTCAGGAAGCAAAGTCCAGAAATCCCAATTGTTTTGGGCAGAACGACGCCCTGTATGAGGATCACGCTTCACAGCGCGATTTAAGTCAGAAAAATTATGAACATCGCGAATAAAGAAAGTTGGGGTATTATTGCCTACCAGATCCCAGTTGCCTTCTGTTGTGTAAAACTTAATCGCAGTCCCGCGGATATCACGCTCACAGTCTGCAGCCCCACGTTCTCCAGCAACAGTCGAGAAACGAATGAACAAATCGGTTACTGTACCTGGTTGTAGAACTTTAGCTTTGGTGACCTTTGAGATGTCATGGGTCACAGTTAGTTTTCCGTAAGCACCCCAACCTTTAGCATGCATACGCCGCTCTGGGATGACTTCTCGATTAAAGTGAGCCATTTTCTCCATCAACCAAACATCCTGCAGTACAACCGGACCTCGTGGACCAGCTGTGATGGAATTCTCGTTGTCTGGTACCGGTGCTCCAACTTCATTGGTGAGTTTCTTGTAGTCTTTCATAATAATCTCCTTTCATTTATGTAAATATCGCTAAGATATTTGCACTTATAATGATAAACACATGACGAGCAACCACACATACATACATGTTTTTGGCAGCATCAACATCCCAAGTTTAGGGTTCTTGTTTGCCCAAAAAACTACAGGAAGATAAAACAAAAAACTTAAAAGAATGGCCAACCAAGCCCATTGTAGACCTGACTGACTATTTCTATACGTGAAAAATAAACCAGCTACGACCAAACCCATTAGGAAAAATGGAACATTACGCCATATTCCCCAATTGACTGGAGGATACCGTTGAGTCCACATATTTTGTGGTAACAAACATAAGAAAATCCTTACCAGCGCAAGTGCATAAATCAAAAACGTCCAAATACTCATGTTTTCTGGATGATAGGTAAGGATCCCTACATGCCACAGGAGCAAATAAAAGAATGCCATCGTGATTGATGTGATCTGTTTTCCGCGTCCAAGAAATTTACGATATTTCTCTTCATTATCGTTCAGAATTACGATGATTCTGGGAATCAGATGAAATGCATCTCCACCTACCAACACCAAAGCCATTATCCCGGCCAATAAACGCTCAAGCTGATCCACTGAACTTTGAATAAGTAACAAACCAATTATTAAGGCCATTGCAAGATAAGAGTCATCAAATATAACCTCTACTTTACCAAACATCCGTTTCATTCATCAAGATCCTTTTTGTTTCTAGCCAAAACTAAAATGTGAGTTGTCACCGCAACCCCAATAAAAACAAGCAAACCTGTGATCCAAAGTTTCTGTACTATAAGCACTGAAAGCATCAACATGCCCCATAACCAACTTAAACTGACCCAAACCGTTTTCTTGGATAAGCCAGTTTTACTTTCATAATTTTCAATGTATTCTTTAAAAAATGAGATTTTTAGAATGCGATTTTTTAGTTGTGGCGTTGAAGAAAAACAAGCTACCGAAACCAAGATAAATGGAGTCGTTGGCCAAACAGGTAAAAATAGGCCAATGACACCTAGCCCTAGAAAGATAAATCCTATGCTTGTGAGTAGAAATATTTTGACGTTCAACGCATCACCTTACCTCGTATTTAATTATGATGATGAGGATTTTATACCATCAGTTTACACTAGAAATAAATGATTACTATGTGTTGTAGAGAATTGTTCATCTGGTTCACGAATATTTCATCGATCAAATTTGAACATATTTTGTCGTGACATTAGGATGAATGAAGTATTTAGTAAAAAAGTCCAATGGACTTTTAAAGGCTATATTTAGTCTGATCTTTCTTGACTCGTTCAATTAAAACATCACAATAGGCATCATAAGCAGGTTCTTCAACCTTAAGTTCAGGATGATCCTGCATATACTTTAGAAAACCAAGTAGTCCTTCTTCTAAAGAAATCTTAGGATCAAAATCAGGAACGAGACGTTTTAGTTTAGAGACATCATAGATACAGGAAAACATTTTATCTCCCTGAATCGATGTCAAGAAATCAAACGATGTGCTTTGAGCCAAGACCGTTGAAGCAACGTAAACTGGTTTCAAGTTGACCTTTAAGGCTTTCGCTAAGATTCGATAGACATCATTGAAGGTATGAGAAGCTGGATTCATGATCTGAATGATTTCTCCAATCGTTTCAGGATGATTGATCAAAGGAATAAATCCTTTGGCGAAATCATCCGCATGGGTCGAAGCCCAAACCGACTCACCATCCCCATGGATGATGACTTCTTTGCCTTGGATTAACCGATTAATGACTGGCCAACAACTGTTGCCTTTGACGCTCAGTGGAATGCGATGTTCACTGTAGGTTTGCGAAGGTCTGATGATCGTAATTGGAAAACCACTTTTCTTATATGCGCTTAAGAATACTTCTTCTGCAGCGGCTTTGTTTCTTCCGTATAGGCTGAAACGATTACCTCTGGGAGTTTGTTCATTGATGACTAAAGCATGCTCATGATCAAGACATGCGACTGTACTGATGAATATAAACTGCTTGGTGATCTTTTTAAACAAGTCGATTCTTTGGTATGCTTGATCAGGGGTAAAGATGATAAAGTCGATGACACTATCAAATGTTCGATCGATCAAAAGTTCTTGGATACCATGGGTAGAACTCATATCCCCAATCAAAATTTCAATCCTTGGATCTAGTTTTTCATTATGATGACCACGATTAATTAATGTTAATTTTACTTCAGGATCATTCGCTAAAGTTTGGGTGATGGATGTAGAAATCGTTCCTGTACCACCAATGATGAGGATCTTTCTCATGTGAGGTTTTCCAGTAGTTCCAATAATAACTTCTCTAAACGGATGGCAGCTTGATTGGCCATCTCGACAACCCGATGATGGTCATGTTTTACCTTTTGAATACCGGTTGCCATATTGGTAACAACCGCAAATGCCAATACTTTTAGTCCCGCATGATTGGCTGCGATTGTTTCTGGAACAGTGCTCATCCCAACCAAATCAGCTCCCATGATTTTAGCGGCTTGAATTTCGGCTCTGGTTTCATAATAAGGACCACTAAAATGCGCATAAATGCCTTCTTGAATGGTAGGATCCAAAGCTTTTACTTTATGGATCAGGTCAAATGAATAAGGTTCACTCATATCTGGAAAGCGAGGACCCATTTCTTCATCATTGATCCCAATAAGAGGATTGATCCAAACCATATTGATAAAATCTTCAATCAATACGATATCTCCTGGTTGATAATGTTCATTGATGCCTCCACAGGCATTGGTCAAGATCAATGTTTCAACACCCAGGGCTTTTAATACATAGATTGGAAAGACAACTTCTTTCATGCTATAACCTTCATAGAAATGAAAACGACCTTGAAGCATAACCACATCTTTGCCTTTTAGTTTCCCAAAAACAAGTTGTCCTTTATGTCCAACAACCGTAGATTCAGATCTGCATACGGAAAAATCTGCTGATCAGATGCTTCGTTGACCAGATTTCCTAAGCCAGTACCTAATACACAGGCAATTTTTGGACTAGTTTTGATGCGATCTTTTAGATAAGCAGCACATTCATCTATTTTTGTTTTGTAGTTTTCCATGGGTTCCTCTTGGTTTCATTATACTAAATATTCATATTACTTGACGTCTTTTAATCAATGCTTATTATGGTCTCAAGGAGTTATAACTAAAATGCTAAAGAAATGCATGTTTATAGTATTTATTATTGTATTGACTCTCAGTTTAAGTGCGTGTACAAGCGCAAAACCTGATGCCCCAGGAACACAGAAATTCACTGTTGAAGAGTTATCTCAATATAATGGATTAAATGGTTCTAAAGCGTATGTTGCGGTCAATGGGTTAGTTTATGATGTGTCTGGTATCCCACAATGGAATAATGGTGCACACAATGGTTTACAAGCAGGTCAAGACCAAAGTTCAGCCATTAATTCGGCCCCCCATGGGACCAGTGTATTAAAAGATCTAAAGATTGTTGGGACTTTGGTCAAGTAAACTGCGTTAGCAGTTTTGTTTTGATCAGTGATCCTTCTGTAAATCGTAGGATGGTGTATTTTATCTTAACTTCGGCTTAACGTTGATAATGCTATGATGAACTAGGAGGAATAATCATGCTTAAAAAAATAGGAATGACCTTACTTAGTTTGATCGTGATGAGTGGATGTACGACCTCATCAATCAAGAACTTATCTCAGTCAACAGGCTCTTTAAAATTAGCCCAGTCTGCTCAGTTAGATCCACTCTTAATCAAAGGGATCAATGATCTCGCTTTTAAGTTACAAGATAAGAATCCAAGTGAAAATGAATTTATGTCTGCGCTAAGTATTTATTTGGCTTTGGCGATGACATCCCATGGAACTGCCAACTCAAGTTATGATCAATTCATGGATTTACTTAATCCAAGTGATCTAGATCAAACTGAATGGTTAAGTCAACTGAGAGACCTTCAAGGCAATCTCAATGCCTCTAGTCCAATTAAAATCGCTTTATCCAATTCATTATGGATCAGAAACGATTTTGCGAAACAAGTCAAGGCTGACTTCTTAAAGCGTAATGAGACCTATTTTGGGGCCATGATTGCTACCTTAGATTTTGATTTGCCCTCAGCTGTTGATGACATCAATGCTTGGGTCAAAAAGAATACCAATAATCTGATTGAAAAAACACTAGATCAGATCAATCCTTCAACCATCATGTTTTTAATCAATACGATTTATTTTAAAGGAGATTGGGTCAATCAGTTTGATAAAAACAAGACTTTTGATAGTACCTTCTATGGAATCACTGAAAAAAATGTCAAATTCATGAATCAAATAGATTCCTTCTTATACAACGAAACCGCTGATCATCAATCCATTTTATTGCCTTATGAAGGCAATAAAGTAGGCATGCTGATCGTTATGGGCAAAGAAGGACAGGTTGTGATCAATTCATCTGAATCCTTTAAAGCAGAACTAGAAGCATTAAAGAATGCCCGTATTACATTACGTTTACCAAAAGTAGACATCGCAACCAAAAGGATCCTCAATGAGGATCTGATCAAATTAGGATTAAGCGATCCGTTTGATTCTGCTAAAGCAGATTTCTCTAATCTGGCTGACGCTGATTTGTTTATCAGCCAAGTCTTACATAAGGCAAAACTCTTGATTGATGAAGAGGGTACAGAAGCAGCTGCAGTGACATCGGTTTCTGTCGATACGACTTCCATTGAAATCACCGATTATGAAATGAATGTCGATCATCCGTTTCAAGTCTTCATCGTTGATTTAGAACAGAATCTAATCTTGTTTAGTGGATATCTCAATGATGTCCAAGCTTCAGAATAAAACTAAAAGTTTCGGGTAAAACCGAAACTTTTCTTTTCATATAACTAAGTAGGGCGTATAATTTAAAAGTATGAAAAAAAGCATTACCCTTATCGATTTATTTTGGTCTTTCTTTAAAATCAACCTCGTTACATTTGGTGGCGGTTTTGTCATCATGCCGATCATTAAGAAGACCTTTGTTGAACAAAAACAAGTCCTAGACGAACAAGACATGATCGATTTGATTGCCTTGGCTCAATCAATTCCTGGAGCTATGGCGATCAATACATCGATGTTGGTAGGTCATCGTTTAAAAGGTTTAAAAGGAGCACTGATCAGTATGGTTGGGGCAGCTCTTCCTCCATTACTGGTCATCTCAGTCATTTCGTTTTTCTATACAGCTTTTCAAACCAATCCTTATGTGTTGGCTGCTTTAAGAGGGATGCGTGGTGCTGTAACAGCAGTCATGATCGTAGCGGCCTATTCTATGATGCAGACTGTCTTAAAAACAAACATCGTTTTCTCGATCATTATGATGATCTCTGCTTTTTTGTTGGCTTATTTTACCAGTATATCTGTAGGGTATTTGATGTTGAGTGCGGCCATTATCGGTTATATCTATTTTACTTTCTTACGTAAGCAGGTGAACTCATGAGTATCATTCTTGAACTGTTCATCGCTTTTGTATCGATTGGTGTATCTGCTTTTGGGGGCGGATATGCGGTCATGCCACTGATTCAACACTATATCGTTGATGAGCATGCTTGGATCACCATGATCGAATTGGCAGACATTACGTCAATTTCACAGATGACTCCAGGTCCAATCTTGGTCAATGCGGCAACATTTGTTGGGATCAAAGTGGCTGGTCTTTTTGGGGGCGTCATTGCGACCTTCGCTTCAGTTCTGCCTTCACTTATCTTCGTTATCATATTAGGCATAATCTTTGAAAGACATGGAAAACTAGACTTTATTCAAAACATCATGAAAGGACTTCGTCCAACCATCGTTGGATTAATCTTATTGGCTGCATTTACGTTAATGTCTTCATCTCTATTTAACGATGCATTGCCTTGGATCTCCAATCAGATCGATATCGTTGCCTCCATAGCCTTTTTTGTGGTCCTGCTTTTAAGCATCAAAACAAAGCTAGATACCGTGGCCTTGGTAGGACTTGGTGCCATCATAGGATTAGTCATGATGTTTTTTCCAATTTAACGCACCATCTTAAAAAATAGAGTACAATAAACCCAAGTCTTTGGAGATAACACATGAACCAACTCTTTATACCCGAACAATATGATCATCCTTTGGATATCCGAGAAACAGAAATCGCCATTAAATTCATCAAGGATTTCTTTGAGCATGATCTGGCAAAACAATTAAACTTGACGCGCGTTTCAGCACCTTTGTTTGTCCGTAAAAATACAGGACTCAATGATGATCTCAACGGGATCGAAAGACCGGTTGCCTTTGAAGTAAAGTCTTTGGATAATGCGGTCGTGGAAGTTGTTCATTCACTCGCCAAATGGAAAAGAATGGCTCTAAAAAGATATGGTTTCAAAGTAGGCGAAGGTCTTTATACCGATATGAATGCGATCCGTCGTGATGAAGATATCGATAATTTACATTCGATCTATGTGGATCAATGGGATTGGGAAAAAAGCATCACCAAGGACCAACGAAATATGGATACCTTAAGAGAAACCGTCAGACATATTTATAATGTCTTGAAAGATACGGAGTTGGCAGTCTATCGTCGCTACTTTCAACTAAAACCCATTTTACCTAACGATATCTTTTTTGTTACTACCCAAGAACTTGAAGATCTCTATCCTGATTTAAGCCCAAAAGAACGTGAAGATGCGATCTGTTTGGAGAAGAAAGCAGTGTTCATCATGAAGATCGGGGACTTATTAAATTCAGGCATCAAACATGATGGCAGAGCACCTGATTATGATGATTGGACACTTAATGGAGACATCGTGGTGTATAATCCGATCTTAGGTCGTTCGTTTGAACTCTCTTCCATGGGTATACGTGTGGATGAGATCGCACTGGATGAACAGCTCACCAAAGCCAACGCGAATGATCGTAGATCACTTCCATTTCATAAGGATCTTCTAGAAGGTAAATTGCCTTATTCGATGGGTGGCGGAATCGGACAATCTCGGCTCTGTATGTTTTTCTTAAAGAAAGCCCATATCGGTGAAGTACAAGCTTCAGTTTGGTCAGATGAACTGGATGAAGCTTGTATGAAGGCAAAGATCAAACTCTTATAGGGTTCGTTGTTTAGAAACAAATATGTAAAAAAATGAACTTTCGGTTCATTTTTACTTGGTTTCAGAGAGTCTTTTTTTGACCAGTATTGGATCAAAACTATGGATGATGGCTTCTTGAGCGTCGATCTTATTTGATTTCACCAGTGAAATCAACATGGTATCCATAGAAATCATTCCTTCATTGACCGATGAAGAGATCGCATTCATCAGTTGATGGGTTTTACCTTCACGAATCAAGTTTTTAACCGCAGGCGTAGAATTCATGACCTCAAAGACCGGGATCAGATTACCTTGCTTATCTTGGACCAATTGTTGGGAGATGACCGCTTGTAGGGTCATGGATAACTGGACCCGGATCTGTTGCTGCTGAGCAGGAGGAAAGACATCGATGATGCGATCTACCGTATTGGCAGCGCCTAAGGTATGCAAAGTTGAAAAGACCAAGTGACCTGTTTCTGCGGCAGTGATGGCTAGTGATATGGTATCAAGATCGCGCATTTCTCCTACAAACAAGACGTCTGGTGCTTGTCTAAGTGCTGCTTTTAAGGCCGAGGTAGTAGATGTGCAATCTGTTCCAATTTCGCGTTGTGAGACCACGGATAGGTTATGGGTGTATAAGAATTCGATGGGATCTTCAATGGTAACAATATGAGCTTCTCTGGTTTGATTGATCTTATCGATGAGCGTTGCGACAGTGGATGATTTACCACTTCCAGCAGGTCCGCTGATGATGACCAAACCTTTTCTCATTTCTGAGAACTTCGTGATTTCTTTAGGGATGTGCAAATCTTCCGCATTGGGGATTTCAAACTTTACGATTCTTAAGACGGCAGCTAAAGAACCTCTTTGACGATATACATTGACTCTAAAACGCGCGACTTGCGGAATCGAAAACGAGAAATCATCATCGCCTTGAAGTGATAACGATTCTTTACTGTTACGATGAGCCAAGACATAGATCTCATTGATGAGGTTTTCACTCATAGTGGGAACAGTTTTTTCTTGATTTAAAGGTGACAAACGATTGTTGACCTTGATCTCAATGGGACAACCCGCAACGATGAAGATGTCTGAGGCTTTGGCACTAAGTGCGCTTTGGATGATTTCTTGGATGTTCATTGAGGACCTTTCCAGATCGGATCTCCATCTATGAGGTCATTTGATATAATTGTTGCTATGAAAGATTTTAGTCTCAGAGCACTTAAAGCAATTTCTACGCATCATTATATCCATTCTTTACAGAAGTCATTGATGTCTGTGGTCGGGGTTAGTTTTATAGCGGGATTGTTGTTGATCATTCAAAATCCACCCATCACCAGCATCACAGATATTAAGTTCATCAGTGTGGATTGGGTCAACTTCGCAAGTGACAATGCTGGTCTCTTAAGGCTTGGGGTTCAAATGACTTTAGGGATGATTGGGCTTTATACCTTGATTGCCTTCATCATCCATTTGTCTCATCATTATAATATCAATCCTTTTCATCCCGTTTTATCGGGACTAAGTGCTTATTTGATCTTGTCGGTTGGTTTTGTGATTTTAGAAACTGGATTAGATCTGGATCTAGAATATTTAGGATACTCTGGGATCTTTGGAGCATTTATTCTAGGAATCTTGGTAGTTGATTGTCGCGACTTTCAATTTATGCACGATCAAGATTTACATTGAAATTTGACGCATCAACTCATTTGATCCAACCCTTAGAATCATCACTAAGTACTTTTGTAATCATCATATTTGCGCTTGCCCTTAGATTTTGGTTCCAAAGAAATAATGTCTTATTGCCAGATGTGATTTTTAATGCGATCTTACCTTTACTAAAAGGATCAAATTCACTTTGGTATGTGTTGGGTGTCATTTTGATGAGTAAATTACTTTGGTTCATCGGGCTCAATGGGAACAGTTTGATTTTGGTTGGCTTGGTTCCACTTATGGTGATCAACAATGCTCAAAATTTGGTTGCTTATCAAAATGATATGGCGATTCCTTTTATTCTATCGACCGGTTTTCTTTTCTTTGAAATGGGTGTCTTGCCTTTAGCAACAGCGATTCTTCTTTTCTCAAAGAACAAGCAACAAAAGGGACGTGCTAAACTTGGAATTGGTCCTGCAATGTTTAATTTTCAAGAGACGATCTTGACAGGTTTGCCTTTGACGTTTAATGGTCACTATTTGATTCCATATCTATTGTCCAGTGGTTTATCTGTGTCTATTTCTTATCTGGCGATGGCTAATTTTATGATCAGTAAACCATTGTTTGCGATGTCATTTGCTTTACCTGGATTTATTGGAGCATTTCTAAGTACGATGGATTGGAAAGCGTTGGTCTTATGGGTGGTACTCTATGCTTTATGTACATTGATTTACTGGCCATTTATCCATCATAATGACACTTTGAAACCCATTAACCAAGATGATCATTTGAATAATACTTAGAAATTCTTGTGATACACTATAACTAGAGGTAAAATTATGGAACATTGGTTTTGGATCATCATTGCCTTAGCGACGCTAGGGCTTGAGATTGCGACTGTGGGGACTTTGGTTTCAATATGGTTTTCACTTGGTGCGTTTGCAGCTTACTTAGCATATATGGCTAGATTGGATTTCTTTACCCAATCGATGGTTTTCTTAGCGGTCAGTGTTTTAGCTTTCTTGACCATTAGGCCACTCGTAAAGCGCTATCTATCTGTTAAGCAGCAACCTACCAATGCGGATCGTTATATTGGACAAAAAGTAACTGTTACAGAAGCAGCATCACCCGAACAATGGGGTGCTGTCATCATTCAAGGCGTTCGTTGGAGCATACGTGAAGTAAAGAATCAAACGGTCAATGTTGGTGAGACCGTTGAAATCGTGTCCCTAGAGGGGGCTAAGTTATTGGTCAAAAAGGTCCAATAAGAAAAGGAACATATGGAACAAATCATTGGTTTGGTTTTAACGATTTTCTTTGTACTCTTATTCATTGCGCTTTTGAGTATGACCATCAAGATCATACCTCAATCTCATGCTTATGTCGTTGAAAGATTAGGGGCTTATTCGCATACTTTACCTAAAGGATTGCATATGTTGTTTCCAATTATTGATCGGGTTGCTTTAGATGTGCCGCTGAAAGAACAAGTCTATGACTTTACGCCTCAGCCGGTCATCACAAAGGACAACGTTACGATGATGATCGATACGATCGTGTTCTTTCAGATTTTAGATCCAAAATTGTTTGCGTATGGCGTTCAAAATCCAATAAAAGCCATCGAAGCATTATCCGCAACGACTTTACGAAACATCATTGGTGATCTAGAATTAGACGAAACATTAACATCCAGAGAAGTCATCAATACCAGAATGCGTATCATTTTGGATGAAGCTACTGATCCTTGGGGCATTAAAGTTGGTCGTGTAGAAGTTAAAAATATTTTACCTCCAAAAGATATTCAAGAAGCCATGGAGAAACAAATGCGTGCAGAACGTGAAAGACGTTCCTCGATTCTGTTGGCTGAAGGTGAAAAGCGTTCAGCGATCTTGATGGCTGAAGGTGAAAAGGAATCTGTCGTGTTGAGATCTGAAGCTAAGAAACAAGCTTTGATTGCAGAAGCTGAAGGTCAGGCGCAAGCCATGGAAAGAGTTTATCTAGCTCAGGCACGAGGCATTGAATTGATCAAGAATGCCAATCCTGGTCAAGCGTATTTGACTTTAAAAGGTTTTGAAGCTTTAGAGAAAGTTGCCAATGGTCAAGCCACAAAGATCATTATCCCTTCAGAATTACAGAATTTGGCGTCTGTCATCGGAGCTGCTCAAGCCATCATGGATGATAGAAAACCTGCAGTCAAAGAAAAAGAAGTTAAATAAGGTCTCACTTATGAACTAACGTTGATTTTTATCAAAGTTAGTTCTTTTTTATGCAAATTTTCATACGAACAATTTATTTTAATAGGCAACGATGTATAATGAATTGGTGAAAAAACCGATCGTAAAACCTCATCTACAAATACGAAAAGCTAAACTTTCAGACGCTCAAATCATTCTGGATTATCTTTTGGTTATCGGATCTGAAAGCGATAATCTGACTTTTGGTGCTGAAGGATTAGGCTATACCGTAGAAGAAGAAACCAAAACGATCGATACGATTTCCAAAAGCGATAATTCAGTCATGTTATTGGGATTTGTTGATGAACAGCTTGTTTCTGTAGCCAATTTAAGTGGAAAAAGCCGCGAACGCATGAAACATTATGCCACGCTGGGAATATCCGTTCGTAAATCTCACTGGCATCAAGGTATCGGAAAAGCCATGATGAAAAGACTATTGGCGTTTGCGAAGAAGAATAGTATTTTAGAGATGATCGAATTAGAAGTAAGAAGTGACAATCAACATGCGATCCATCTGTATGAATCCCTAGGATTTAAACAGGTTGGAATCATGCCGAAGTTGATGAAGATCAATGGATCAACCTATGACACTTTGGTCATGGTCAAGGAGTGCGAAAAGAAAAATGATTGAAGCCAAACACATCAGTAAGTCATTTGTTAAATATGAAAAAGAAAAAGGACTTATAGGCATGATCAAGGGTTTTGTGAATGCTAAAAAGGTCATAAAGATGGCTGTGGATGATGTTTCTTTTAAGATCGAAGAAGGGGAAGTCATCGGTTATATTGGAGCCAATGGGGCTGGTAAAAGTACCACGATCAAAATGCTGACTGGTATTTTAACCCCGACTTCCGGTGAAATCTTAGTTGATGGGATTATTCCTTATAAAGATCGCGTGCGTAATGCACGAAACATTGGGGTCGTTTTTGGACAACGTACTCAACTGTGGTGGGATTTACCTTTGGTAGAATCCTTTTCGATCCTAAAAGAGATCTATCAAGTTTCAGATGAAGATTTTAAAGCACGCATGGATATGTTTGAAGATGTATTACAGTTGAGTGAATTCATTAAATCACCGGTAAGAACGCTGTCGTTAGGTCAACGTATGCGCGCTGATATCGCAGCCAGTTTGCTTCATAATCCAAAAGTACTGTATCTGGATGAACCGACCATTGGGCTAGATGTCAATGCGAAGAAAAAGATGCGTGAAGCCATCAAATCCATGAACAAGACCTTTAAAACGACAGTTATCTTAACCACACATGATCTAGATGACATCGAAGAATTGTGTCAACGGATCTTGATCATCGATAATGGGAAGATTATTTATGATGGGGCTTTAAGCGACATCAAGGCTCGTTATGGTTCGGATACGAAAGTTTCTTTTGTCTTAAAAGAAGCATGGACAGACTTTGTCGATCTGGCGAAACTGATGGATGTCGATCCACAAGAAATCACAGTCAATGTGGCTGAAGATAAACTTGAGATTGGATTTGATAAACGTATTTTAAGTGTTGCCCATGTAACACAAGCCATTATGAAAAACTATGAAGTCTCAGATCTCAAGATCATCGAGACCGATATTGAAAGCATCGTATCAAGGATATATCTTGAAGGTAAGGTTAATGCTTCAAACGATTAAACCTTATTGGGCCTATGCAAAAGCTTCCTTTACGGTTGGTTTTGCATATCGTCTACACATTTTATTTTGGGTACTCAGCGACTTAGTGCAAGTCGGGGTCTTACTGTTGATATGGATTGCAATCTATGGTAATAGCGAAACTGTGTCTATGCAAGGATATACCTTATCGCAAATGATGATGTATAACTTGGTTATTTATATGACGGCTTCTTTTACCTA
>WSYG01000052.1 GCA_009773735.1 Erysipelotrichaceae bacterium
ATACAAGGCGGATACATTCAACCCTGGATTATATGAGTCCGGTTGAATATAAAAACAAGTCCCTTATAAATTTTGTCTAATTTACTGTTGCCTTTCCAAGATCCGATAATCTTCATTCTTTATGGTTAGGATCTTAAAATCTTGGATCCTTTTAGGATCTCCTAACAATAGAAACTGTCGATCGATGATGGGTTGGGTAAAGATATCAGTGGGCGACGTAAAACGAGCTGTGAGTCCGAAATGATCCAAAAAATCATAGTAAGGAATTGTAATGGACATCGTTGTTAAATCGGTATCAAAATCAGGGGTCCGATAATCAAATAATAAATGTAGACCCTGATCACTGATAAAGAAAGGTTGTGTGGCTTTGATTCCTCTAAAAGGAACAACTTGAGTCAACCGACCATAAAACATATCAAAACCATCTAAGGTCGGCTCATCAGTGCTGTTTTGATCCATCAAGGCATTGTGAAGAGAACTGTTGATGAGTTTTCCAAGATCTGCATCATTCGTAAAGACATCAGACAGGTTTAATTGTTCCCCATGAATCAATTCAAAGGTCAGTCCATCCATCACATTGACATATACGAATGAATCATCTGGGTTTTTCACAGTAACATAGGCATTGAAACATAAACCCAATACATAGTTCGCATTGTACGATACACTGACATACACATTCATGTTTTCTAATTTTGCGTAATCTTTTATTTTTTGACGTATTCCACGAAATTCAGGGAGTTTACTAATGTCTTGATAACTCATCATTTCATTAAATTTCTTTAATATCGCTGCATTGATTTTTGATTCAACAACTTCATCTTTTAGTCCATCGATCATGACTCGATTGGTGTAGATAAACTCTGTATCTTCCCCAATGATATAATCGATTTTTATGGGATTAATCCATACATAAGGAATCACAACAGGGGATGAAACAACAGAACCAATCGGATCGGCAAACTCAACGACTTCTTCTTTTGGTTCTTCCTTTTTTACAGTGCATGAACTCAATAAGAGACATGATAAAAGCAATAGCTTACTTGACTTTAACATAACCGCACTCCTCCATCAATTGTTGGCCATCTCTGCTTAAGATCCAAGTTACGATCTTACGGACATCACTATCGGCAGGTTCATCCTTTCTAAAGACCGCATAATATGCAGTACGAATGGGATAGCTTCCGTTAGCGATGCTTTTTTTATCAGGATAGACATTATTGATTTTCAATAATTTGACTTGATCATTGCCCCACATATCGGTCACAAAGTAATAGTAGGAGTAACCTAACGCATCGGATTTATTTTCATAAGTTGCGACGGCTTCGATGAGTTCACCCATACCCGCATAGACCCACTCACTGGGTGGTGTCATCGGCACAACAGTTTTCATGACTAGATCTAAGAAACCGGTTTGACTTCCAGAATTAATGGGTCTTTGAAAAGCCATGATCGTTGAATCAGAGCCACCAACTTGACTCCATTTGGTAATCTTACCACTATAAATATCTACGATTTGTGAAAGCGATAAAGAATCAACCGGATTATTCTTATGGGTCAAAAAGATAAATGCTTCACTGACGATGGGAATGATTTCATAAGTAATGCCAGCAGATTCAGCCAAGTAAAGTTCTTCAGCAGAAGGACTGGTCACAAAGATCAGATCAGCTTTCTTTTCGATCAGATTGATGTACGCTTGATGGGTTTTATTATGCAAAATATAGGGTCTAACTTCTTCGATGGTTTTGCGTGTCAAAGCCGCAACCAACGCTTCATCCATCGGTATGGTGACCGTTGATCCATCCATAATTGGTAAATTAGTAAGCGTAAATACAGGGGGTTCTACAGCCTTAGGCGTACAACTCATCAACAAGATCGAACTGATCAAAATGATCCAAAGTATTTTTTTCATAATGGCCTCACTGAAGTTTGTTACCCACATTATATGCCTGTTTTAAAAGAGCTTCAACTTCAAATATGCTTGATTATCCAACAAAAAAACCTACAAAGTATTTGCAGGTTAGTTAATCGGCATCATTAAACAAAACAAAGTTATCTACTTACTTATTCAGGTTACCTGATTTCGACCATTTCGTTTAGATTCATACATTCTAGTATCACAAAGTGCAATCAAATCGGTGATTTCTTCGACTTCTGACGAACTTGCTACACCGATGCTGACGGTTAAATTAATCATATGGTTCTCGATCATCAAGGGAGTCAACATTACCTGAGAACGAATCTTTTCAGCAACCAATCGGGCATTGTCTAAAGAGGTATTTACTTGTAAGATTGCAAATTCATCACCGCCGATTCGAAAACACGTATCTGTCAACCGTATGGATTTAACCAATAACTCACCAATATTGTATATAACAGAATCACCTACCAAATGACCATAGGTGTCATTGATTTTCTTGAAGTTATCGATATCAATCAGGATAATGGAATATTCGCTACTAAATCCCGAATCACGGAGTCTGTTTTTATGTGCTTTGGTGATGGCTAAAGTGTCAAAGAAATGGCGATGATTGTATAACCCTGATAAACCGTCCCTGGTCGACAAAATTTCGAGGCGTTGATTTGCTTCTGTCAATTTTTGGTTTAACAAGATTAATTCCTCTTCAGCTTTTTTAAGCGGTGTAATGTTTCTTGATGTTCCCCATGTTCCAATGATGTTATTGTTTTCATCATATAATGGATATTTTGAAGCACTAAACCAAATGACTTCACCATTGGGTTTTTCCCATTTCTCGATGATTCCTATTTGAGCTTGTCCTGTCGTGATGATCGCTTGTTCAGCTTCATAAGCTGCCCGAGAAAATTCATTAGGGAAATAATCAAAATCTCTTTTTCCAACTAGATTTAGAACATTGTCTTCATTGAACTGAATCGCATGAGCTTTACTGTTCAAAATAAACTTTGACTCCAAGTTTTTAAAATAGATCGTGTCTTCAGAATTATTCATTATGGTTCTTATGACTAAGCCTTCGGGTAAACTCAATGAAACATCATTGGCCTTTTTCATACTTTCACCTCGTTGGTACCGCCATTTTGGCGTTTGTTTCGAAACACTAGAGCATAAGATCGAAATCAAAGTCAGTATTTAATCACAAGATTTGCCCAAGATATGATCTGTGATATCAGTTGTAAAACCTAAGTATATCTATAAAGGTGCATAAATCTTAAACTCGTTATAGCAATGTGTCTTATCCATTGTAGATACAAGTAATGCGATCTAGACTCCACGAATTGATTCGTTTTTTTGGATTTACGATTAGGCGGTATTTGACACCATTATAGGTTAGGATCAAAAGTTCTGCAAGTCGTTTATGTATCCATCTTGCCATAAATAAAGCATGGCTTTTAAGTACTTGATTCTTCTTTTTATGTCTTCCTTTTTGATTGTTTTTAATCGACTCAAATCTGAATTATGAAGTAGATCTGCCAACTTGACCACTCTGGCAATTTTATTGAGTTTCAAGCGTTCATAATACACCTGATCATCTTCTCCTTTGACTTTTGATAATAGTAAAGCCGCATCACATACAGCCTTAGGAAGCTTATGGTTGATAAGTAAATCATCATAAGTCAGCGGTGTATCTTCGATCACATCATGCAATAAAGCCACGCATTGAGCGTATAATCGCTCTTCTTCATTTAAAGTCTTGATGCTTCTTTTCATGACACTGTTGGTGGGATTTTCAATGAAAGATTGTACTTTTAAAGGATGTAAGATATAAAGTTCATCTGCCTTATCGACTTGATGACCATGTGCATGAGCAGCGATCAGGAAACATGTTCTTATGAGTTCTTGAGCCTTATTTGTTTTCATTCGTTCTCCTTATAGATTCAGTATAATATTTTTTGTTTATACTAAATCTTCTTGTCCATTGTTTGGGTCATAAAAAAACCTGACGCATCAGGTTTATGAGATGAAGAAACTAAGGTACCAATCTAAGATAGGTTGAGCAGCTAAGAAAGCAATAAAGATTCCTATCGCAAGATGAGGACCAAAAGGCATCATCGTTTTTTTGTCTTTGCCTTTTTTTAGTAAGAACACCGCTTGTATGCCTCCACAGATGACCCCAACAAAGAAAGCCACGATGATGTTTGGAAAGCCTAAGAGTAAACCTGCAGCTCCCATCAACTTGATGTCAGCTCCACCAAAACCACCTGTTAAAACCGCTAAAATATACATGGGGATACTGATCACAAACATCCCTAGTAAAACAAACATCAAGTTGCTTGGATGGATCACAAAGGCTAAGATTGCCAATATAACGATAAAGATACTGAACCCATCATCAAACTCCATTGTATCGATGTCGATCATCGATAAAACAACCAAATCAGCTGCCAAAGCCATACCGATCAAACTCATCCAAGTATTCCCGAATCTAAGATAACTCAAGGCAAACAGGATCCCTGTTAAAAGTTCAATGAGTGGATAACGCCAAGAAATCTTTTCTCCACAGTACCTGCATTTTCCTTTAAGAAACAAAAATGAGAAGACAGGAAAAAGATCTAGTGCGGATAATCCATGATGACAATGAGGACAAAAAGAATGCCCTTTAACAAAATCAAGTTTTAAAGGAATGCGATAAATCAAGACATTTAGAAATGAACCAATGATGGTTCCAAAGATAAAAATAAAAAGTGCAATGAGGTTGGTTAAGTTCATGCACTTATTATATCAAAGGCTTATTCTACTGTGACAGATTTGGCTAAATTTCTTGGTTTATCGACATCTAATCCTTTTAAGACCGATGCATAATACGCAAAGAGTTGAAGCGGAATGATGGAGACCAAAGGAATCAAGGCTGGTTGGACCTTTTTGATCACAAAGATGTGATCTGCAACATCGACTTCAAACATGGGATCATCTAGTGCAAACAAGAAGACTGTAGCACCACGTGCTTTGACTTCTTTGATGTTGGAGATGATTTTTTCAAAGAGTTTTTCTTGAGTGGCGATCGCAACGACAGGTACATTGTCGGTGATCAAGGAGATCGTACCGTGTTTTAATTCACCAGCCGGATAAGCTTCAGAATGAATGTATGAGATTTCTTTGAGTTTTAGTGAGGATTCTAAGGCTAAGGCATAATCCAAACTTCTTCCGATAAAGAATAAAGAAGGTTTGGATACGATCAATGAGGCCAATTGCTTGATGTGTTCTTGTTCATCCAAGATACCAGAAACCAAAGCAGGGATCTTTTGTAGATCAGAGATGAACAGTGATATTTCTTCTGCCGTACATAAACCATGGACGACTTGCAATTTTTTCGCTAATAATGTCAATAAGGCAGATTGAACGAAGTATGCTTTTGTAGAAGCAACTGCGATTTCTAAACCAGCCCAGGTATACAAGACAATGTCAGCTTCACGAGCAATACTGGAACCAACCACATTGACAATAGCGATGACTTTAAGTCCATTGGATTTGGCTAAACGCAAGGCTGCTAAAGTGTCTGCTGTTTCACCAGACTGTGAGATAAGTAAAACGACTTCAGAAGGTTTTAGGATTGGACTTCCATATCTGAATTCACTGGCAATATGAACATCACACGGAATCCGAGCTTCAAGTTCGATCATGTGTTTACCAATCATGGCTGCATGCATCGCTGTACCACAGGCAACCATATGAAACTTGGTGATGGATTTTAGGAAATCATCGCTTAAGCCTTCATCACTAAAATCGATTTGTTGATTCTTGATTCTAGGATTGATGGCATTCATCAATACTTTAGGCTGATCATGGATCTCTTTCAGCATGAAATGAGGATAACCTTCTTTTTCAGCCGATTGACGATCCCAAGATGCTGTTTGTAGTTCTTTATGGACTACTTCTAAATCATTGTCTAGGATTGTGACTTTGTCTTTTTCGATGATTGCGATTTCGCCTTCTTCTAAAAGATAATAGTCACGTGTATAGTCCAAGATTGCGGTGATGTCTGAAGCGATGAAGTTTTGATCTTTACCCAGTCCTACGATCAATGGCGAATCTTTCCTGATCGCATAAATCTGATCAGGATGACCCTCAAAGATCATGCCGACCGCATATGATCCACGAATCTTTTCAAGTACTTTTTTGATCGCATCTAACGGATTACCTTTTTGAACATAGTAATAATCTAAAAGTTTAGCCAAAGCTTCTGTATCCGTTGCGGATTCAAAAGTATAACCCTTACGGATCATTCTGGCTTTGATGAAGAGATAATTTTCAATGATCCCATTATGAACCAAGGATACACGATGATTGCCGTGGGGATGAGAATTCACATCTGATGGTTCCCCATGGGTTGCCCACCGGGTATGACCAATACCTACGCCTCCATTTAAAGGAAACGATTTGAGTTTCAATTCTAGATTTGCGATACGTCCTTGTGTCTTGACCGTCTTGATGTGTCCATCCTCAAAGATCGATAAACCAACTGAATCATAACCTCTATATTCCAACTGTTTTAATCCCGTGACTAAAACATCGGCAGCTTGTTGTTTAGAAACAACTCCTACTATTCCACACATAAATTATAAATTCCTTTCATCAGTGAGCAGAAGGCTCTGTTTATTTACCCTTCTGTTTACGACACACTGTTTGCCGAAGAGGCATCCGCCGAATCTTTCGATACTCCTCTTTCCTCGTCACTCCCACTGGAGCCGGGCGCTATGATTGATATACTACAACCAGTTTTGTTGTTGATGTCCTCCTTTACTATGTTAGTTTATCACACCACACTAAGACTAAACAACACCACATCGTGTGCATTTGAGTGAAAAACATGACTACTCATCAAGTTCGCACTTTTAAATCCATGAATCATTTTAAAATGTGGATAAGATCAAGGAAGACAAGGCATATTTTAAGGTTGTTTTCAGTCGACTTGTTTCATCATTCCTACTGACAAAACAAAAAAGAATGTGTATAATATACAAGCATCGGGACGTAGCACAGCTTGGTAGTGCACTACCTTGGGGTGGTAGGGGTCGCGCGTTCAAATCGCGTCGTTCCGACCAATGCGGCCGTAGCTCAGTTGGATAGAGCGAGCGCCTCCTAAGCGCTAGGTCACAGGTTCAATTCCCGTCGGTCGCGCCAAAAACCCTTAATGGAAGATTTATAGATGTATGCACCAGTGGCGGAACTGGCAGACGCGCACGTTTGAGGGGCGTGTGATTTATTCGTACGGGTTCAAGTCCCGTCTGGTGCACCATAGAGTTTACCCTAAATTAACATAGAAGTTTGACCCTTGAATAAGGGTTTTTTTATGGTTTTGAGAGGACAAAATCGTAGTTATTTGGTAGCATGGTAACCATAATCATTAAAATTTCTGTGAAATAACTTGACAATAAAATCAACCTAAGCTATTGTAGTTAGTATGCCTAACTATATGGAGGATGTATGCTAAATCAACGTTTAGAAGAAGCGGATATCGTCTCGCGTTTTTGTCGATATCAATTGGTTGTTAAAAAGAATCTGCCCATTCGTTCTAGTGAAATGGGTCTTTTGATTTATGTTTCAAAACAAACAAGTCCAATTACTCCGCTAGAGATCAGCGAATTCTTCCATATCTCAAAACCGACTGTAACCGAAATGATATCTCGCTTAATCAATTCAAACTATCTTGGCAAAATTCCTTCTCCTGAAGATCGTCGAAGTTACACTTTAGTGATCACTGAGCAGGGTCAAGCATTAGTAGAAACAGCGCTTAACGATTATCTCAAGTCTATGGAATTATTAAAGATAGGACTTGGAGATGATGAGTATGGGGTATTGATGTCTATATTACAGAAAGCGAATAAAATCTTTGAAAAGGAGATGGAAAAATGAAAATTCTTGTTACTGGTGCATCCGGAAATGTTGGCAAAGCAGTTGTTAAGTCACTTTTAGATTTAAACGAAGAAGTTGTTGCAGCAAGTGTTGATCCCGATAAGTCTCAAAGTGACTTTAGTCAACAAATTGAGATCGTAATGTTTGATTTTACAGATTCCTCTACATTTGACAATGCTCTAAATGGAATAGATCGAGTTTTTCTGATGAGACCTCCACATTTAGGTAATCCTCAGGATCTTTATCCATTTATCGATGCACTGAAAGAACATAATATTAAACTAGTGTCTTTTTTGTCTTTGATGGGTGTAGAAAATAATCCAATACCACCTCATCATAAGATTGAGAAATATATTGAAAAAGTAGGTTTACCTTATGCACATGTCAGGCCAAGTTTTTTTATGCAAAACATCAGTGGGGTCCATGCTGAAGAGATACGGACGATGGATCAAATTTATGTGCCAGCTGGTAAAAGCAAAACAAGTTTTATCGATGTTTCTGATATTGGACTTTCAGTAGCTACTTTACTTCATAATCCCGAAAAGTATGTCAATACGAGCCACACCATCACTGGATCTCAATCTCTTGACTACTTTCAAGTTGCTAAGATTTTAAGTCAAGTTACCGGTAGAGATATTACGTATCCCAACATCAGTTTTATAAAGTACAGAAATCACTATATAAAGAATAGGAAACTTGATCACAAGTATGTAAATGTCACAGTTGCACTTTATTTTATGACAAGAATGGGTACTGCAAAAATGATAACCAATGGTTTCTATGAGCTGACTGGAAAGCAACCCAAAACATTTTTGCAGTTTGCTTTAGAAAACAAGAAAATATTTAAAGAATTCTAGTATATATACTGTTCGATATATTTACGTTATTAAACAATGTACAATAAAAACTAGTGATATGATCAATAGACAGAAAATTCTTGAAAAATTGAAAAACCAAATCAATGACCATCACCATTTATTAGGTGTGGCTTTGGGTTCTGGGTTAACTGCTAAATATGCTGAAGAAGGTGGTGCTGATTTTTTGCTTGCACTTAATTCTGGAAAGTATAGACAGCTGGGCAGAGGTTCAATCGCAGGTTTTCTAGCGTTTGAAGATTGTAATGGGCTTGTCATGAATTTCGGAACCAGAGAGATTATGCCTTTAATCAAAAACATTCCCTTAATCTTTGGTTTAAATGCGACTGATCCTATGATTAATCTTGAGACCTACATTGAATATATCCAGTCAAAAGGGTTTGATGGGATCAATAATTACCCATCTATCGGTTTAATCGATGGTCAATTTAGAGAAGCTCTTGAAGAAGAAGGCATGACTTTCGAAACTGAGGTCAAAGCCATTCAAATAGCCCATGATCGCAATATGTTTACTGTTGCCTTTGTCTTTAATGAAAAGCAAGCGTTAGATATGGCAAAAGTAGGCGCTGATGTTATCTGTGCTCATTTAGGGTTTACCAGTGGAGGTAGTTTGGGCGTGAAGAAAGTCCTCTCATTGGAAAGAGCCAAACAAGAAATACAAAAGATTTTTGATGCGTGTGATACTGTATCACCAGACATCATCAAGGTGATTTATGGAGGACCAGTCAAGACGCCGCTAGATGTCCAATACATGTATAACAACACCTCTGCAAACGGCTATATTGGGGGATCTGCCATTGAACGCATTCCGCTTGAGTCTTCCATCAAAGACATTACCAAAGCGTTTAAAACGTCAGGAACAGTTCAAGAAGATGATTTGATGATCAAGATGTTGGATGGGATCAATAA
>WSYG01000053.1 GCA_009773735.1 Erysipelotrichaceae bacterium
AATTTACTATTCTCAACACACCTCTAGTGTAGCCGATTACCTATCCAGCTTTTCTCAATAGGACATCTCAGAAATGGAACCATCGTGACTTATCACATAGAAGAAAGGAAACTGTGCATTCTCTTCCTCTTTCATCCCATAAATATAAATGAATACCTCATCAGTTCCTTCTCCCCATCTCAATTCGACTCCTGTTGCACCACCAAAGCTTTCTACTGTAGTCAATACTGGAGACACGTTCACTGTCTGTCCCTTGAAAGTCAAAATTGCACTCAACGGTTGTTCGATGACGATACTCCTTGTTCCCTCATTCGGAATGATGGTTTTCACGACTCCTGACAACGTCACTTCAACCTGATCTCCGATCTTTATAAAATCCTCTTCTGTGTTCAATGTAGCCCATGTAAACCGCTTAGTACCAGAATATGTAGTCTTAATTATCACTGGATTATCTGTAAGTTTATTCTGATAAGTCCACCCCAAGACAGGATCAAAGGTGCCCACCATATAAATATCTTGAGTAATAAACAAAGGTCCCCATCGCTCATCGTACTCGTAACGCGTTTTTATCATTCCTGACTTTAAATTAGATTCGGTTTCCAAGATTCGGAAGTCTTCCTCATTCACAATCGAAGGTGGCCAGGAGTTAATGTACTCAAAAGCCAACTCATTCATCTTTTGAAGATCCGGCTGAACTTTGATGTTTAGATAATGCTCGAAGTTAACGCTTTCAGATTTGTTGATCCAAGCTTTTTGAAAATAATCGTAGCTAATTTTAAAACTGGACATCATATCAAAGTTTGGCATTTCGATTTCCAAAGTCCCCACAACACGGATGTGGGTTTCAGATACCTTGGTTATGGTATAGGTCTGATCAATGATGCTAATGAGATCTTTGGGTAGGCCTTGGAGTTGCTGAATGTCAGAATTGATGACTTCAGAGGATAATTCGGGAATGATCTCAGGTTCAGGTTCATTTTCTTGTTTCACACATGAACTTATAACTAATCCCATGATCATCAGAAATATGATTCCCCATTTTACATGCTTCATAATGATCCTCCCAGTTTGGTAATACATGTTCTTAAATATTAAGTGAATATAGAAACTTCGTGGGCTATATATAATTGTAGATATTTAGAAAAATTTATCCAATTAGAACTATCTTTAAGGAAATAATTGAAATCTTTTGTCATTCCGACTTAGGATAGTTGGTTGTGATATATGACTTCAGAGCATCATGAATACGTGCAGGAGCCAGATATGGTGTTAGTCCATCGTAGTTTGGTTTTGTCACCAAGATGACTGTCAAACCGAACAGGGAATAAACAGACAGATGATTTCCTGACTTGTCCTCAAAATAAAGCAGAGGAACTGCTCCAAAATCATACTGGTGAACCGGATCCAATCTCCAAGTATCGATTTCCAACAAATTTTTGAACTTTGCATATTCACTCGCATTGATTTGGTAATTGCGGTAAGTACCTTGATCAGCATCCTCAAGGATCTTCAGTGTGGTGCCTGCGAAATCAAAGACATTTTGTGCCGGAAAAGCATCGGTACACGGAACTGAGAATGCGTAAATAATCTCAACCCTATTGTCGGGTATTCCATAGACCTCCTTGAATGAAGCGTCATTGATGGAGGTGATGATGGCAACTACACCCTTCGTCGTGTAGGCAAAGTCAGTTATATAGCCTTGAGTGTCAGTCAAGGTTAGAAAAATCTTATCGATAGAAATCGAATTGTCGAGTTTGATCCAATGGTCATAATCCATGTCTGCTTTGGCACTTGTGCTTTGATCTTTTGTGATTGAATATGTAAGGTGTTTAAGGGCTGAAGGATAAGTTTCCCAAAGGTGGAATTCAACCTTGTTATAAACAGAATTCAGAATCGTATCGCCTGGTTTTTCATAGGCTGAGTTCCTTAGTTCGAGCAGTTTTGCCTTGATCGCTTGGTAGTGTTCCAGCGAGATCTCAAAAATTACTTTGGCATAGTAGGTCCTGTCACTGTTGACAGCAATCACGAAAGACTGTGTTTCTGTAGCGTGAAAATAAAGATCAATGACTGTAGAAACATTGACCTTCATTTCATGCTCCTCAAATGCGATCTGGTCAAGGGCAGACAGCTTCCATTCACTTGTGTTGAGTACCTCGATCAAAGCTTCTGAACTGTCTTTCGTAAAAGGAAACTCCCTGAAACTGGCATAAGAGTTAACCTCGGCATTACCACTGATAAAGGTCCTCGTCGCGATTTTATTTCTGAGCTTGATGGCTTCTGTTAAAGGGAGGATGGTGTCTCTATAGACTGTTTGAACATTAAAGATCGTTTCATAGACGATCGCAATTGATTTTTTGCTCTGAATCTTGATCAGCATTTTCCCTTCTACTTTAGAAATGGAAAACTGTAAGCCGTTTTGATCCACAAGCCCAAATAACGCTTCTGGAATGTTTAAGGGCGTGTAACTGGATACAGTCCAGTCTTCAACTTGTAGTATGCGAATCAAATCATCGGATTCGGCTTCGTTGAGCAAGAGCAATTCACTCGCAGTCAGCTTTTCAACTGATCCAATAAATAGCGACTTAAACTGAACCTGATCAAGATCGACCTTGACTTTAGACACACAGGACGCTAATCCAAACATGAGACCCAGACTAAGCATGAGCAGCATTGTTTTTTTCATGATTTCCACCCAGGATATGTATGAAGATCAGTATCTTCACGGTAATTCAAGCGTATCATATAAAAGTACTTATTTAAAGACCATTTGTATTGTCAACTGAAAATTGATTCAAAGAATTGGGCTGTTGAGGTTTGAACATCTCGTTGTTAGTTTAATTGAATTTTCATTGACGGAGAAAGTCAGAATATAAAACTTTAAATTGTACTCACTTTATAAAGAAATTCCAAACCCGTTATACATTTGTTACACTTTGGAACTGGTGATTTGTACTACTATGACATTTTACAAAGGGACTCTTATTTTTCAACACAGTCAAACATCGATCATCAAGGATTGGGATAATGAATTTTCATATATGCCCTCAAGTCATGGATGACACTAACAGGGGCAATGAACCACAACGGAGCTTCTGATTCATCATTGCTCCGATAACAAATCCCAGTGACAGACTCATAGTCCCATATCTCAAAGCGGTGACCATCCCGATCGGTAAAACCATAAGTATAAGCCCATACAACCAACAACCCATTAAAGTCCTGAGGGTCTATTCTCCAAAGATCAACATTCATTAGATTTTGGATCTGTTTAGATTCAGTAACGGTAAGATCATACTGATCATAAACACCACCAACTCCTTCGGAAGTGTCAAGGTGACTTAAGACACTCGCGACTATTGGTTCACTATCATACATCCAGCTCGGCGCCTTCGCCTCTTCCCAAAATGGCAATAACGCATAACCGACTTTGACCAAGTCGATATCGATCAGATACGTGACGAGATAGCTTGAGTCTGCAGGATGGATGACTTGAGCTATCAAGACTGAATTTGAATGACCAATGGTAACGATGTAGCCGGTCTTTGCTTTAAAACTCATTAGGGGCGTATCCATAACGGCCGAGACCGATTGTTTGACCCATGATTCTAAATTCAATAAAGGTTTGATAACACTGCTCTCTTCAGGTGTAATCGGAAAGAATTCGGATTTGAGAACAGTTTCGGAGATGTGAAAAATTTCTATTTTTACCTCCGCAAAAGAAGTTTGATATGCCAAAGATCGCCACAAGTTTAGAGATAATCTCACCTCATTATATATGGCTAAAGGGATCAAGTAATACATCAGCGTATCGACCCCATTGATTTTATTGGCGTAAGCAACCATGGCTTGATCATCCTTAATGAGAAACATCAATTTCTCATGCTCATCATTCTTGACCACTTCCATCCCAAATGCTGGTTCTTTTGGATATTCGATTGGTAGCAAAGGAACCCAGTCTTCAGTTTTTAGAGCAGTGATCAGCGAAGCAGCTTGTTCAGGATTTAGGTCAAATCGGGTAAAATCAGAACCCAGCAGAAGATTTGAGTCCGCTTTGTCAAAAAAAGTACTCAGAAGATTATTTTTCGCTTTGATCGACAGATCTATCGGTTTCAGCGCATCCTCGATCAGTTTAATCATGGATCTGGCAACCTGATAGTGCATCTTGGCGAAACCTTTTTGGGTGACTTGGATGATGATGTTGTCGATGGATTGAAAGAATTCATATCTTCTTTTTTCGTTATCGATCAGGATTACGCCGACTGGCTGCAATGTATCTTTATTGGGATTGACTTCCTGCCAATGGGTTATATCTACAATCGACTTAATTAAATCGGAGGAACCGGAATTCAACCCGGTGAGCTCGCTTTCAGAAGGTTCGGTGCTTGACCCTAA
This sequence comes from Erysipelotrichaceae bacterium, assembly GCA_009773735.1. Lineage (GTDB taxonomy): Bacteria > Bacillota_I > Bacilli_A > Erysipelotrichales > Erysipelotrichaceae > UBA2212. The sequence goes on from WSYG01000053.1 coordinate 4,393, forward strand.
ATAAAGCGAGGCAAAAGTCACCAAGGACAGATCGACCTTAACTTTAGACACACAGGACGCTAATCCGAGCATGAGACTCAGACTAAGCATGAGCAGCATTGTTTTTTCACTATTTCCACCCAGGATATGTATGAAGATCAGTATCTTCACGGTAATTTAAGCGTATCATAAAGAAACACCAATATAAAGGTCTGTTGCATGGTTCAACTGAAACCGATCCATATAAAAGGTCTGTTAAGGATTGAACATCTTGTTGGTAGTTTAATTCAACTTTCTTTGACGTAGAAAAACGCAATATAAACATTAATTTATACTCACTTTTATAAAGAAATTCCAAATCCGTTACACTTTTGTTACACTTTGAAAAATGACCTGCAAAAAAGCCTTATAGAATAAGGCTTCGTGAAGTCATGGTGCCATCACCGAGAGATGAGAATATGCATATTTTTGAGTGGCAGAAATGATAAAAGGCTTAAAAAATAAGCCTTTTGGTCGATTTTTGACGAATAAAGTCGGATTAAATTATAATAAAACAGGAAATTCGTTACACTTCTGTTACACTTTGGGACTGGTGATTTGTACCACTATGACATCTAACAAAAGGGCTTCGCTTTTCTCAGCACACTCTAATTCAATCTGGATCCATTCTTGATGGGGTCAGGCTACAGTTTACAACTACAACCTGCTTCCATTTATTGTCCGTTGTCGTATTCAATAAACCAAGTTCCAAAATCTGTATCCTGACGTCCTTCGATAACATGATATCTGATGACTTTATAGCCTAAGCCCATGTAAACTTTCGTCCCGCCATCTTTATAAGTAACCGTATTGACTGCAAAGATTGGAGCTTTATCTGATTGTGCCAAAGAAAAGTCAGTAACCAGCAGGCATGTATACACAATTAGACCTAAGATGAACCATTTCAAATTTCGTTTCATTGGATGCCTCCTTGATTGAGAAATAAAAGTCCTTGCAGATATTCCAATGCCCTGCCCCCTAAATTGTTCCAATCAGTATTAACTCTTTAAACTTATTACTCCCATTATCTCTTTTATTCTCTTAAAAATCCATCAACTAAGCGTTTATTTTGTCTTCATTTTAATCGTTTTTTGTAAAAACGTTACATTTATTTTACACCTGAAAATCTACATTATCCAACGATTTATCCATGACTCATCGTTGTATTTGAAAGAATAGTGATATGATGAGATTGACCGTTATAGGTTAACCTTGGGGGACATAATGAAGAATATAAAACACGAGTTTATACCCATTATACTGACACTGGCGCTGCTTTTTACTTCGTGTGTTAAAGAAGATAAAGATCCTATTGATCCTGATGATGAGATTACTGAACCAAGTACTCCTGAAAAGCTCAATAGTCCGGCTGCTCTGTTCAGCGGGGATGAAGCGTTGACCAATACCAGTGGAAATCTCAATAACAATGCACGTTCTATCGAAATCGATGGCTGGGTCTATTTCAATGTACCAACCTATACCCGGGAGTCTGTAGAGATCCCTTACGGTGGTTTCTATAAAATGAAGACGGATGGGTCTGAGCTTGCACGGATCAATGATGAATTGGGTCAGAATTACTTCGCGGTCAATGGGCTTATTTATAACTTTGATGGCCGACTCTTTGATCCAAAAAATCAAGCTATTTCAAAAATAACCTATGCCTCTTCTTACAACAGTCTTTATTTCCAACTGGTTTTGGATGATGTCATTCTCGCGCTTGTCCATGATGGAACGTTAAATCGATGGAATTATGTTTGGATGACGCTTGACGGTTCCAAATATTACAAAATGTCTTTACCGCGTCTCAATAACTATCGTCGTATGGATTATAAAGACGGCTGGCTTTATTACGTCAATGAGAACGGGCTCAATCGGATTCATCCGGATGACAGTAACCAAACCTTGGTTACACGCGATGCGTCCGAAGACTTCCTGATTTCAGGGGACAGTCTGTATTATGTCAACCTCAACGACGGGAAGTCTTTATATAAAAGCGATCTGAATGGATCCAATCTGAAGAAGCTGGTCGATCAACCTGTCAAACACCTGAATTCCGATCGAAATATCCTGTTTTTCGTCAATGAGACAGACGGTTTGGTTTATCGGGTCAATACCGATGGGTCACAGCTGACTGTTATTTCATCAGTCAAAGCCTCAGTGTTGCTGGTCAGCGGGGATTGGCTGTGTTTTAACGGAGAACAAGATAATTCCAAAAACTATCGTATCTCGCTAAAAGACTGGACTCAGGAAGAACTTTTCTTACTGGAGAAACCGATAGCTGAAACCAGCGAGAATGAGACTCACTTAAATAAAGGCTTAACCAATATCAGTCAGCCGGTCATAACAGTAGAAAACTGGATCTATTATGATTTGGAAGGACTGGGTCTTTATAAAGAAAAAACCGACGGGTCGTCTAAAACCAAACTGGCTGATTTCAATGTCGGATCGATGATGATCATCGGCGAATACCTCTATTACACCAATTCAGACTATATGCTTTATCTGTTTAGGATGAAGAAAGACGGGACCCAAATCAAACTGATCAGTCCTCAAATCACTTGGAGTTTTAGTGCGAAAGATCAATGGATCTACACAAAAAACCATAAAATAAAAACTGATGGTTCGCTCATCTTAGATGTATCGATTAAAAGTTACCCTAGATTAATCAAAGACCGGATTTATTATCAGGAAGCCATCGATGAGTCGGGGTATTACGGGCTCATCAGTACGAAGCTGGATGGATCAGACATTAAATCCTTATTAGATCCAAAACTTCAAACCTATGCCTGGTTTGATCAAGACAAGATTTACTATACGCTCTATGATGAAACAACCGAAAAAACAAAGTTGATGCGTTTGGATCCAGTGACCAAAGTTTCCACCCCCATCGTTGAACTCAGCACCTATTACTGGTTGATCAAGGAAATCCATGATGGACGTGTATACTGGCTCAGTAAGGATGAGAAGACATCAAATGTCCTTTCTTTCGATGGCACCTTTCAGAAAGCGCTGATCACCCTGTCAATGGGAGACTATTATGACTGGATCGAAGTATCCTCTGATCGCATCTATGTCAATGTGAAGCATGCAAACACCAACGCGACTTTATATTCTTTTGCCTTGGATGGTAGTGATCAAAAAGAAATGACCCCCTAAATCACAAAACAGGTTGATTGCCTGTTTTATGATGTGTTAATTTAGAACGCACCACGGTCTTCGTATTCGCTCCGGGTGGAGCATTCACCACAGTCTAGTATCAATGCTAAGTACATGCAATCGTGTCCCACGGTGAGTTTGCCAAGACCATGGTTTCAGTCTAGATTGGGGCTCTCTAATAAACCCACTGCAGTTGATTGCTAGAAGATCATAAAGTTAACTGATCACAAAATACTCAGTTTTGTTCAAATAATTAAAAGTTTCTTTTAGGTAAAATGTGTTGTTTCTGTAAGAAATTTATACACTTTGAGGTAAGACTAGAACTTACAGCCATGGCTATAATAAAATCTCCGTATGAAGTTTTGAGGATGTTAAGGAATATAACGCCAAGCGTTACCATTGTTAGAAAAAAAGTTAAGAAAATTACGATACTATCAAGAAAAATATGTTCTTGTTTTCTACTTTGAGACTTGAAATGTTCTTCCTCATTAATTCCTGAATTATCAATTTCTTTGTCTATCTCTTTCATTTTTACCCCCTGTAATACTTAGCAGTTTCAACTAACATAGATAAATCTATACTGAACTGTCTCATATCACTATAGTTCATTATGTTAAGGTCCCACCCTCTTTTTTTACGATGTTTTTCAATAATCATCGTTTATTGTTTCTATTGTATCACGTCAATTTATCCCTTAATTACTGGCTTACTAGAACACACCACGTCTTCGTATTCGCTCCATGTGGAGCATTCTCCACACTCTAGTATGAACGCTTAGGTACAACCGATCGTGTCCCACGGTGAGTTTACCAAGATCGTGATCTGAGTCAATGTACTCATGCAACTTTAATATTGTGACTCTACAGAAGTCGACTTAGTCCACTTGTCAGGATAATAAAACCATGACAAACCCTAAGACCGTGATGACTCAAGGTTTGGGATAATGTTCCATCACGAAACCACTAAAATCCTTCAGAACCGCATTGGATGTCACGTACCAGACCCACTCTGCATCTTTGGTTTGCGGATCTCGAACGACCACTGCCATCATGTTTTCCGTAAAGAAATTGTAGATCTTGAAACTGCTGCCTTTTCCGTCATCTAGGAAATAAGAAGCTTGCCATCCGAAGGCATATTTATCGGGATCCGGATCCAAGCGCCAAGTCTCCATCTTCAAAATGTCCATCAACGATTTGGCTTCCGCAACACTCAACTTCACTTTTCGGACCGAATCCTCCTCACCGCTCATCGAATTGATGCCAAGTTGCACCGGCACAAAATCCAACATTGCAAGGCTGGCTTGGGCAGCTTCCCAATAGGTCAGGAAAGCCATCGTTATCGAAATGGGGTTGGAGGGCATACTGTAGGTCAGGCCATAGGCCAGATCTACCGGATCGGTGATTTGGACAACATAATCGCTATCGGTATACCCGAAGGTGAAGATCAGCCCTTGTTCATCCTGTAATCTCATCGTCTCCAAAGACACTGTTGGATTGGTGCTCAGTAATTTCCATTGATCGATATTCAACGAAAGCTTGGCTTGATCGCTTTCAGCTTTGGTGATTGGATAATAGACCGGCTTGAGGATCCTATCTGGGACCCCAAGCATGGGAAATCTCACTTGAGTGAAGACCAAGTTCAATAATTGGGGATTGTCGATTGGGTCTCCTTCCGCTCGCCATTGATTTAGAGTAGTTTGAACGGTCCTGTAGGTCGACAGCAACATCGAATAGGAAAATATTTGGCTTTCTCCGTCAATGTTCTGAAGATAGTTCACCACGGCAATGGTCTCCAAGGGATAAAACAACAGGATATCCCCGTCTTCTGTCAAGGTAATGGAGAAGACCGCTTCCGGAGAATCGTTGGTCACTGGCAAAATGGTCGCAAACCAGGTATCGATCCTCAACTGTGACAACAAGCTTTCCGCTTGAGATGCACTCAAACTAAATTTTGTTCGCTCAGAATTCAAACTGATATTCGTATCGACCTTAAGCGGTGTTGACTGTGTCAAGAATTCAATATTTAGGATGGCGTCTTTGAAAGGTCTGAACCATCCTTTGATCAGGGTTGTGATGTTGCCTTTGGATTCGAAATAGATTGGCGAAGATTTGCCTTCGGTGACTTTGATGACAAACGTATCGTTGACTTGAAACAACTCATAACGTAGACCGACGGTGTCATACAACAGGAACCCGACCGGTTCAAGCGAGTTTTTATCCGGAATGACAGAAACCCAATGTGCCTTATCTAAGATTGATTCAACTTGATTGCTTTCTTGAGAGTTCAATATGCTTCTTTCCGATTCGGTTGGATTCAAACTGGACCCCAAATAGAAAGACTTAAAACTGACCATAGACAGATTCACTTCTGTCAATTCTGTTTTGGATCTGCAAGCCCATAATGAAAAGACCATACTTATACTCATCAGGATCTTCATCAATTTTTTCATTTCTATCCACCTCTTGTTTAGTATATAGAGCTAATTCAAACTGCCATTCCAATTCACTCAGAAATCTTTGCATTAAGTTACTGCCTAGGATAGATCGGCTCAAGCAAAGTTTTCCCATTATATTAATCAGGTGCTCTTTTTATGAGTACATTAATTTTCGGAATAGTCCTTATTTTGTAGAGTCATTATTTCACTCATATATGAGTCCCGATTCTCTTAAATGCAATATTCTTTCCACAACATATCTCCAATTATAACGCACCATGGTCTTAGCATTCGCTCCAGGTGGAGTATTCCCTTCACTCTAGTATGAACGCTTAGGCACACCCAATCGTGTCCCACGATGAGTTTGCCAAGACCGTGGTCTGCGTCGTCTTATCTCAGTCCACTTTAACATTATGACTGTACGAAAGTTGAACTATTCCACAAATGATTGAGCTATTTTCTCAATAACATTCCACTTAACATAGTTGGGGTTAACCATGAATGTTGCAGATTGTTCATGAGAATTTAAAACTTTCAATTCATAGAAATAACTGGTTGTTCCATCCTTTAGAAGTAACTGTGAAGTTATACTAGAACTATTTGAATAAATGCTTCCTTTTCCTTCTCGATAGATTCCTTTACTAATATAAATTCCAACCTCATTATTTATCACGTACCATTCATCCAATCTTTTTTCATAGGTAACTTGAAACATATATATAATGACATCTTCTTGATCAAGCGATTTATTGCTGAAGATTAAACCGCTTTCACTTTTGGTCACATGCCAGTTTGATGAAACAGTTATTGATCCAACAGAGGGGATACTAATTACATTAAATAATATTTCCTTACGTATGGCCATAAATAAAATACTAGCTACACATAAGATCACTAGGCCCTTGATAATTCCATTTTTCATACTTTATCATCTCTCATTTTTGTAATCCTTCTCCATTCAAACAGATAATTGGATTAATAATGACTCTACGTTGTACCCATGTCAAACAATCTAGGGATCTCTTATACAACCACTGCAGTCCACTTCTTTACTTCTGATTTTCTGAGAGTTTAACCAAAGTGTAGCACAAATAATTTATGCCCATAAAAACTATCGAACCACTCACAATTTCTGCGTTTTGAAAAATATAAACTGTAATAAACAAACTCAAAAACCAAATTGCTATACCAATTAGAAACACTTTTATTGCTTTCATATTTATAGCCCCCTGTTCATTCAAATTGTACCGTTTATCTTCCATGTTTACTACACAAAACAGTAATTTTTGTTGCCTATTTTAAATCGTTTTTATAAATCCGTTACAATTTTATTACACTTTGGGACTGGTGACTTGTACCTCTAAGACATCTAAAAAGGGACTTCACTTTTAAACACGCCAGGTAATTTTTATTCAGAAACAGATCAGCGGATGGCTTCAACAGCCTTCAGCAGGTCGGCGTAGACTTCATAAGGCATAAAGCATGAATTCCAGGATGAATTCCAGGGACCGTAGATGAAGAAACGCACGTAGGAAAGATCATATTCCGTCGTGAAGACATCGAAAACATAGGTTTTCCCGTCATCGGTTTTCAAACTAAGGACTTCATTGAAGTAATAATACTCCCAATCACCGTAATTGGTCTCAGTCCATGTTTCAGGCTTCAGTAAACTTGTGATCGTTTTGGACTGACTTGGTGTGAGATCGAGGGTTTTGACTTCTTCTCCGTTTTCGCCGGTATATGCCGGATCATAATCATTGACACCCGTCACCTTTCCGACGATCGGGGCTTCTTTCAGCGGGATTTGAGCGGCAAAATTAAACGCCCTTATCCAATTATAAATCCAAAACTCGTTCGAAATTGCTTTGTAATAGATTGCTCCTGGTGCCAAGGGGTCTTCATCAAGGACCAAATAGATGTCCTTGCCTTGAGATAAATAGATCATCGCCTTCGTAGTAGTTTTCAGTTTGAGCGCTGTATAAGTTACGGATTCATCGATATCCGTGACGAGCTTCCAGTCAAGCGTTGCGTATCGGTCTATGATCGCTTTGAACCGTGAATCATAGGCTTTCGATATAGTTTCAAAAACAAAGACATTCATACTCAGGTTCTGCAAGATATCAACGTGTGTGAAGGTGTATTTCGAGAGATCCAACTCAGCAGGACCGCTGATGGCAGGATAAGCCACCTGAGTAATCAATGTATAGTCTCCGAAACTGAGATAGTCAACGGTATAAAAAGTATTGTCAGTGCCTCCAGGCGTTTTCCCAATACTGACAAGCATACTGCTATCCATTCCCGGTGCCGTGTAAAGGTCTTGATACAAGGTCACATAAGTTCCTTGATCGTCTTTCAGGATCAACCGTATGGGTCCATTGCGAGTTTTCTCAACTTCGATCATTTCATTGACCGGGTAAAAAGTCATATAGAATAAACTCTTCTGGATCGCCGAATTCTGCTCTTCTAAAACTGCGGTCAGTTTGGACTCCGAAAAGGATTCTAGATCGCCCAGATAGTATTGGTAAGTTCGCTTTTCATCGAAGACAGGATTGTTGAGGTAGACAGCTAGGTAGTTGTTGATGTTATCGAGCGAATAGGTGTCGATTAGATAAGATTTGGTGGTCTGATCGGCGCGAATCACAATCATGAACGGTTTTTCTGCCGAGTAGAAGTCAAGACGGTCACCCATGATATTTGTGATGCTGTACCTTAACGACCCGCTTGATGGATCAATCAGGTCGATTGTTTTGAACAAGGAAGTCGTTATTTTGGTGCGCAATCCTTGAATTATTCTCAACGGAAGCACTGCGCCCGGAATACCGTTATCGGTCAGCGTAGCGAATTCATATTTGAATGGGGAATATGCGTCGCCTGGGTTATAATTTGCCAATTTATTCAGATAGTCTCCAATCAGGGTCAGAATCGGAATCGAAAAAGTATAAACGAGCGTTGACTTGTCTTTTCTTTTGACGATCACAAAGTCCTTGATTCCATCATAAAAGTCATAGATCACGTCGTTATGATCAGAGACGGTAAACGTCAGGGTTCCGTCAGTGACAGATAATCCTTCAGTCAGCGTCCATTTGGAAGCTTGCAGGCTGTCCCTGATGTAGGCAACACTGGTTTTGGTGCTGGACAATTCAGGATGTGTATGATCAACGATCGAAACGATCGTAGAGTTGATATCAAGCGGTAAGAAGTTATCCGGTTTGGGTTCTTCCTTTTTTCCGCAGGCAGCCATCGTCGTCAATAGACATGCTATTTGGATTAACTTTATGATTCTTTTCATCGGTTCTCTCCCTGGATGATAATCACCAAATCACGAATGGATTCGTTTGATAGATCAAGGTAAAATCAAAATGTAAACTACATTGGTTCATTTATAAACTGATCTTTATCCCACCCCTTTCATCTCACAATTATCCTTCCCCCTACATTGTTCCAAATTAGTAATATCTCTTTAATCTTATTAATCTCATTATCCCTTTTATTCATCTGTAAGTCTACCTACTATGAGTGGTTTTCGTTCTCTTTTTTATCGTTTTTAATAAATCTGTTACATTTTGGAATTGGTGATTTGTCCACTAGAATATTTAACACTTGACGTAGCTTTTCTCAACACACTCCACTTTTATGATTATCTCTGTAAAGCCTTCAAAATAACCAGCTATATATGCCAAAATCAAATTGTCAATAAAGTAAAAAAAGGTATAATTGAATCGAGGTGGTTTTTATGAAAATGATAATAATGATTTGCCTATTATTTGGGTTATCATCATGTTCGACGACCGTGATCAAACCTGCTGAAAGAGTTTCTTTTACTATGGAAACATACCCTGATATCTGTGGATCAACTGTTGCCATTCCCTTGGAAGAAATGCTGATGGCAACCCTAACCGATCAGAGCATCGAAAAAGTTCGCCCTTTTATCCCAATCACAAAGACCGATGAAGCTTATAACAACCTTTTAACCAAAACATCGAGTCTGATCTTTGTGACCAGTCCTTCTCAATCCGAACTAGATTTAGCGAAGAGTGCTAATATCACGATGGAGATCGTTCCCATCATATCCGAAGCTTTCGTGTTTCTGGTCAACAAGGACAACATAGTTGATTCTTTGACATTGGATCAAGTTCGAAAGATCTACACGGGAGAAATCGTCAATTGGAAAGAAGTTGGAGGCAATGATGTCCCCATCAGAGCCATGCAGAGACCGGTAAACTCTGGAAGCCAGACTGGTTTTCTGGATCTGGTTATGAAAGGTCTAACCGTTATGGAACCACCAGTAGAATGGATCTCTGCCGATATGGATAGTCTGATCGATATGGTCGCCCATTATGACAACAAGCCTGATGCGATCGGTTACTCTTATTATTATTACGTCACAGATATGATAGGTAATCCTAACGTCAAGCTTTTAAAGATCAACGATATCGCACCATCTGAAAAATCAATCTCGGATTCTACTTATCCTATCCATACCAATTACTATGCCGTTTTCCGCAAAAGTGAAGCCCAAGACAGCGATGTGCGTAAGATCGTCGCTTACTTACTTTCAGAGGAAGGCCAGGAACTCATCGAAGCAGCTGGCTATGTGAGACTGAAATGAAAAGATTCCTTATCATAGTATTGGTAATGTTCCTAGGTCTTTGTGCTTGTCATAAGACCATCATAGAAGAGCCTATTGAACATAAACCATTCCCAAAATTTCCCGTTGTTGAAGATATTGCTTTTGCACAACCTCATGGGACTGTTTCGGTCGCTGATAGCAATCCTATCTATACCAATTGTCAAATCAGTTGGACGAATTCAACAGCAACAACTGAGTCGATATATGGTGCTCAAGTCACTGTCGAAATCTCATCCATCGAAGGATTGAAGGATCAAAGCATTCAGACACTTATCAATCAGAAAATCGCTACTAAAGCTGCTTCATTGAGAAAGTATTCCGACATCACAACTTACTCAAACATGTATGGCTTCTATGCCACTTATCCCGTTGAAAAAAGTGTCAAACATGTTGGAATCTTTATTCAATCATCGACATGTTACAACAACATCCTTTCGATTCTATTCATAGTGACAGTCCAGATCAAACAAGAAAACTATGATTTCTTAATTTTTGATTCGCTCAATATCGATCTCAATACCGGAGATGAACTTACTCTGAGTGATCTCTTCGTCAATGAAAGTGATTTCAAAACAAGGCTCAATGAACAAATCTTACTGAGAGCACAGAGTCATATCGATGTCCCAGTTGGTAATATCAACGACGATTTTGTTGACCAATATCGCTATATCGGTGGGTTCACCGGGATCCGTGGTGATGTCGGTTTCCTCCTAACTAGCGACATGAAGATCGTGCTGCAATTTGGGCCAAGCTATCCTGAGTTTTTTAATAATTATGGGACAGTCAAAATCAGTATCGATATGGAGGATCTTAAAGATATACTTGCTTTCGGTCAGCGCTTTGTCCACAACGATGTTTCCCTGTTTACCAATCCTGAGATCCAACAAACTTATAATTATCTCGCAGTTACTCCCTACGATTTTTATATTCGCTACGAGAGGATCAACGGTATACGGGTCCGAGAAACCGTCACGATTTCTAAAAATCTGTCTGACGAGTTCAAATCACTTCAAGAAAGACTGTTTCAAGATATTAAACAAAAAGTAGCTGAGATCAATGAAACCGCAGTCACATCAGCTGGATTGATGTTTAGTGCCTACCCCAACGGAATCTACATGAATGTGATCAGCATGTTTTATAGCGACAAAATTGTAGACATTCGAGGCACCTACAAATCTGATGGAAGCAAATTGACTTATGAAGATCTCTTCGTCGACGGTTTCGATTATCGTACCTATCTCAAGAATCAGATTTCTACGATCATCACGGATTCCTTTTATACCAACACGTATGATCCAGAACAGGTCCTCGACAGCCTGACCCCTTCTCTAATTGTCTATTGCAGTGGCGGGGAATGTAATCTTAGCTTGACCAACGAATACTACTTTGATGCCTCACAGGACGAAGGCGACTTTACTATACGGATCAATATAAACGACCATCCGGAGTTCTTCAAGATCTTACCCTGGTAAATTAAATACATCCTATTTTAGTTATAATTGTAAAAAGCTTTGATTTAATCAGAGCTTTTTTTGATATGCAAATTCTAAAGATCTTAATCTCGACGTGATCATTCTCTCATAATAATTCACCATTAAAAACATAATGAAGATATTGGAATAGATCTAGTTTTGTAGAGTTACAAGGTTAAAGTTGTGTGAGTACAAAAGTCGATCTATTCTACTACCTGCTATGTATATTTAGAGGCTCTACTATAAAGTTACTGTAGTACGATTTTTACTTCTGATTTTCTGAGAGTTTAACCAATGTGTAGCACAAATAATTAATGCCCATAAAGACTATTGAACCACCCATAACTTCTGGGATTGGCATAA
>WSYG01000054.1 GCA_009773735.1 Erysipelotrichaceae bacterium
TGATGACTATGTACTACATAAACTAAACCTCAATCTTCCTCCTGCCGATATGACAGAATGGAAAGAAATGATTTATAATGCGAATCATCTTAAAGATAAGGTTACCATTGCGTTGGTTGGTAAATATGTTCAACTCCATGATGCTTATTTATCCGTTGCGGAATCTTTGAAACATGCGGGATTTCCGATTGGTGTCAAAGTCGATATCCGTTGGGTCAATTCTGAAGAACTCACTGCTGAAAATTTAAATGAACAACTGTCTGGAGTAGACGGGATCTTGGTTCCAGGTGGATTTGGAGGCCGTGGGATCGAAGGTAAGATCGCAGCTGCTAAATATGCCCGTGAACGTAAAGTGCCTTACTTTGGGATCTGTTTGGGCATGCAAATTTCTATGATCGAAATTGCACGCAATGTGTGTGGTTTAAACGGTGCCAATTCAACCGAATGGGATGAAGGCAATCCTCATCCTGTCATTCATTTAATGCCTGATCAAAATGGCATCACCAACATGGGTGGAACCTTACGTTTAGGCAATTGGCCTTGTAAAATAGAAGAAAATACAAAAACTTACTCTGTTTATCAACAAGATCTTATTTTAGAAAGACATCGTCATCGTTATGAATTCAACAATGATTATCGTGAAATCATGGCCAATGCGGGAGTCATATTCAGTGGTTTGTCACCTGATGACTATCTGGTTGAAATCACCGAACTAAAGGACCATCCGTGGTTTGTGGGCTGTCAATTCCATCCCGAATTCAAATCTAGACCCAATCGTCCCCATCCGCTTTTTGCGGGATTTATTGGTGCCGCATTTAAGTACAGCCAAGGTCAATTATGATTTAAAAGAGTGTAATGTGGTTAAACATTACATTTTTAAACTATAATAAGGTAGAGGTCTTATGAATCAAAAAACACTGAATCGACTTATTATTGCCTTAGGTGCCTGTATGGTCAGCATTGTTTTAACGCTGATTATTGTCACGATGATTTCAAAAGAACAGATCTTATTAACGTTATTGATCAACCTGCTCAGTGTTATCGCTGATGCTGTAATTATGATTGCTTTGTATTACGCCATACAGGCGATATTCCCCCACAGGACGATCGTTTCTGTCTTTACGGCAGCCATTGGTGTCATTATTATTTTGCCTTTGTGGTATGGGTTTAAACTCTATGTATTTGAGGGTGATTTTAATCTGGGGGTTGTATATAACTCCTTGTATGTGATGTATGTTAATAATTTTATCGTTAAGATCGTTAATGCGCTTACGACCTATTTTGGGCTTACTTTGTTTACTTCTCCTGATGTTGTAAATCAGTTCTTTACATTTTTGTTGAAGTTTTTAACAGACAGTATTCAATATGTATTGATTCCAATTTTACCAATCACACTTATGATACGTGATTCCATTGTTGGTAATGAAGAATACCAATTCAACAATGACAATGTTTTGGTAAAGGACGAGAATGAACCTAAATTTTGAGATGGCCGGTTATTTTGCCGAACACATCAAACTTAAGCGCAGTCAAAAGAGTTTCCTAGAGAAAATAGGCTTTAAGATTACTTCATTTAATCTCAACGATAAAGATCATGTATTATCCCTTAAGATTTCTGTTGCTTTGGAGTTTGATGATGTGAAAGACAATCAAGTTGATTATATGATTGGGTTTATACTAAAAGATCTTGCATTACAACATGAGATCCTAGCATGTATCCAAGACAAGAGTCTTCATGAAAACATCCAAATCAATGAGATGGTCAGTCAAATGGCTGTAGTGGCCTATCCGTTCCTTAGAGCTCATTTATTCAATCTCACATTGGATAATCGTCATCCTGTACAGTTGCCTTTGTTTGATCTTGGGACTTTGACTTTAAAGAATGGACTAGATTTTAAACAAAAAATGCCTGATTTTTCAAAAATAAGTTAAAAAACACAAATTTGTCATATTTAACTTGTAATGTAGGTCTCGTAAGAAAGCTTACAGAAGGATGGTAATGAAATATGATGTTTAATAATTTCCGCGACGGTTTCAGACCGGACTACTTCTCAGGATCCATGTGGTTCGTAATGGTCTTGAAAATCGTATGGGTTGTAGCAGTTATCTTGTTTATCATTTGGGTCGTAAATAGTTTAATCAAAGCCAATAAAATAACGGAAGCTAGAGAAGTGAGAGTCATTGACACACATTCAAGTGTGGATGCCTTAAGAATCGTAAAAGAACGTTATGCTAAAGGCGAGATTACGAAAGAACAATACGATCAATACCAACTAGATTTGAAATAAAGAAGACGAACGCTGTTAATCAGCGTTCTTTTTTTGGTTATTTGCTATAATAGAACTACCACAGATGATCTGGGCTCCGTTTATTTTAAGGATAAACTAAGCACGACCTATTATTTCTGTGTGTTAAATCAAAGAAAAGGGTAACTATGCACGAAGTACTTAAAATCGAAGGTAAACATCTTTTAAAAGGCACAGTCAAAATAAGTGGTTCTAAAAATGCGACAGTCGCATTGATTCCAGCAGCTATTTTAGCGGACAGTCCGGTTACGATTTGGGGTGTTCCTAATATATCAGATGTTGGATATCTGGGCGAACTGTTAGAAGTTTTGAATGTCCGTTTTAAACAAGTCGCAGATGATCAACTTGTTATAGATCCAACCAACATCCAAAACGTTACTTTAGATCATGCAGCGGTCACTAAACTTAGAGCTTCATATTATTTTATGGGTGCACTACTGGGACGTTTTAAAAATGTATCGATCAAAATGCCGGGGGGATGTTACTTAGGACCTCGTCCTATCGATCTTCATCTCAAGGGATTTGAAGCACTAGGTGCAACGATTGAGTTTAAACAGGGTGCATATCACATCAACGCTGAACAGTTGATAGGAGCTAAGATTTACCTGGATATCGCATCTGTTGGGGCAACCATCAACATCATGATGGCTTCCATACATGCTTTAGGTAGAACCATTATAGAAAATGCGGCTAAAGAACCTGAAATCATCGACGTGGCAAATATGCTCAATAAGATGGGTGCTCAAGTCCGTGGTGCTGGAACCACTGTCATCACCATCGATGGAGTTGACATTTTACACGGCTGTGCACATGAAATCATTCCTGATCGAATAGAAGCAGGTACTTTCATTATTATGGCTGCAGCAGCTGCAGAAGAAGTCACCATCGAAAACATCATTCCTCAGCATTTGGAATCCTTACTTTCTAAACTTGAAGAAATGGGAGTCAGCATCGATTATTCACTTGATAAAGTAACGATAAGAAGAGCGGAGCATTTAAAACCTGTCGACATCAAAACCTTAAGTTATCCTGGTTTTGCGACAGATCTTCAACAACCTCTCACACCATTACTGACCCAAGCTGAAGGAAAATCTGTCATAAGTGAAACCATCTATGTAGAACGTTTCAAACATTGTCAAGAACTTCAAAGAATGGGTGCCAACATCGATTTGATTCCCGCAACAGCCATGATCAATGGACCCAGTAAACTTTACGGTGATAAAGTCATCGCAACCGATTTAAGATGTGGGGCAGCACTGGTCATTGCTGGCTTGATTGCGGAAGGCATCACTGAAATACATGATGTTTATCATATCGATCGAGGCTACGATAATATCGATGCTAAGCTCAAATCTTTGGGCGCAAACATTTGGCGAGAAACAATTGAATAATTAAAAAGCCTGTGGTATTATAAACACGCACTTACTTTGAATCTCATGGATTCAAGGCGGAAGGAGATCTGTATGAAAAAAGGAATTCACCCAAAATTCAACACAGTAAAAGTCCATTGCACAGCCTGCGGCGCGGAATTTGAATCCGGCTCAACTCTGAAAGACATCAAAGTTGATACCTGTTCAAATTGTCATCCGTTCTACACTGGCCGTCAACGCTTTGCTGCTGCTCAGGGTCGTGTTGAAAAGTTCAACCGCAAATACAACATCAAATCAGAAGAACAGAACTAAGCACTTCAAGAAGTGCTTTTTTTATCTTAAGAATCTTGCGGAGTACTCACGATAAGCAAGATTCATTATGATACAATAGAGACGTTAAAGAGGGCCAAATCATGATGTATCAAATGTATAGACCCGGCTATATCGAGGTCATTTCAGGCTGTATGTTTGCCGGCAAAACTGAGGAACTGATTCGTAGAATCAAAGTTCTGGAATTCGCAAAAAAGAATGTGCTTGTTTTTAAACCAGCATTAGATAACCGTTACAGCGATACCAAAGTCGTTTCTCATGGGGGATCTTCAGTCGATAGTATCGTGGTTGAGAATGCACGTGCCATCTTGGATTTTGTTAGAGATGATACCGATGTCGTCGCAATCGATGAAGTTCAATTCTTTGATCCTGAACTTATGATGGTGTGTGATTACTTGGCTAAAAAAGGGGTACGCGTCATGGCGGCCGGCTTAGATACAAATTTCAAAGCAGAACCTTTTGGGATTATGCCTAACCTCATCACAGATGCCGAATTTATAACGAAGCTGACGGCAGTATGTATGAAATGCGGTGCACCAGCGACCAGAACACAACGTTTGGTCAACGGAAAACCTGCTTCTTATTTTGACCCAATCATTTTGGTTGGCGCGTCAGAATCTTATGAAGCGCGTTGCAGACACTGTCATGAAGTCTTAGATAAACCAGAAATCAAGCGATAGCTTCGCTTTTTCACAGTAGACCATTCAAGTAACCTATTTTAGGTTGCTTTCTTTTTGAAGGAGGAAAAAAACATGGAAGCCTATGAAGTAATGATTGAAAGATGTAAATCACTGAAATTAAGATACCACGACTTGGAGCAAGAATTAATGTCTCCGGCACTTTTAGCCAATCAAAGAGAGTATGCCAAAGTCGCAAAGGAACAAGCCACATTAAGACAGATCGTAGAAGCCTATGAAGATCTCGAAGGTTTGAATCATCATATGCGAGAAGCATCAGAAATGATGAAAGAAGAAGATGTTGAAATCAAGGCCATGGCGCAAACTGAGTTTGAAGAATTGACTACTAAACAAGAAGCTTTGATTGCGCATCTACATTTATTGTTGATCCCAAAAGATCCTAATGATGATCATAATGCGATCGTTGAGATCAGAGGAGCTGCTGGAGGCGATGAAGGCAACATCTTTGCGGGAGATCTGTATCGCATGTATGTAAGATATTGTGAAGTCAATGGATATAAGGTTGAAACATTAGAGGCCAGTGAAGCTGAAATGGGAGGCTATACTTTGATTTCGTTTTTGGTCAAAGGCAATGAAGCGTATAAACATTTCAAGTTTGAATCTGGTGCGCATCGTGTGCAACGTGTCCCCAAGACCGAAACCCAAGGTCGTATCCATACCTCAACCGCAACAGTTTTGGTTATGCCAGACATTGAAGAAGCAGAATCAGATATCAATCCTGCTGACTTGACGATCGAAACACATCGGTCAAGTGGTGCTGGTGGACAGCATGTCAATAAAACGGATTCAGCTGTTAGGATCACACATGTCCCGACTGGGATTAATGTGAACTGTCAAGATGGCAGATCACAGCACGACAATAAAGCTACGGCCATGCGTTTGATCAGAGCCAGAGTCTTTGAATACATGGAAGAAAAAGCATTGGCAGAAAAAGGGAAATTGAGAATGGAAAAAGTAGGGACAGGCGATCGTTCTGAAAAGATCCGTACCTATAATTATCCTCAAAATAGAGTCACTGATCATCGAATCGGATTGACCCTGCAACAGTTGGATCGTATTGTCGAAGGTAAACTTGACGATGTGATCAACGCTTTACTGGATGAAGAACAACGTCAAAAACTTGCGGGCAACGCATGATTTCACAACTCTTACGTCAAGCTGAAAAACGACTCAGTGCGGCAGATATTCCAAATAGTTATGCCAAATATGTCCTCAACGAATTAATGTTGTCTCAAAACAGAAACCTGTATCTAGAGATGGATCGTGAGTTGGATATAGAAACACAAACAACATTCGATCATATGATGGATCGCTTGGTCAATGATGAACCCTTGGCCTATGTATTAGGTTACCAAGTCTTTTTGAATTACCAAATCGAAGTCAATCCTTCAGTACTTATCCCTAGACCTGAAACTGAAGAACTGGTCATGCAGGTCCTGCTTGAACTTGATCTTGACTATGAAGATCATCCTCAACCAACTTTGATCGATATCGGATGTGGAAGTGGTGCCATCGCCATTGCCTTAAAGAAGGAAATGCCTAAGTTAAAAGTCATGGCTTCAGATATTTCTGAAGTGGCTTTGATGCAGGCAAAACATAATGCGAAAACATTGGATGCAGACATCGAGTTCTTCCTTGGATCTTTGGCTGAACCGTTGATGTATGCACATCGTAAAGTCGACATCATTGTATGCAATCCACCCTATATTCCAGAAAATGAAAGTGTTCAAAACAGTGTTGTAAATTATGAACCACATGTTGCTTTATTTGGAGGAAACGATGGATTAAAATTCTACAGAGAAGTATTGGTTCAAGCACCACAAGTTCTCAATCATCCAGGCATGATTGCCTTTGAGATTGGTTGGAACCAAAGAGAAACCTTAACAGAATTGGCTAAAGCGATTTTAAATGATCCTGTGGTAAATTGTTATCAAGATATTCAAGGCAAAGATCGTATATTGATTATTAAAGTAAAGTAAACTTTAATCAGAAAGGTAACTTATGAACAAAATCGTATTCTTATGGAAGAGCGATAACCCAATTGATGTCAGAGACATGATTTTGCCTTATATCATCAATAGTATTAAAAAGAAGTGGTGGGATGAAGTAGAAGTCATCATATGGGGTGCTTCTCAACAATTCGTTGCGGACAATGAAGATGTTCAACTCGATATAGCTGGACTATTGGCTGATGGAGCTAAGATATATGCTTGTAGATCGTGTGCAGACAGTCTGTGTTTGATCGATAAGTTGACTCAACTTGGAATTGATGTTCAAGCGACAGGGAAAATGCTTACCGATCGCTTACAAAGCGATGTTAAGGTATTGGTGCTTTAGTTTTATGAATTAACCAGACTGATTCAAAATCAGTCTTTTTTAAAATTCTTTTGTGGTTAAACATGAGTGTTCATTTGATGAAATCAGAAGCTTGGTCTTTATCGATAAGGTCATCTGTGATAGAATATTGTGGATAACAGGAGCTAGTATGGAAACACGGATTCTGAGCCAAAACCAGTTGAATGAAGTGGTCCACGATCTGAACTGTGACGGTGTGGTGGCTTTCCCAACCGATACCGTTTATGGTTTAGCTGTACGCGTGGTTTCTAAACAAGCAATCCTAAAATTAACACAAGCTAAAAATAGACCTCAGGATAAACCATATCCTCTTTTGGTATCTTCGATTCAACAAATAGAAGCGTTTGCCCAACTTACTCACCGGGACCGTCAACTCATTCACCAATGGATGCCGGGATCGGTGACTTTTGTATTTAGAAAAAATCCTGGACTTGATAACGACTATTTCGCAGAAAGCACGACGATCGCATTTAGGATGCCTACAGATCTTTGGATCAAAACATTACTGGATGAAATAAAGGAACCGCTATTGTTGACAAGTGCCAATATCTCAGGTGAACCAGCTGCCGTCTCATCTGATGAAGTCATAGCAAGTCTAAGTGGGAAAATAGACTGTGTTGTCAGCGGTATAGCGGGTTGTGGCATACCTTCAACCATCATCGACGCATCGCGATTTGATCTACAATTGATCAGAAAAGGAACCATAGATATGAAAGACATAGAAGCAAAATCAAAAACAGTCGCCTTAGCATGTGATCACGGGGCTTATCCGCATAAAGAAGCCATCAAAGTTCGATTGACAGAATTAGGGTATACCATCGAAGATTTTGGGACTTTCGATAACGCAAGTGTCGATTATCCAGACACAGTTTATCCAGCCGCAAAATCAGTCAGTGAAGGTAAAAATACATGGGGCATCGTTATGTGTGGAACAGGAATTGGTGCCAGCATTACGGCCAATAAAGTTACAGGCATACGATGTGCCTTGGTGTTTGATAAAGAAACAGCCCACATAACTCGTGAACACAATGATTCCAATGTCTTGGCGATGGGTGGACGTTTGGTTGATGAGAAAACAGCTGTTGAAATCGCTGAGATTTGGCTCAACAGTCCTTTCTCCAATGATGAACGTCATATCCGTCGTATTTCCAAATTAACAGATGTGGAAAACAAGGAGAAAACACATGAAAGATAAGGTGCTTGAAGGGTTTATCCAGCAAGAAACCACACGTCAAAGCAACAACATTGAACTCATCGCTTCTGAAAATTATGTCTCACAAGATATTTTAGAAGCAGTCGGTTCTGTTTTAACCAACAAGTATGCGGAAGGATATCCGCATAAACGTTATTATGGCGGATGTGAAGCGGTCGATGAAGTTGAAGATCTTGCGCGTAGTAGAGCGCTAGAACTTTTTGGGGCAGAGCATGTCAATGTTCAACCTCATTCAGGATCACAGGCCAATATGGGCGTTTATTTTGCAGTATTAAAACCTGGTGATACGATTTTAGGAATGGACCTTAATTCGGGTGGACATTTAACCCATGGTCATCCCTTAAACTTCTCTGGGCTTTTGTATCATATCGTACCTTATGGAGTCGATCCGATCTCGTGTCGCATCGATTATGCTAAACTGCGTGACATCGCTTTGGAATGTAAACCAAAATTGATCATCGCAGGTGCCAGTGCTTATCCTTTCATTCTCGACTTTCCTCGTTTTAGAGCGATTGCGGATGAAGTTGGGGCTTTATTAATGGTCGATATGGCGCATATCGCAGGTTTAGTTGCGGCAGGTGTTCATCCAACACCAGTTCCTTATGCAGATTTTGTAACGACGACGACGCATAAAACCTTAAGGGGACCGCGCGGTGGGATGATCCTATGTAAGAAGGTATATGCAGAACTTTTGGACCGCAGAATCTTTCCTGGCATTAACGGATATAATATCGTAGGCAATGGCTCAGAAAACCATCTGTGTTTGGTCAATGTTAAATCATCGGTCAACTTGACTGGAAAAGTTGCTGAAAAGATTTTAGATCAAGTTGGGATCACCTGTAATAAAAATGCGGTTCCCTTTGATAGCGAAAAACCATTTGTTACATCAGGTCTTCGTTTAGGTTCAGCCGCAATGACCACTAGAGGTTTTGGTGAAGCCGAGTTTAAGCAAGTGGGTTTATGGATCGCAGAAGCCTTGAAACATCATGAAGATGAAGTCGTATTAAGTCGTATCAAATCGGAAGTCAGCGCGATGACCTTGCGCTTTCCCATAAACTTTTAAAGGAGAACCAACATGTTGAAAGTATTAAATCATCCCTTGATTACCCACAAACTTACTCAGATGCGTAAA
>WSYG01000055.1 GCA_009773735.1 Erysipelotrichaceae bacterium
GATTCACGAAAGCAGAGAATGAATTAAGTCTACTATTCGAAACCGAAGAACACGAAGAAAGCTAACCCAGTTTACACAAGATATTTGACAGTACCTGTCGAAAAATTAGTGTTTAAATCAAGGAATGGTAAATGTTATATATAGTCAATATTTTGTTCAAATATGCGTACCAAAATCGCTTGTTTGTATGATTCTCACAACATAGTTCTATTATAAAATCTGTCAATGATAAGTTTTTAAACGACTAAAAATCTGCTTTCCAAGAATAGAATCATTTTATATCCAAGCGATCTTTGATCAAATCATACGAAGTTGATATTTCTGAGACTTAGTTGTAGTTTATAAGAGTTCCAAAGAATTGCAATACAGTCATGATTATAACTAATCTTACAAAATCTTAGCATTTCTTTCAGTAAAACTACCCCATAACTACCCTATTTAGATGTATTAGCCCTTTTTAGGTTTGTGAAACATATAAAAAGTCCTTTAAACAAAGGACTCTCTTAAGATTGATAATTCAAATGGAGCGGATGATGAGATTACTTCAATCACTCGCTAAGATGCGTTAAGTGTCCTATCTATAAGGATTTCTAAACTTATTATACAATAGATTCCTTAAGTATTCGATCTATAATTCCTATAAAACTACCCCATAACTACCCCATGAGGTTTTACCAACTATTTCGAGCCTAATCTAGATCAGTTCAGTGGTATGGATTCCAATTACAGAATTATTTTTTATGTTAGATTCAAATTTATGCCGCTATAACATTTTACAAAGTGTCTTCGTTTTTCTCAACAAACCTCAAAATAAGTATTCCCCCTAAAGTTCCTGTTTTTATTATTGTTTTTCCTTTTTAAAGAGAATTTCTATTTTGATAATGCATAAAAAAACTAAAGATAGATCCAGTATTGTTATGTTTCTAATCATCTGGTTTGTTAACCCAACGGAATTCTGCTCACTAGAGTAGAACAAGCTAACAGTATCAGTGATTTGGTTCATATTAATCAATAGTAAAATACTTAAAATAAGGTAAATGTAATATTTTATAATCTTTCTGTTCATATTTCCTTTCAAAGAAATCACGATAACGTGAAGGTCTGTTGTATAAATAATTAATCGACTTCTCTACCCCCAAGTATTAAGGAAATTATACTATTGTTTTGGGGCATTACAACTACTTGTGACTGTATTCTTGGCACTAACATATAATGCCAATACTCCAATTTTTAACGTTGCATGGATAAACTAGATCAAGGAACATTAACCGTGTAGCATTAAGAATGATACTTATTTTGTAGAATTGTTCTTCACTCATATACACATACTCGAATCGCTTGTATAAACGGTTTCTAAAACTATATTTCTTATAAAATACTCAACAGTGAAAAGCTTTCTAGACGACTAAAATCCGTTAACCAAGAATTGAATTATTCTATTTCGCTAAGAACCGTAGATCTAGTTGTTCAAGATTTTGAAATTCACGACTCTAAATTCACAGTTAATGAGAATCCCTTAGAATCTCAACATAGTCCTGAACGAAATGATTCTAATAAAGTTATGGCTCTTCTTTAAACAAACTACCCCATTTCTCGAAATTGATCATAAAAACAAACTTTAACCATGAAAAAAGCCCTGAAACAGGGCTTAGAATGTATCCAATGGAGCGGATGATGAGATTTGATTTTTTCTTTTCCCTGGTTTAACTAGGCCTTCAAATCCTTAACATTTCCGCAATAGCCTGCCAATTCTTCCCTGCCATTAACACTTTGTATAGTCATTTCGTATTATGAAGTTAGGAGTTACTTAGATAATTCTTAGCATCTATTATTTTCTGTCTGAACGGTGTATATTATCGTTGAAGAGATGATTCAATCTAGTGGACAGCAATGATCCCGTAAAAAACCGATACGTCTTAGAACGTTTCTACGGTTCATCTCTTCACCAGACAAAAACGGGCTAAGAAACCATGAGGGACTCTTAGCCTTTTCTGTTTTTCAGGCATGAAAGACAGAAAGGCTCGACGAAGTGAGGACGCTAGTCATTTTGGGATCATCATCCCGACATACAAATCGTCCTGCTTTCGCTTCTTTCCGACCACTTTGCTTACAACTAATGAGGGCAATGACCCTGGATCAAGAACGAAAATAAGGACGGAGGAAAACGAAAGAAGAGCCACCCCTCAATGAAAGGAGAATGGATTATGAAAGCATCATGCATCGCCATCGATGTTTCCAAGGGAAGCAGCCACATCCAAAGTTACATCGATTCTGACACAAGTTTTTCCGAAGTTCATAAGATTGATCACAATCGATCTGGGTTCAATGAGCTTTTATTCTTAAAGACATCTTTGGACAAATCGACAGGGCAAGCCTCCGTCGTTGTATTCGAAGCGACCGGAGTCTATCACCGAGGACTGGAGGGTTTCTTGAAAGATAACGGAATTCAGTACTTCATCGTCAATCCGCTGCAGTCGGCTAAATTCCGCAAACAAGAGTTAAGGACGAAGAAGACCGACAAGCGAGACTGCAAGAACATCGCCAAAGTTTACTTCGCCAATGACTTCAGACAAGCCGTACCCGAAGACGAAACTTATTACACGCTTCGCCAACTCAGTCGCGAATATGAAAACCTCTTGAATCACCTTCGCAAGGCGAAAGTAAGCTTCAACGAGGCGTTAGAAATCGTCTATCCAGGGTATGAGAAGGTGTTCCCAGAACTCTACACTGAAAGCTCACTTGAGATTCTCAAGAAGTTTCCTCATCCGAAGCAATTGGGTCGAAAGAGCGGTCATTCAGTAAGCACATTCCTCATGAGGCATAATGAACACCGCGAACTCTGGTGTGACAAGAAAGCGGAGGAACTGCTTCGGTATACGCAAGAATGCGTTTCCGGTTGTCGGGAAGAAGATGTGAACGTGGACATTATGATAGATCAAATCAAGCAAGTCGAGTACTACATCAAACTCGGTGATACGACCCTTCAAAAAATGATTGGGCTTGCCCAACAACGACCAGAGTTTCATCTCATCCAAAGCATCCCGGGTATTGGCGAAAATCTGGCTGCACGGATCCTGGCGGAGATTGGCGACATCCGAAGATTCGAAGGTCCGAAGCAATTGGTCGCTTATGCGGGGATCGATCCGATTATCTATCAATCCGGAAAGAATGACGGATTGCATCTGCATATCTCCAAGAAAGGCAATAAACGGCTACGTTGCCTTCTCTACCTCGCTGTGATGTGTAGTTTGAGAGTCAAGACGCAGGAGACAAGCATTCGGAAATTCTATAAAAAAAGACGCATCAGTCGAACGCGATGCGTCCAAAAGCTGCGTCGATTGCCTGTGCCAATAAATTACTTAGAATAATTTATGGCATGTGTAAGACGGGTTGCGTTTACAAGTAATCCTCTTACATTTACATTATAACCCTTGAAACAAAAAATCCAATCTACTTAATATTTTTAGTGTGGCTAACTTGAAAATATACTCTAAGAAAAATTACTCTTGCTTTTTATTAACTAATTTGTATAGTCACGGAAATATGATGTTTAATTTAGAAACTAATTTCAACTTCATTTTCCACATAAGGATTTCGGTTTCTCAATACAACCGATTCCTAAATACTCTACAATTTTCAACATCCTCTTTTTCCTACCACCAGAACCTGTAATGAGTATATGCCTCAAGACATTCAATACCGGATCCCTCACTTGTCTCAAGTCGCCATGGCAGATCGTTAGGTGAGAACTTACTTCTTATCTGATTGAAATAAGTTTCAGGAAAAGACCAATGATCCAAGGAATTAAGACTGATTACCTCAATAGTTTGAAAAAGTTCATGAACGCTGGTGGAACTCTCATTTCGATCGATACGTATTTCTTTTCCTGCACCAGTTTGATCATAAACAAAAGTGACAGTTGATTGCGGTGAAGTGAAAGTTTGTTTTATAACCCAGAGTTGATCAACCCTCTCAGAAGATCGCTCCGGTTTAAAAAGATATTCACCACCTGAATAAAGGCGATATGCGTTATAAAACTGAGCAGATTGCCGATCCAAAAGAATGGACAGTGAATGAGATAATCCGATCATTGAACCCAAGCTGATTAATTGTTCTTCCATCTTGGTCTGATATTCATCGAGAATGGTTTGATCGATTTTCCCGCTGATCAAGGTACTCTCGCTTTGTCCATTTATGGTTTGACCTAGAAAATGCAAGGAAAAGTAGACTGTCAATTCTTGGTCGGTGCTCGATAAAGAATATCGGGTCACCCAATAGTCAATATCCAGATTAGATTGTGAAGGGATCGAGACATATAGGGTGTCCTGCTTAACAATTTCTTGTTTATTTGAAGAAGCCAAAACTGAAGTATCAGAATCCGCGAGGTCAAACTCAAGTGTAATTGGATAAAAGCTTGTTCCAATATTGGTGTTTGTTCCATCCAGCTGCATCAAAACGCTCTTTGAAATTGCAGTTCCCAAAAGTCCCTGCTTTATAGTGGCATAACTTAAGGGTTTGCCTTTATTGGCGTAATCAGCCCAAATCAGGAAGAACTTCAATTCTTCATGTTTATTAATGAAAACATTTTGCTGAGTCTGGGTCATAGGGACTTGTGTCTGCCGAGGTTGCGTACTCTCGAAAATCAACCATATTACTCCAATAAATAGACATAGAGTTAATGCTAAAATCAGAATTGCTTTATTTCTTTGTTTCATTCTATTTAGATTGATCTGACAAAATTTATTATTGTCAGAACCATCTCCTTATTTACCATATGGGAATTGTATACACAATCTCACCCAGTCTAACTGTGTTTTGGTATCTGACTGTGCATGCCCAGTCTGTACTCAATAAATTGTCCATTGAAAGATTAGATAAATAGTCGTCGAAACTCGCCTGCGATAAAGGAAGAATTTTCTTTATTGGAACTGGCACAAATGGAGGTTGAGTGTAATTATATACTCCTTCACAAGAATCTGTAGCGTATTGACTGGTTGCAGATAGCCAGACTTCCTGATAAACAATTTCATAATATACTCTTATGGTTTCATCAAGATAGATTCTGTAGTGTGTAGGCCAAATAAAAACATAAGCGTTCGGAACCATAATCCCGCTACTCTCAGCACTAACAGACACTGTAGATAAAAACAACAGAAGAAATGACATAAAAAATTTCATTAGTTTCATGGACCACCCCTTTGTTTTATGATAACACTTATTCATTTTGTAATCAAACTCTTGATAACCTAGCTAGGATAATTTCTTTTTTATTTCTTCAGACGAACATTGTGGGGAACATATTTTCTTTGGTATCGATATCAAACTATAAAGATAGTTCTTTTTTCAAATTTGACTACTAAATATTGAATGAACCATGAAAAAAGCCCTGAAACAGGGCTTAGGATGGTCAATGGAGCGGATGATGAGAATCGAACTCACGTAGTCAGCTTGGAAGGCTGAAGTTCTACCATTGAACTACATCCGCGGGTGGTAAATAATTGGTGACCCGGAAAGGACTCGAACCTTCGACCCACTGATTAAAAGTCAGTTGCTCTACCACCTGAGCTACCGGGTCACATATTTGGCTGGGGTACCTGGGTTCGAACCAGGGATGCCAGAGTCAAAGTCTGGTGCCTTACCACTTGGCCATACCCCAAGAAAATGGTGGGGAGAGACGGATTCGAACCGCCGAACTCGTAGAGAATTGATTTACAGTCAACCGCGTTTAGCCACTTCGCTATCTCCCCAAACTAGTACGCCAATGGTGCCGACCACAGGACTTGAACCCGCAACCTACTGATTACAAATCAGTTGCTCTACCAGTTGAGCTAGGTCGGCACAGAGTATGGTGGAGGCTGAGGGGCTCGAACCCCCGACCCTCTGCTTGTAAGGCAGACGCTCTCCCAGCTGAGCTAAGCCTCCATACCCATCAAGTGCCTTATAACTATATCATAGAGCGTGATTTATAGTCAATAATAAACTCGGCTTTATTTATTTAAATGAGGGTAAATGCTATAATAGAAAAAAGTCAGAGGTACCTTATGCTTAAAGTCTTTAATACACATGCACTTAGCTCCAATCAACGCTTTAGTAGAGCGATCCTTGTTGGTAGTGTGACCGCGTTGGTTCTTGCCTTGGTTTATGGACTGATTTTGAGGTCTATTCCCATTGTTTATATTGGGATCGGATGGGTCATTGGGATGGCAATTCAAAAATATGGACGCGGCGTTCAACCAAAATTCTCCTATTTAGCAGCTGGTTTAATGGTTGTTTGCATTATTTTAGGAGACTTGCTTGCGTTTTTTGGGTTTAATATCTTACTTAATCCAGGAGCTATGATTCAATTCATCATACCTGTGATTACCTATAACTTTCAATCTAACCCTTCGATCTTGATTGGCTTGATGTTTAAGGTCTTTGGGATCTATATGGCTTATACAAAGGCTAGGATCATCTAATGCGTTATTATCGTGACACTTGGGCTGATATCGACCTAGATGCCCTGCAATACAACATCAAATCACTTGAAAAACATCACCAAAAAGCCTTGATCGCCATCATCAAAGCCAATGCTTACGGCCATGGTGACGATATGATCGCAAAGAAAGCATTGGCCAGCGGTGCAAAGATTTTGGCAGTTTCTTCTTTAGATGAAGCTTTATCTTTAAGATACAAACACATTAAAGGTCCTATCTTGGTTTTAGGTCATGTTTCCCCAAGTGACATACATGTGGCGATTGCTGAAAAAATCAGTGTGACGGTCACATCCTATGCTTGGGCAAAAGCCATCCTCAAAGAAGATTTGACTGGTTTGGTTGCTCATCTTAAAATCGATACAGGTATGAACCGTATGGGTTTGAAAACCTTGGAAGAAGTCTTAGAAGTCCTGCATGATTTTGATCAAGCTGGCGTCATCACTGAAGGTTTATATACCCATTTTGCCAGCAGTGATGATCCCAAAGAGATCCAGACGCAAGCCCAATATGAGTTGTTTGAAGCGATGTTTCATAAAATCAATCGTTCCTTTAAATGGATCCATTGCTCCAACAGTGATGCGGCGATCCATTTTGATACCCCTTTATGCAATGCCGTAAGAATTGGATTGGCTTTGTTTGGTTATTCATCATTTGAATTTGATCTTAAACCAGTCATGACCTTAAAGACTAAATTGGTCAATGTTAAAACGATCCAAGCGGGTGAAACCGTCAGTTATGGGGCAACCTACACTGCACCTCACACTGAAATCATCGCAACCATCCCGATTGGTTATGCGGATGGTTGGAATCGTAAACACCAGGGTGATGTCTGTTATATCGGTGATTCAGCCTGTGAATTCATCGGTCGTATCTGTATGGATCAATGTATGATTCGTTTAGATCAACTCTATCCAGAAGGCACAGAAGTTGAGCTGTTAGGCAAAAAAGCCAGCATCTATCCTATGTCCAAACATCTAGAAACGATTCCCTATGAGATCTTAACCCAGCTCAGTGACCGTATCCCTAAAGTTTATCTGGAAAAATGTAAACCCATTAATACCATTAATCCACGATTGATAAAAAAAGAAGATTGAATCTTCTTTTTTATTCCCATTCAATGGTGGCAGGCGGTTTAGAGGTGACATCTAAGATGATCCGATTGATGCCTCTGACTTCATTGATGATGCGATTGGAGATCTTATCTAAAACATCATAAGGGATTTTCGCATAATCTGCCGTCATCCCATCGATACTGGTAACGGCTCTTATGCCTAAGGCATAATCATAGGTTCTTTGATCGCCCATGACCCCAACGGAGCGAATGTTGGTCAATACGGTAAAATACTGCCAGATCTCACGATCGAGTCCGGCTTTCTTTATTTCTTCATGTAAGATCGCATCACTTAGTCGCACGATGTCACACTTTTCTTCAGTGACTTCACCAATGATTCTGATCGCTAAACCAGGTCCCGGAAAAGGTTGACGATAGACCCAAGATTCATCTAGTCCTAATAGTAAACCTAATGCTCTGACTTCATCTTTAAACAAGGTATTTAAAGGTTCGATCAGTTTAAATTGAATGTCTTTAGGTAAGCCTCCCACATTGTGATGAGACTTGATGGTTTGAGCTGTGTGGGTTCCTGATTCGATGATGTCGGTATATAAGGTACCTTGAGCCAACCATTTGATATGCGATAATTTTTTAGATTCTGATTCAAAGACACGAATAAACTCTTCTCCAATGATCTTACGTTTACGTTCAGGATCTTCGATCCCTTTGAGCTTGGTTAAAAACCGTTCTTTCGCATCGATGGAGATCAAATTGACCCCAAAGAAATCTTTAAAGGTCTTTTCGACTTGAGTTCCTTCATTGAGTCTCATCAATCCATGATCCACAAACATACAGGTCAATTGAGGTCCAATGGCTTTGTGCAGTAAAGCTGCAACCACAGCCGAATCGACTCCCCCGCTCAATGCACATAAAACTTGATCATCTTGGACAAGATCTTTGATTTCTTTGATTTTTTGATCGATGAAGGAGTTTAAATTCCAATTCTTTTCAGCTTTACAAACTTTAAAGACGAAATTGTTGAGCCACTGATTTCCATAGACTGTATGACGGACTTCAGGATGAAATTGTAAGGCATATAGGGCTCTAGATTCATCACTCATGGCGGCTAAGATACCATTACTGCTAAATGCATCTGCACGAAAACCAACCGGTACTTGTGCAACATGATCCCCATGGCTCATCCATACTTGCTGATCTAAAGGTAACTCAAAACTTAAATCTGAAACATGATCGATCTTGATTTGTGATTTTCCATATTCTTTGATGGCGGATGATTTTACGGATCCACCCAATTG
>WSYG01000056.1 GCA_009773735.1 Erysipelotrichaceae bacterium
GGCATATCTCCTTAGGTTAGTGTTGTAACTTTATCCTAGCAGATATGTCCCTTTGTTTTAGTTAATTTCGAATTCCCACAACTTTAGTTATACTCTCGACTGTTTGACAGCATAAATTTCATAATCAACTTCATTTAAAACAAATGTAACAGTCTTTTTGCATCTTCATAACTGATTTCTTCGATCTTAACCAACATATGAGGATTTCCTGTCGTTTTTAAGATATGACAATAACCTGTTAAACGATCATCAATGATATGTTGTGTATCATCTTCCCAAGTATGATTTTTATAGAGGTAACAAGCATTACGGATCTTTTTACCGATCAATTGAAGATCGTTGATATAAAAGTAACGATGGGTCATGGTTTGCGTTGCGTAATTAAGTCTGTTTTTATCTTATGTTGAATGAACAGAAATCCTGTCAAGACAACTGTAACGATGATTGATCCTAAGATGATACCTTGAAGTTTATTGTGTTTTTTGGACATGAGAATACCCCTTATCTTTAGGATAAAGGATGCAAATCATTGTGTCTACCTACGATGAGTGTAATTCTAGTAGTTTTTATTGAGCAAATATTTATTTAGTTAGTTGTGTTCTTTAAACAGATCTTGATTGATGTCGGCAGGATATTTCTTATTCATTCTCTTTTTTAAATAGATGTATATGGGAACAAATATCCCCATCTGTATGATCGATTGAGAAAGCGTCTGCGGTAAAATGATGGGCGATAAATCAGGATATTGGCTGATATAAATTAAGTAGTTCACAACCAAGATGATGGTTGCTAAAGGGTATCTCCATAGCATTAAAGCAGAAAACATCTGTTTGTCTTTCTTAATGATGGCACTTGTGATTACTAGATTATAAACAGTGAGTGAACCAAAGGTAATCAGTGTACTGATGTTGCCCCATATCGACAGGAATAAAGTCAAATCTTTTTTGTAATCAACGATAAACGAATTGGTCAAAGTAGATACTTCTATGACTAATCCAATGATGAAAAACAAGAAAAAAGTCTTATATAGAAAGTCAAAGAACTTCATGGAATGACCATTCCCAAACAACTGATGTTCCTCGATGATGATGTTTTCAATAGATTCCGACATTATTGTCTCCTTGCTTACATAAGCCTACTAAAAAAGATGGCACTTAAAGTGTCATCCTGGTCATCTATTTAATATGCTTGTGGAGTTTGTGTTTCTTGCATGTCTTCGATCACAGTAATCATGCCACCCAATAAGGCATCAAACATGATTTTATTGGTCTCTCCGCCTTTGATCAACCAGACTTTATCTTTAAAGATCATCTCGATATCAACAGTGCTAAGTTTATCAATTTTGGCATCTTTAGAAGCTTCAAGGAAGAGGTCTGTTGCCATTGCTGTTACTTCTTCTTCAGTGGCTCCACCAAATAATGCTTCCATAGCCTTTGTAATGTACGTGGTGAAGAATTTATAGAAGATGTCACCCATATTAACCGTTGTAAACTTTACCGTCACAACAGCCGTATTACCACCTTCAGCAACCACCGCTTTAACAACTTCATATTCAAAGTTTAATAAAAGTTCTTCAGCTCTGGTTTGGATTTCAACAGGAGTTTCATCATCATTTGTCAACGGGACATCATCCAGGAACGTGATTTCTGAATCAAACATCTTGTCATAATCGAAGGTCTCATCGCCCTTCTTAAACGCTTCTAGAAATACTTTGACCGCAGCTTCTGGTTTTGGCTTAGATGTACATGCGCTAAAGCCAGCAAGGATTATACTTCCCAACACTAAACTGATCAGTAACTTTCTCATAAATTCCCCTTGTTCATCGTTTCCATTATACCCATAACTCATGAATTTTTGAAGCATTTATTTCACTTGTTGATGGACAAGTAATGGAAAAAATATGGAAAATTCAATTTCTTATAAAGAAATGAATCATAAGCTTTTTTTATCTTACATTAACAAGCCAAACAGATAAAATCCACACTTGAGGAGTATGATTTCTACTCATTAGGTAGTAAACTACAATTTGAAACTTATGATCTTGTTATACTCGATACCTGAATTGTATGAAGAACCGGTGGTTTTACTGGTGTGAATACTGAGGTCTAACAGTATTGCAATACAGAATCCATTGTTTCGTATAATACCCTTGTTTAATGGAAATTTTATATATTTTCCATTTCATCGCGGATCAGTTTTTAAGGGTCAAATGCTTAAGTTAAAGCGTCATAATAACAAAATTAAGAAACAAAAAGCGGCTGAATAAGCCGATTTCAAATGAGACAAGCTTAAAATATTGAAATAAATTAATTTGCTTTGTGAGTTTGGTTGATATTTCTATGATTTCGCCTTATGATGAAAACAGTAGAAGTTTTATTTACTGTGTTCAAAAAGGGGAAATTTCCGATCGATTATCTATCGAGGATCTCTGCATCCGGATCGAATTTGGATGAAGCCAAGGAACGTTTAAAGAAACTGGTACCGGAAGATTTTGTGCTTATTTTGACGTACTATAGATCTGATTATGGAATTCAAGCCATAAAAGATACAGGTGAAACTGACGACATTGCGATTCGCAAAGTTGAAACGCGTATCCCAAGAAATGCCAAAATCGTTTCTAAAAAACTGACTGTTAAAGGTACCTCCAGAAACATACAAGTCAGTGTCACCGGAAGTTTAAAAGAGGCTCTTGATGAAGCAAGGTATCTTATTGGACCATCTGAAGTCGTTAGAACAGGTAGGTTGGTAAGTCCTGCTACACAGGGTATATTTGGGGTTGGTGCCAAGAAAGCAGTATTCTTAGTCAATGTAGGTCAAATGGCTGTTGCGGAAGCCGTTTATGAGACCCCTGTAGATTTGACGGGTTGCGTTGGAAGTGAACAAATGAAAAACTTGATCGATCAGCTCAAGGAATGGTATAAAGCTGAAGCTCTAAAAAATAGTTTCTTATTCTTACCAGATAAACGTTGTGAAGAATGCGGTAAACCTTTGAAAAACAATCCTTTTGTTACGCCCAATCATGTGTTGTGTGAAAACTGCACGAATCTATTTTTGGGAACCACCAATTGGTCTTTAGCCATAAAACACATCAATCTGCATTTAGGTCCTGGTGTTCCTAAAAGCATCATTGAGACTTCCGAAAGGTTGAAACATCACAAAA
Organism: Erysipelotrichaceae bacterium; assembly: GCA_009773735.1. Classification (GTDB taxonomy): domain Bacteria; phylum Bacillota_I; class Bacilli_A; order Erysipelotrichales; family Erysipelotrichaceae; genus UBA2212. The sequence continues at coordinate 3,161 of WSYG01000056.1, forward strand.
AAAATATCGAATGACGATATTTTTTAATGGCTATTGATGATTTTATCGATAAAGACGATGACCAGTTTAGGATCAAATTGAGTCCCGCTGAATTTAATCAGTTCTTTTTGAGCAGCTGCTTTACTTAATGCTTCACGATAAGAGCGTTTAGAGGTCATCGCATCATAGGCATCTGCGATCGCAATGATGCGTGCTTCGATCGGGATGGCTTCCCCTTTTAAGCCTCTAGGATAACCAGATCCATCATAATGTTCATGATGAGTCAAGATGAATTCTGAAAGCTCTGAGAATTCGTTTACAGAATTTAATATGCGCCATCCAGCTTCTGGATGTTTACGAATGGATAACCATTCTTCATTGTCCAAACGTTCAACTTTATTTAAGATACGTTCATCGATACCGATTTTACCGATATCGTGAACCAAACCTGCAGTTTTGATCTGATTGACATGTTCAGGGGTATAACCTAAAGCCAAGGCCAATTTCTCACAATATAAACTGACACGAGACGAATGCATCTGTTCACGATGACTCTTTTCAAATAAAGCATTTAGAATAACGTCGATGGTGGTGCTGCGTGAACTACGGCTTTCATACAACTTGGTTCGATACATATTGTCTTCGGCTTTCTTTAAAACCTCGGATATGGGCTCATTAGGGTTGTCTTTAACACATATCCCAAAGGAGATGGATATGGCGATGTTGGCTACTTTTTCTTGCGTTAAAGCTTCAGTAAGGCGTTTCGTGATGCGTTTTGCGACATCAAGATTCGTTTTAGGCAATAGGATCGCAAATTCATCCCCACCTAAACGAGCAGAGATCTCGTCTTCACGCAATTGGGCATTAAACACTTCAGCTGTTTTAATCAGCAACTGATCGCCCATCTCATGACCAAAAGAATCATTGATCAACTTTAAACCATTCACATCGCCCATAATGATGGCCAGTGGATAGTTTCTTGAGACATCTAGTCGTTGAAGTTCAGCTTCAAAGAAACGCCGATTGTATAAACCCGTTAAATGATCATGGAAACTTAAATAGACGCGCTGTACTTCAGCGATCTTCCATTCATCGATGTTGCGGCTGACAATCAAAGCTTCAACTTCTTGGTCCTTATTGATTTGGAATTTGATCGATAATTCTACCCATATCAAATATCCATCTTTATGAGTTTGTTGGACCTCTAAAATGTGGACTTGATGGTCGACAGGATTCTTTTTGAATTCCTGAGCTTTTTTGAAGAGTGCCCTAGTTTCGTCCATGGATTCAGGTGCAAACGCATCTTTTAAACTCTGCTGCATGACTTCTTCTACAGTATATCCACGTTGATGTAATATAGATGGACTAACAAAGGTTGTTTTTCGAGTATCTAGGTTGATGACTGCGATGACATCAGAGACATTTTCGGTAATAAGCCGATATTTTTCTTCACTTTGTTTAAGTGCTGTTTCTGCAATAATACGATCTGAAATATCATGGAGAGTCACCAATATCCCATTTATGTTGGGATTATCGATCAGATTGACCGCATATATTTCAACTGTTCGAAAAAAACCCGACTTATCTTTGACTCGACATTCAAAATTTGTCTGTTTCACACCTTCTTGGATCAAGTCATAAAACTGCTTACGAATGATAGAGATATCTTCAGGATGGATATAGTTATAATATCCTTTACCCATCAAATCACCTTGAGCCCAACCAAAGATACGTTCTGAGTTGACACTTTGATACTTGACCAATCGATTATGATCCATGATCAAAATCGCATCAGAGATGCTGGAAATGATTTCTTTATGGGTCGCTTCGCTGATTTCTAAGGATCTTTCCATTTCTTTCTTTTCAGTGATCTCAAAGAAAGCGGAAACGAAATGATCTGGTTTATATTGATAAGCTACACAATCATACCAACGTCCATTGGCTTGTAGGTATTGTTGAAAACGGATCTGGATGCCTTCTTTGGCGACTTTTCCATAAGTCCCAATCCAATCAAATGGTTCGTTTTCGATACCTTTGAATGCTTCGGTTACCAATAGTCCTGTCGAATCAACTCCAGTCAATTCTTTATAACTATTATTGGCTTCTAAACACAGATAATTTATAGCCTTGCCTTCATCATCATAAATCATTTTATGATATGCGATCCCAATTGGACCTTTATCAAAAAGAGCTCTAAAATTGGTTTCGCTTTCTATAAGAGATTGTTGTGTTTGTTGACGACTTACGATCATTCCAACTTGACGAGAATAGATCTCAACGATCGATTCACTGAGATACTCATCCCCTTTTTCAATAAACAGGAAAAAATCTCCAATCATAATTTGATTGACCATGATTTTTACCACTATAATTTCAGAGATCTTGAATAAATTCTGAATGGTATCACAAATCATTTTTGGTAGGATAGGTCCAGCATATTCCGTAATCGATTTAAAACGAGTTGTTGTGGTATCTGCAATCTTAGCTGCTCTGATTAGATCGTGATTCCTCTTCTTTTGAGTCACATCAAATCCAATCAGTTGAAAAGTTTTCGCAATGGCCTTTAGGTCACCACTCATTGCTTTGGTACTAAAATACTCCCCTTTTGAATCATAAAGGTTAAATCCAGCATATTTCGCTTCCGAAAGTTCTAATAAATTGTCGGTGATCCATTGATAATCAATCTCATCGTCTGGATTCAATTGTAAAAACTGTTCTGATATTTCAGACAGTCGGTGCATTTTTTGTAGTTGATCTAGTATTCTTTGTGGCACAGTTGCTCCGTTGGATTTTAAAATCTTAAGTCGCGCTCTATTATACTCCAGAATCCACTTTTCGTGTGCGAAATTTTTGTGTTAATTGATGGGTTTTAAACTTAAATAAGTCAAAACTGATGAAACAAATCAAGACAAATTTTCATAAGTCTTACATTGCTTTACTTGACCATTTTTATCGATTATGGCATATACTATAAATAGATGTTTGATTGAAGAGACCAGGAGAGATCCGTCAAGGACGCCGAAGGCGAAGTGCGCATAAACGCTCAGGCAAAAGGACCGGTTTTGGACAAACCTTCGAAAAGAGAGACAACACACCGAAGAAGCAATCCTGCTTATGGAGAATCTTTCAGGTAAACAGACGAAGGCGCTTGATTTTTCAAGCGCCTTTCTTCATTTAAAGGAGAACCTAAATGGAAAAGAAAACGCCTTTGTATGACACACATGTGGATCTAAAAGCGACAATGGTGCCCTTTGCGGGGTATTTGATGCCTGTTCAGTATCCACAAGGCATCTTGTTTGAACATCGCAGTGTACGCGAAAAAGCCGGGCTATTTGATGTCTCGCATATGGGAGAATTGTTCTTATCAGGAAAAGATGCTTTGCGTAATCTAAATGCCTTGGTGTCCAATGATTTCACTGATCTAGCGATTGGAAAGATACGCTATGGGGTCTTGGTTCGAAAAGACGGAACGGCCGTGGATGATCTTTTAGTTTATCGATTGAGTGAAGAGGATTATTGGATCGTTGTGAATGCATCCAATACAGACAAAGACTTTGAATACTTCACGAATCATTTGTTTGGAGGTGCCGTCATTCATAACGAAAGTGATGAATGGGGACAATTGGCTCTGCAAGGTCCACACTCTGAAAAAATCTTAAGAAAACTGACCGATCAGATCCCTGAAGCCTATTATTCGTTTTTACCGGAAGTTGAGCTAAATGGGATGATCACACTTATCAGTCGGACTGGATATACCGGTGAAGACGGCTTTGAGATCTACTGTAAAGCAGAAGATACGGTTAGACTATGGAATTTACTTTTGAAGGTTGGTGAAGATGATGGTTTGGTGCCTTGCGGATTAGGGGCACGTGATACACTTCGTTTAGAAGCAGCCATGCCTTTGTATGGCCATGAGCTCAATGATCAAACCACACCTTTAGAAGCCGGTCTAAAGATGTTTACCAAGCTCGATAAAAAAGAATTCATTGCCCAAGAAGCACTAAGTGCGCCTGTATTAAAAAGAAGAATTGGGTTGACATTGATCGATCGCGGTATTGCACGTGAACATTGTCCAATCTTGTTTAATGGTGAAGTGGTTGGCGAAGTCAGTTCAGGGACCATGTCTCCAACATTAGGTCAAGCGATTGCGATGGGTTATATCAGAGCTGATCTGTTTAGTGAAACAGAATTTGTGATCGACGTTAGAGGAAGGTTATTAAAGGCACAACGAACAAAGATGCCTTTCTATAAAAAATAAACAAGGAGAAACACATGAAAAGAATGTATGCACACACCCATGAATGGGCAGGATTAGAAGAAGGCAAAGATGTGGTGGTTGGGATTTCAGATTATGCACAAATCGCGTTAGGCGACATCGTTTTCGTTAATCTGCCTACGATTGGTGATCCTGTTACACAAGGCGAAAGCTTTGGAGACGTTGAATCCGTCAAGGCTGTATCTGATTTGATCTCACCGGTCAGTGGTAAAGTCAGTGCCATCAATGATGCATTGTTGAGTGCTCCCGAATTGTTGAACTCAGATCCGCTTAATACTTGGGTTATCAAAGTTGAAGGCAGTGTTGATGAAAGCTTACTGATGGATGAAGCCACGTATTTAGCTCTAGACAAGGATCATTAATATGGCATCTTATCTTTTAAATACCCAAACTCAAACACAAGAGATGCTGGATACGATTGGCATCAAGCAAGATCAGTTGTTTGATATGATTCCCAGTAAACTTCGTTTAAAACGAGCTATCAAATTACCAGAAGGACTTTCCGAAATGGAAGTCTTACAGAAATTATCTGCTTTAGCAGCTCAAAACAAGGTTTATTCAACCATTTTAAGAGGTGCTGGTGCTGAGCAACATTTCATTCCGGCTGTCGTTAAACAATTGTCCAACCGCGAAGAGTTTGTCAGTGCTTATACACCTTATCAAGCAGAATTCTCTCAAGGGATCTTACAATCCATCTTTGAATATCAAACAGACATCTGTGAATTGACTGGGATGGATGGTGCCAATGCGTCAGTATATGATGGCGCAACAGCGGCCGCAGAATCGATCGCTATGGTTCTTGAGAGAACCCGTAAAACGATTTTGATTGCGGATAGTACGCATCCTCATGTGATCGACACCATCAAAACATACACATCCTGTCATGATACTGTCATTGAAGTTCTAAAAACTGAAAATGGAATTTTGTCTGTAGATACCTTGAAACAAGCCCTTAATCAAAATACCGCGGCTTTACTCATCCAACAGCCTAATTATTTAGGATGTCTGGAAAACATTGAAAGCTTAGCTCAAATGGTTCATGCGTCTGGAGCAAAACTGATTGTGTATGCTCATCCTTTGACTTTGGCATATCTGAAAAGTCCTCGTGCATTAGGCGCTGACATCGCAGTTGGTGAAGCTCAACCTTTGGGTTTATCACTGGCTTTTGGTGGTCCTTACTTAGGATATATGGCCGCAACCAATGAATTGATTCGCAGATTGCCTGGACGTATCGTTGGCCAAACTTTAGATACTGAAGGCAAACGCTCATTCGTTTTGACTTTACAAGCCCGTGAACAACACATACGGCGTGAAAAAGCAACCAGTTCACTGTGTTCCAATCAAGCTTTGTGTGCCTTGACAGCTAGTGTTTATGTAGCTGCGATGGGACCTCAAGGGTTGAAAGAAGTTGCGGAACACAGCTTAAGAAAAGCACATTACTTCCAAACAGAACTTGATAAGATTGGTTTTACTCTAAAATATACCACGCCTTTCTTTCATGAATTCGTTACTAAGACACCGATTTCAGCCAAAAAAATTGAATCTTGTTTGGAACAACATGATATCTTGAGTGGTTTGGTCGTTGGGCCACAGGAAATACTATGGTGTGTGACAGAGACCACCACCAAAGCTCAACTTGATGAGGTCGTTAAGATCTTGAAGGAGGCTTGTCTATGAGTGCCCTGATCTTTGAACGCAGCATAAAAAACAGACGAGGCATTACCTTGCCTGAATTTGATTGCCCAGAAGTTCATTTAGATGAAAACATCGTAAGAGCAGCTGCCCCTCGTCTTGCCCAAGTCGGTGAAGTCGATGTGGTCAGACATTATATGGAACTTTCTAGAAATGCCTTTGGGGTCGATAATGGTTTTTATCCTTTAGGTTCTTGTACGATGAAGTATAATCCTAAACTCAATGAACAAACCGCATCTTTACCTGGTTTTAGTGACATTCATCCGCTTCAATCCCCTGACAGTGTCAAAGGTGCCTTGCGTTTGATGAGTGAATTGAGTCAACAGTTGTGTGAAGTGACAGGAATGGATGGTTTTACCTTACAGCCTTCGGCTGGAGCTCATGGTGAATTTACCGGACTCTTACTGATTCATGCGTATCATGAAGATCGTAAAGATGTTAAACGTTCTAAAGTTATTGTTCCTGATTCAGCCCATGGGACCAATCCTGCATCTGCCAATATGGCTGGTTATTCCATCATCAATGTGCCTAGCAATGCTGAAGGCGGAGTTGATGTTGAAGCTTTACGATCTGTTTTAAGCGATGAAGTTGCCGCATTGATGTTGACCAACCCAAATACCTTAGGTCTCTTTGATCCCAACATCGAAGAAATCGCAAAAATGGTTCATGAAGCTGGTGGTTTAGTATACTACGATGGTGCAAATTTAAATGCCATCATGGGTGAAGTCAGACCTGGAGACATGGGTTTCGATGTGGTTCACCTTAATCTACATAAAACCTTTTCAACGCCTCACGGAGGTGGTGGACCAGGCTCAGGACCTGTAGGGGTCAAAGCCCATCTTCTGCCCTATTTACCAGATGGAACAGTTGTTAAAGAGAAATTTATCGCCAATGAGAAATCGATTGGTCGTCTACGTTCGTTCTATGGTAATTTCTTAGTCAATGTGAGAGCGTATACCTACATCTTGTCCCTAGGTTCCAATGGTCTAAAAGAAGCATCATACAACGCTGTTTTAAACGCCAATTATATGATGGCTAAACTAAAAGATCACTTCCCTGTAGCCTATCCTGTGCCTTGTATGCATGAATTTGTCTTAAGTTTACAGAAACTAAAAGATGAAACCGGCGTCAATGCGAAAGACATGTGTAAAGGATTGTTGGATTATAAGGTCCATCCCCCAACCATGTATTTCCCACTGATCGTTCATGAAGCTTTGATGATCGAACCAACGGAAACTGAATCTAAAGAAACCATGGATGAATTCATCAGAATTCTGATTGAACTGAAAGACAAGGCTTATACAGATCCGGAATATCTGCACAATGCCCCATATACGACCCCCATCAAACGGGTCGATGATGTCTTAGCAGCCCGTCATCCTGTCTTAAAAGCAGTCCTATAAAGCGAAAGCACCTCACGGTGCTTTTTTGTTTAGTTCTTCTGAATTCTTCTTTTCTAGTCGCATCATAAATACTGCTAAGAAGATCTCAAAGAGACCTAATCCAGCAAAAATCAGATTCAACCAAATCGACCACAAGAATTATACCCATCAATATAACCATCATTCGTCTCATAAACCGTGATTTTTTTAACATCTTTAGTCTCGCTTTGATAAAGGTTATTCTAACTTGATTTAAAGTGATTGTCCAGTTAACTAGCTTATACTTTCAGAAACAGAAACTGTAACAACTTTGATTATTCACCTATTTCCAATAAAGTCCTACTTATAGATTCGAAACATAGAATCGCTTCATTAAAGTCTTGAACTTGATTTGTATATAGTAAATCTTGATGAAGTTGTTCGTATACGGATTTGATGTCTTGATTAAATTGATCTTTCCAAGCATCGAATGCATAGAGTTCCAGTGCATTAAATACGTGGCCGGTTGATACAGACTCAAAATGAACCTGACATGAATTCTTTACTTTGACTACGAGTTCTTTTAGTTTCGATTTATCATTCATCAGGGTCACAATTTCTCGATGTGTAGATAGTTGAGTGACATCATAAATATGTCTTACTTTTATCATTAGTTTTTCAGTTAGGGCATGTTGTTTTACTGCCATTACTTTCTCAAGAAAAGTCTGTTCAATATTTTGTACATATAGCGAAACTGAATTAATTTCATATTCATTGATTACATCATAAAGAGCATTCTTTTCAAGATATTCATGAATATATGATTTGAATGATCGTTTCTCAAACTGATTAATATTTTCATCTGACCCCAACTCTAGTTTAATTTGACTATCGACTTTATTATCTTGTTCAAACCAAACCAGACTTGATTTCTTGATAGGACTTCTTTCATCAATAAGTGGTTCATTAAAAGCATCTTGAATGATACATTTCTCGATTCTTTTGCGCGTTGCATCTATGCTTTTAACTCCTTGTCTATCTTTAATTTTATACGTTAAGTCAATATCTTCAGAGAATCTATTTATTGTTCCTGGGTAACATTTACTTAGTGATGTCCCGCCTTTAAAAACACAACATTCAACATACGGACTTTCTTCTAAATGCTTAAGTAACATAACCAAATAGTAATCTCTTCTTATAGCAGATATGGGAATTCCAACATCCTGACTTGTCAATACGATCAGATCATAAAAATCTTCTTTATTTTTATGTAGGTGCATACCATTCTTTTACGTCAGGAAGATGATAATTCGATAACGAAGATAAATATTTTCCTAAAGTGTTTTTGTGTCCTTTATATTCTAGAAATGATCGCAA
>WSYG01000057.1 GCA_009773735.1 Erysipelotrichaceae bacterium
TGAACTAAAAGGAATTGTCCTAGAAGATATGATTAGATTTGAAAAAGAAATGCGTAGAGAAGAACTAACCGAAGAAACGATAGGAATAAAGAACATGACCACCGAGTTGTATTGCTCTCAATTAAGAACAATATACCTTCTATAAATTGAACAAATTTCAACAAAAAGAGGTGTACTAATTCGTAAACCTCTTTTGCTGGTGATCATAAACATCCGTGAATTGCGCAACTAAGGATAGTTGTGAGAAAGTAAGAAATAAAGCCTTCAAGATGAAGAAAATAGGTTGTGGGTTTATCTACCTGTTGGAGGGAATCTTGAAGGCTTTAGAGGCATCACAATAATTAGAACGTAAATTAGTTTTTAACTTTTATTTCACTTCTTTTTGGTCTTGTTCAATGATCATTTTCAAGGCATCACAGACGATTTGGGTTGTTTCTTCCATGTTTTTAAACGACATGATCGAAGCAGCTCTGGCCCCTCTGATGCTTGAAATAACAAAGATTGCAGAAGTTTCCATTTCTGAACAGATGACGTTGGATCTTTCCCAAGCTTGCCAGCGTTCTTTTAAACGATGTTCGACAGGCATATTTTGAGGTTCATGCTGACCATAATAAGAGTCTTTGGTTTGAGCAATACCTTCTAGATAGTTCTTGCCTTTTGTTTGTGCAGCTTTAACTAGCGCATCGACAATATGACGATTCGCAACGGCTGGATATTCGATCGGGACATAATGAAGCGTTGTCCCTTCATCACGAACTGCTGCATTACAGATGACCCCATCCAACTCAGTTGATTTAGAGGCTTCATTGACACGACCTGCTGTTCCTAATCTGATGAACGTATCGGCTCCAGCTTTGATCAGTTCTTCTACCGCGATGGCAGCTGAAGGACAACCCATACCGGTCGAAGTCACGGCGACTTTTACGCCATTCAAGGTTCCAACCCAGGTCTTATGTTCGCGCTTGTGCGCAATAAGCTTCGCATCTTCAAAAAACGAAGCAATCAAATCTGTTCTAAACGGATCTCCAGGCAAAATGACATAACGACCAACTTCACCCGGCAAAACATCGATATGATGCATTCTTTTTGGTTCGTTTGTTTCCATTAGTTTTCCTTTAGGGTTTTTTCGAGGTGTTTAAGATAAGGTGCACGTTCAATGGTTTCAACGACAGTGCAATTCTTGATGAGTTTAGAATGTTTACGAATATCGACGATGGTTCTGCCATACATCGAATTCTGTATCGTTTCAACATCGACGTGAAGTAAACGGCTTGTGGCCCATTCCGGATGTAAAACAACAGCCATAGTGGCTGCATCATGAATGACCATGCCATTGTCTCCATACATGCCTTGCACACCTTTATAATGAGTCAGCATTTTGACGATCAACGGATCGATTTTTGATGCATCTGCGAAGATTTGTTTGTGTTCTTCTTCAGTCATACGGGTTGTTTCAGTAGCATTCAAACCAACCATGGTAACTGGGATCTGTGAGTTTAGGATGACTTGCATGGCATAAGGATCATTGACCACATTGGATTCCCCAAAAGGCTTAGCATTGCCTTTGGTAGCGGATCCACCCATGATGATGATTTCTTTGACATATTCTTTCAAGTCTTCATATCTCAAGATGGCGATCGCGACATTGGTCAATGGACCTAAGGTCAACACAGTTAGTGTTTTGCCTCTTTTTTTAGCTTCATCATAAATCGCGTCCCATGCATATTTAGGACTGACTTTAGAAGTCGGGGCAGGAAAATCGACATTGCCCATCCCGTTAGGTCCATGAACGATGCTTTGATATTTACGAGGATGAAACAAAGGAATAGCTGCCCCTTTATAAACAGGCACATTAAACTTAAAGTAATCGTTGAGGATCAAAGCATTGTGAGTGGTGATTTCTACAGATGCGTTCCCAAAGACGGTTGTTAAAGCAATGACTTCTATGGATGGATCTTTGAAAGCCATCATTAGAGCGATGGTATCATCTATTCCAGGATCACAATCGATTAATATTTCTCTTTTCATGCTTGCTCCTTTGCTTTAATGTCACTTTCTAATCTGCGACATGAATCAATGATCAGTTGTAAGAAACGAGGACGATCTACATCATAGTAGAAGAATCCGTTATTGGCATCCACACGTCTGCCGACTGGTCTTAAGTCAACCACACATGCGCCGCGAGTTTTACCATCCAGTTCAACATCGATGAAGGCTTCTTCCCCAACAAACATGGAAAGATCAATCAAACTGGCAACTGCACAAGAATCATGCATAGGACAGCCCGGTAATCCGCGTTCTCCAATATAACAGATCGCAAAGAAATCTAAGAGGTCTGCGACAAATTGGAAGACAGGACCCTTTTCATTTCTAAAGATTTCAAATTCTTCTTTTAAGATGACAGCACGATGCGTTACATCCAATCCAAAGAAATGGACTGGTATTTTTGAATTGGTGACTACTTTAGCCGCTTCTGGATCATTCCAGACATTGAATTCTGCCAAATAAGTACGATTACCTTCATAGATGCCTCCACCCATAACATGGATCTTTTCAATCTTACTGTGTAAGTGTGGATAAGCCAATAAGAAGGTAGCGATGTTGGTAAAAGGACCAACTGCGACTAAAGTCATTTTTGTAGGACATTTTTCAACTTCATCAGCAATGAATTCAGCTGCGAACATTGGATAAGGTTTAGTGGTCGGCGTCGGTAATACTGGACCGTCCATGCCGCTTTCTCCGTGCACATCTTTAGCAACAATAACTTCTTTCATGAAAGGATTTGATCTACCAGGCACGACTTTAACTTCAGTTCTTTTGCATAATTCTAGAACTTTTAGTGCATTTAAGGTCGTCTTGGCTAAAGTTTGGTTACCAGCAACTGTTGTTATGCCTCGTAGGTCAAATTTGTCGCTGGCTAAGGCAATCAGTAAAGCGATGGCATCATCATGCCCAGGATCACAATCGATGATAATAGGGGTCTTATTCATGGGTACTCTCCTTTATTTCTTTGATTCTCTTGATTTTACTCTTGCTTTCCTTTTTAACACCACCGATGGAGATCAACCCAACGATCGTTACGATATACGGAAGCATCTGTACGAATTCTGAAGGCAAACGCAAAGACTGGAAGACATTCGATACGGCTTCGGCAGAGCCAAACAACATCGCCGACAACATGGTATTCAAAGGGATTCCTCCCCCCAGATTTTGAGCAGCGATCCCGATAAAACCGCGTCCGCTCATCATGTCTCTGGTAAAGAACGGCAAGTAACCCATCGACATATACATTCCGCCAAAGGATGCGATCAATCCCCCAATCAACAGGGATATGACTTTGGTCCGTATGACTTTGATCCCTACGGATTCCGCAGCTTGTGGATTTTCACCGACGGAACGTATCCTTAAACCCAATCGTGTCTTATAGACCAGGATATACACTAAGATGACGGTCAAGAAGGCAAGATAGGTGAATAAGTTATGACCTGATATGATTTCCCCTAAGATCGGAATATCCTTGATGATGGGTATATTCCAGTGAGGAACTTGTAAGCTACGAAGTGAAGACGAAGTTCCTTTTTCACCTGTCAGGGCAAACAGTAAGAATACAGTACCGCCACTGCCTAAGATATTTAAGGCAAGGCCAGTCAAGACATTGTTGGATTGTAAGACAAGAACGAAATACGCAAAGATCATCGCGATGGTCACCCCAAATATGGTTCCCAACAACAATCCAACAAATAAGTTCTGGGTCAATGCACTTCCAATGACTCCGCCTAAGGCTGCAAACAACATCATACCTTCAAACGCAATACACATGATGCCGCCTTTACGAACGATAAGAGCAGCCATCGAAACGAAAATCAAAGGTGTCGCAACACGTAAGATCGTATAGAAGAAGACCGTTGAGAAGATGCTTTTGAAAATGACATCCATATTAGGCCTCCTCACTGGCAAAGCGTTCTTGAGATGCTTTAACGATTTTTCTGTGTTTCCATCCCGCTAAGAATCTTTCAGAAGCCACGAATACGATAATGACTGCTTGGATGATGGATACGATTTCGATCGGTACATCCGAATTACGCGCCATAACATCAGCTCCTACTCGAACATACGCAATGAAGAAAGCGGCCAAAGGAACAAACTTAGGATTATAGTTGGCTAAGATCGCAACCAAGACCCCATCAAATCCGTGACCGGACAATTTTTGATATTGGAAACGACTGTACATGCCCAACTGTTCAACTGCTCCGCCGATCCCTGCAATTGCGCCACCAATCAACTGACACAATAAGATATAGAATCCAACATTGATGCCTGAATATTGAGCAAAGTTAGGATTCATCCCGATCATACGAATGGCATAACCCCATTTGCTTTTCTTAAGGAATAAATATCCAAGAACCACTACAATTAAACCAATGACCAAACCCCAATGGATGCGAGTTACTGAAAAGAGCTTTGGTAAGATGGCTGTTTCTTTATATAGAAATGAACTAAGATAACCTGTTTCTGGATCAAAGATAATGTAGTGAATGACATACATCCCTAAGAAATAACTGATGTAGTTGAGCATAAGTGAAGATACAACAGGCAATGCTTTGAATTTTACAAACAGGATCGCAGGAATCAAACCGATCAATCCACCGATCAAACCCCCTGCAATCATCGCTACGACAGGATGAATCCCATAAGGCAATAAGAAGGTAACGGATACATAAGCAGCCGCAACTCCGCCTAGGAAGAAGGCGCCTTCAGAGGCCATGTTGATTTGTCCCGCTGAATACATGATGCTGACCCCAACCCCGGTAAACAGAAGTGGAATCATAAGCTCGACGATATTGCCGACACGACGAATGTTTTCAAAGGGTCCTATGATCAAGTTATACATCGCAAATAAAGGGTCCTTACTGACAAATGAAATGATCAAGAAAGCCAATAATAAAGCGATCGATATGGATATGGCAATTCGTATGAACTTGAATTGATTTTCAATCTTGTTAATCATGAACAACCTCTCTTAATTCTTCATCGCTTTGTTTCTTGATGCCCAGCATATATTCACCGAGTTGTTCTTCAGTGACACGTTTGGCATCTTTTAGATAAGCAACGATACTGCCATCACACATAACGACAATGCTGTCACTGACTTCAATGACTTCATTTAAGTCGGCTGAAACCAGTAAAACGGCAGCTCCTTGATCACGAAGAGTGACTAGTTTTTTACGAATGAATTCGCTGGCTCCGACATCGATGCCTCGGGTTGGTTGATTCGCAATAACCAATTTTGGATCCGATGAGAATTCTCGGGCAACAACGACTTTCTGCATATTTCCGCCAGATAAAGTTCGAATAGGCAAATCTTTACTGTCCGTTCTGACATTGTATTCTTTGATCAATTCATTGACGTGATTCTTGATTTTTTTAGCGTCCATTAAATAATTCTTATTGAACTCTTTTTTATAGAAACGATCTGAGATGATGTTTTCTTCGATGGTGGCTTCGTATACCGTCCCAAAAGTCATCCTGTCTTCCGAGATGTGTGAAATTTTTTGTTCACGGATCTCACGTATGGATTGTTTGGCGATGCTTTTGCCATACAATAAGATTTCACCGATTTGATTTTCTTCAAGTCTGGCAATCAGATTGGTCAATTCACGTTGACCATTGCCTTCAACACCAGCGATACCTAAGATTTCACCAGCACGGACGCTAAATGAAAGGTTATTGACCACTCGTTTGCCATGTTTATCGACCCAAGAAAGATTCTTAACCGACAAGACTGTTTCTTTAGGTTGAGCTACGTCTTTCTTGATGGTCAAGAAGACATCTCTACCAACCATCATTTTTGAAATTTCTTGTTCAGTCAGATCGCTGACTTTGGCTGTTCCAGTCACTCTTCCATTTCTTAAGACCGTTAAGTTATCACATAACTTTTTGATCTCATGAAGTTTATGCGAGATAAAGATGATCGTATAGCCTTTTTCTTTAAGGACTTTGAGTTGTTTGAAAAGTTCGTCTGTTTCTTGAGGGGTCAATACTGCGGTTGGTTCATCTAGAATCAACACATCGACACCTCTCAACAAGATTTTCAATATTTCTACACGCTGTTTAAATCCAACCGGCAGATCCATGATCTTCGCTTCGGCATCGATCGGCAGGTTGTATTTTTTTGAGATGTCGTTGGTGAGTTTAACCGCTTCTTTATAGCTGAACATGCCATATTTACCTGGTTCTACACCAAGGACCATATTTTCTGCGACAGTCAGTGAAGGTACCAACATGAAATGTTGATGGACCATCCCGATTCCCATATGTAAAGCCACCAAAGGATTGGTGATGTTTGTTTTCTTACCTTTATAGAATATCTCGCCTGAATCAGGTTGTTCCTGTCCAAAAAGCACTTTCATCAATGTGCTTTTGCCTGCTCCGTTTTCACCGATCAAGGCATGGATCTCACCTTTTCTGACTTTAAAATTCACACTTTTATTGGCAATGAACCCATTACTATAGATCTTAGTAATGTTTTCCATCGACAAGATATACTCCTCTACCTTTATGTTTTCACTCATGATTCTGACCCCGATTTCTAAATGAAATAAATGGGATACAGAGGCCATAAAGGCCTCTGTATCGCGGATAACAACTTATTGGCCAGCTTTGTCTTTGTAGACTTGAATCTGTTCTGTAGTTAAACCGATGGCTGTAGGAACAACTGTTGTTCCAGCAACGATCTTCGCTTTTAAAGCTTCGACTTGAGCAAGGATGTCAGCAGATACGATGAGTTTTGTATATTCGTTATTAGCCAAAGCCATACCGTTACCTTTTAAGCCAACTGCTTCATGAGTTCCCCAAGGCATCGTTTTCTTAACGAATTGGGAAAGTTTTTCATAAATCAAGACATCAAGATTCTTAACGACGGATGTCGGAATGTGTTTAGCTTGTACGATATCGCCAACTGCTTTGAACTGTAAAGCTTTGTCTTGGTCAACACCGATCGCATATTTGTCAGCTGTTTTAGCAGCATCATAAACTCCGAAACCAGCGGAACTGGCAACGGCGAAGACAATGTCAGCACCTTGCTGAAATTGAGCCAAAGCCAATTCTTTTGCTTTAGCAGAATCAGTGAAGTTACCAACATAGGAGAACAAGATCTTGGTTGCAGGATCGACAGCTTTTGCGCCTTCGATGTAACCGATCAAGAAGTCATTGATGGCAGCATTTTCACCGCCGCCGACGAAGCCGATGATTTTCTCATCATTGACGAGAGGATCGGTTGTGGATTTGGTCAACAAGGCAGCCAATGCACCAGCTAAATAAGATCCTTCATTTTGTTTCGAAAGAACGGATACGACATTTTTGAATTTACCGTCAGCATAATTAATCGCTGCATCATAAACTAAGAATTTCTGATCAGGATATTTTTCAGCTGCTTTTTTGGTGGCTTCTAACAAGTTGAATGTACCGGCAACGATCAAATCCCATTCTTTGGAATCGCACAATTCCGTTAAAGTAGGTTCCTGTTTGGTCGGATCGCCGCCCAATTCAACCGCTTTAATTTCAAAGTCGAATTCTGCAGCAGCTTTTTGAACACCGCCCCAGACTAAATCGGAGAAGGCTTTATCGCCTAGGTTCGTATTGATGACGACGACGACTTTTAAAGTTTTTGGTTCAACTTTTTTAGCACATGAAGTCAAGGATACGGTTGTCAATACTAACGCAACCAATACTAATAATAGCTTTTTCATCATTTTCCTCCATTACATTTGGTGATGATTTCTTTGTTTCTTATGCACTTCGAAGACAAATTGCATAATAAATCCAAACATTAATACGTTCATGATGGTTCCTATTCCGTAATCACCTCCCAGTGAGATCCCGAGAATCAACATCATTGCATCAAAGGCAAGTTTCGATTTTCGATAAGACCATTTCGTTTTCTCCGTAATCATTTCAGTGATGAGTTCTAAAGGACCAATGCCGAAATTGACGATGACCATGATGGCAATACCACCCGCATTGAGGATGATTCCCAAGACATTGATCACCAGATTTAAACTGGCACTTAATTCAACAGGACTTAACAGTTTTACGAAGATATTGATAAATAACCCTAACCCAAATACAATCATAGGCGTACCAATGCCGATCTTATTTTTTTGACCCAGCAAGGCAATCGCAAAGAAGAAGCCATTCAACACCATATTCGCTGTCCCTACTTGGATGTGTAGTACACGACTGACGCCTTGAGAGACCGTTGACATGGCACTGCTGCCAAGTCCGCTCTTGTAGGTCAATGTGATCCCAAAGGCATCTAGACATTTTGAGCTTTGATCCACACTTTAACAGCATCAAGCGTAGGGATCGAATTCGAAGCTCCTTTTTGAGTGACCGAGATTGCAGAGGCTGCACTGGCCATCTTAAGCGATTCTGAGGCACTGTGGCCTTGTAGATAACTGGCCAAGAAGTAACCGCTGAATGTGTCTCCGGCAGCTGTTGTGTCAACTGCACAGACATAGAAGGCTTTTTGAGTCACGATTTCAGAATCAGCTTTAAGCAGTGATCCTTCTTCACCTAAGGTCAAGACGATGATCGCGTGGGGGAATTTAAGGGATAAGGCTTGGATGATTGACTTCGCTTCACTTTGACCACTTAAGGCTTTACCTTCGATCTCATTGATGATGAACAAGTCGACATTTTCTAGAGTACATTTAAGTAAAGAATCGGTGATAGGCGAAGGATTCATGATGATCCGTAAGCCTTTTTGTTTGGCAGCTTTGAGTAAGTAATCTAAGTTTGAGGTTTCATTTTGAACGATCATCCATTCACATCCATGGTTTTGACTTAATACCCAATCGATGTATTTCTCATCGATTCGTTGATTGGATCCTCCATGGACCAAGATCGCATTTTGACCTTGAGGATTGATTTGAATGATCGCATGACCACACACATCATCCACTTCTTGGATCAAATCACAATCCACGGCATTCTCTTTAAGGAAATCCACAAGCAATTGGCCATCATGGCCAATCAGACCCGCATGAACGACTTGGAGTCCGGCTCTTTGTAGGGCTATGGACTGATTGAGTCCTTTACCACCCATAAAGACATCATAGGTATTGGTTAATATGGTCTCGCCTTTTTCAACGATATGATCGACCGTATACACCTTGTCGATATTCAGAGATCCAAAATTTAAGATGTTCATGACGATTTCCTTTCGAGATGACGTGTACTGCCTCTTAAAACAAGCGTAGGTTTTAATGTTTTGGTTTGGATATGCTTGGTGTCTTTTTTTGTTTCTTCAATAACGGTTGCCAGCATTTTGACCGCTTCTTCACCGATCTCATCGATGGGCTGATGGATGGTCGATAAACCAGGATAAACGATGTCGGCCAATTGGACATTGTCGTAACCGACGATGGACAAATCATTTGGAATATTTATACCGCGATGGGCAGCTTCACGATAGAGCCCAAAAGCCATGATGTCGTTGAAACAAAAGACAGCACTGACTTTTTCTTTTAGAAAGTGATCCATGGCGGCACTTTCCAGTCCCATAGAGAAATTACCTTCAAAGATGAAACGAGGATCATAATCAAGCCCTGCTTGTTGGATGGCTTTCTTATAGCCTTCTAAACGCAGTTCACTGTTGACTAGGTTATGAGGACCGGTAAAACAACCGATTTTTGTATGTCCGAGATCGAGTAAATGCTGGGTCGCCAATTCTCCGCCGACGACGTTATCGACATACACAAGATTGCTTTCAATACCTTGGGTAGGTCTGTCTACGATCACATAGGGTTTTCTGACATTTTCTAAGAAACTTAAGTTTTCAATGTCTTCTTCAACGTTGAGGCTGGAGGCTTTGGTCACGATGATCCCATCGACTTGCAGGTCGACAAATAAATGTAAGTATTCGATATCTCTGAAGGATTCGTTGTTGGTGTTTCCGTAAATGATGCTGTAGCCTTTTTTACGGGCTGCCACTTCTATGGATTTTGAGAGTTCTGAGAAGAATAAGTTACTATTATCGGGAATAACCAAACCTAAGACTTTGGTCGACTTGGTGACCAAGCTGACTGCGAGCCGATTGGGGCGATAGTTCAATTCTTTAGCCGCATCTATGATCTTAGCCTTGCTTTGATTGGGTATCGCATTGGGTTTGTTGTTGAGTACTTGAGAAACGGATGTAATTGAGAAACCTGACTTCTTAGCCACATCCTTGATTGTTGGTTTCATTTGGCCCCCATTGGCTTAGTAAAGCGTTTTACTAAAGCGATTATATAGAAAACGAAACTTAATTCATATTTAGTAAAGTGTTTTACTAAGATATTTTTACTTTAGCAAAAAACTAAAAACTTGTCAATATAAACTGATAGCGTTTTCATTTTTCACATATTTTATGTCTAAAAAAGAGCTCACTTAATACATTAAGTGAGCTTGTTTTTCATAGTTTGTGCAGTTTCTTGAAATCATCAAGGGTGATCTTTGGTTTGAAATGTTGGGTGATCTTAGTTACCTTACTTGGATCATGAAACAGATCATCAAAGACACTTAGACATAAAGCCACAGGATTGACCAAGGCTTCTTGTGAACTGGACATTTTAAAGTCATCCCCATGGATCCTTCCGCTGCAACCTGAGAATCCAAATTGGATCGTTGGTTTAAACATTGAAAGATCACCGATATCTCCAGAGGCAAAACTCAACTGATGATCAAGGATCCCTTGCTTTCCTACCAAAGCTTCCGCATGAGGTCTTAGGACCTCATTGATAAGCTCATCTTGGATCAAAGGTAAATAGCCTGGGGTATCTTCAATGTCAGCACTGGCAGCAAGTGCTAAGGCGCTATGGTGGGAAGCCGTATTGATGCGTTCATTGATTTGTTTCAGTGAGTCAGGATTGATGGATCTGACATATCCTTCCAAGATCGTATGTGAAGGAACTGTGTTGACCGATTGTCCCCCTAATGAACTCATCAGATGAACTCTGACCATATCTTTCTCTTCAAAACTTTCACGCAAGAAAGCAATCGCATTTTGAGTTAAGTTCATCGCATTTAAAGCATTGATGCCTAAATGCGGAGCAACAGCAGCATGAGAACTCAAGCCTTTGAAGTGGATCTTTTTATAGATGAATCCGCTTAAGCGAGAATTCAATTCAATCATAGGTTGATCGGTTGAACCCATCGTATGCGCAGAGAGAATAAGATCGACATCTTTAAATGCATTCTCTATTAGCAGATTTTGTTTACCGGAATATAAAGTAATCTTGCCTTCATCTCTTAAAGTCTTGCGATAATCCAAATTGATGTATTCTTCAGCAGCAACACAAAATAAGGTAATAGTTCCTTTAAGTTTTGGATCACGATATTGATTGTATAAACCCAAAGCACTCAGCATGATGACACTTTGAAGGTGATGACCACAACTGTGAGCTGCATGATCATCGATTGAAGCAGTTGGATGATTAGGAACGACCAAAGCATCCAACTCAGCAACCAAACCTATATGAGGATGACCTTCACCGATTTGAATTGAAAAGCCATTGACTCCGAAATCTTGGTGAAGTTTTAGTCCAAAGGTTTTCGCATATGAAAGGATCTTTTCACGAGTTTTGATTTCTTTGAAACCTAATTCAGGGATTTTGAATAGTTCATTTCCCCATGTGTTCATGGTTTGTTCAAAAGCTAAAACTCTTTGGAGCCAGAGACGATTGTGTTGGGTTGGTTCATGTGTGTTCATATGACCTTATGATACACTTTTAGGAAAATATGTCTACTGGAATGGACTTGATTTTTACTCACATCACTTTAATATTATGGTTCTACAAAGGTTGCCCTACTTAAGTCTGGGTAAAGGTCACCAATCCTTGAAAAGCCACCGAAACGGAAATGTAATCAGCCAAAGTCCACCTGAATAAACAGTTAAAAAAAGATCAATAAGGAGGCCAAATATTGTTAAAAGAATATTTTTCTTTTTGTGAAATCGTCTACTCATGAGTCATTCCTTTCTCTACATATTCAAAGTTGCTTTCTTTAACCCTTAAATGCACGAAAAATATCTATTGCAGCCGTAACGCCTTTCTTAATAGTTCCACTTCTTATGGCTTTAAAAATAAATTTGATAGCTATAATAACAAAAGTCACAAAACCGAATACTGTTCCAAAAATCTTTGCTCTTTTCTCTTTTCTGAGTTGCGTACAAAACGCACAATATTTTCCAACAATCGCTTCATTGTCACAGTCATGAGTTTTACATGTTTTAACTTTGTTATTCTTCATTTAATTGTCCTCCAAGAGATTTTCTGAATAAAGATCTCCACTCGCAAGAAAGGCATCACAATCAGAAATCAGCTTTTTAGGAAGAGTCCTAAAATTTTTTGGAATAGATCCGCTTTTTCCGGAAGATGATATTAAACTCCATGCATTATGTTTTTTACCTTTATATTCTATTTCCTTTAGTAACACTTGCCTAATGAATGTCTGATGTTCTTTTACTACTGCTAACTGGGCAGTGTGTTCGCCTAATGCTTGGTATGCATAAAGTTGTAATTGAACAGCATTATTCATAGCTACTACAGCAACATTATTTTGACTTGATTTTATCATCACCCAATGAAACAACATCAGATCTGATTTGATATGCTAACAAAGCACGTGCTGAATTAGAATCAGCTATGGACACCAAGAGCATTTGCCGTTGCATTAACTCATTTGACATCGCCATTGCTTGAATATAGCAGCTTCTGCTGCTCAATAATTTCGCTAAACGATCATCTCTTTGTCCTTGAATAACTCTACCGAAATTAAACTCACATGCTTCTGAGAGTTCAATAATTCCATTATTTATCTGATTGAATTGACTTTGTGTAGCTAGGCACTGCATGGCTCCGTTTATATCTACAGGTACATCTTTTGCACCTAACGGAATATCTTTAATAAACTTTTTCTTCCCATATTCTTTACCCTCAAACACTAAGCCCTTTACAGTTGTTCTAATTTTAAGAAAGATATCACCTGAAGAGTTCTTACACTGGACGAACTCTGCTAATCCTTGCTTAATTGCTTGTTGTATTTCCTCTGACACTAAGTCAAATCTAGGAATATACTCAATCTTGCTTTTAACTTTATCTGCAGCTAACTGAATCGCCGGCATTGATTCCAAATACTGCTTAATTTTCCTAAATAGTTTCTCAGAATTTCCGTTTTGGATAGACGGAATTACTGTAAAAACAGCACTCTCATAAGAGTATAAATTCTCGTCCAATACATCAATTTCCGCCACATTCTTTATGACAAGTAGTTGATTCTTTTCCATTTTGATACCCCCGCTCATTGTGAATACTTATTAGTATAATATTACCACATTTGGATTCTCTCATAGTGATGGTTTTGTTCTTATATGTTGTCCAACGATACGTACAACTGAAAAGTGACATAACTAAAAACGCTCATTGTGATACAATAATTTTAACTGGTGGGATTTACTATAAACCTAATATGGACCCACGGATGGGAGTCGACAATGAAATCGACAAGTTTCAAAAATCATCGATATTTGCGTGCAGAAGAACTTATAAGAAGAAGCTCTATTTTTAATAATGATATCGGAGGAGGCATATTCAAAGGAAAGCCTTATCCTTTTGTTCTTCACGATAACAATAATAATCTATATGCCTTATCTAGTTCTGAAATACTTCAATACTTCTATAAAAACAGAATTGCATGGTGGAATGGTAGACTAACTAACCACACACTTTCTTCGCAGGTTGCCTGTTTAAATCACTTGTATCCTATTCGAGATGACAAAGCGGCAGTGCTTTCAATAGTTCAGAATATTTGTGCTGATATTGTTGATCTTGAAAGAATAACTACTGATACGTTTAAACCAGCTTATATTCAATTTGAGAGCGTAAGTGATACAGATCATCTTAACGAATTGACTTCAACAAGAGGCAGTAACTGCACATCAGTTGATGCACTGATATTGGGAGTACACAAGGATGGACGAAGGATCCTATTTCCTATTGAGTGGAAATATGTCGAGGTTTATGGTAATGACAATAAAGCAAGAGGTGATAAAGGGACAACAAGAATCTCTAGATACACTAATCTAATCAATAATTCGATTCAACTCCAATCAACTACTCATGATATTTATTACTTTGAACCGTTTTATCAGTTGATGCGCCAGACTTTATGGGCTGAACAAATGATTGCATGCAGGAATACCGAAACTATTAGAGTAGATGATTTCATTCATGTGCACGTTATTCCCTCTGAAAATAAAGAGTTGCTGAACAAGATTTATCCATGTAGCGGTCAAGAGATGGAAAACACTTGGCGTTCATGCTTGAAAGATCAAAGCAAATACATGATTGTAACTCCAAAAGCTTTGCTATCCCCCATCTCGAAAAGTCAGTATCAAACGCTTATTGATTATCTTGAAACAAGATACTGGTAATTGAGTAAATTAACTACTTACTTATAAAATTGTTATAAAAAAATGTTGATTATCATTCTGCTTGATTTCATAGTAAAATCTCACATTGTTTCCATAAAGTATGAATTATACTTACAAACTAACTTATGCTACAAATAACAGTCGAACAAAACATTAATCAAAGGTGCGGGAGGACTTACTTGTTACCTCCAGGTTCGTTGTGATGTGTTGCTTAACATACGCTTTCGCGGAAGAGTTGGTATCTTCAATGGTTGCAGGTAATGAACATAAAGTTATAACCCTTTAAGTTATGGCTTTAGAGG
>WSYG01000058.1 GCA_009773735.1 Erysipelotrichaceae bacterium
TAATCCAAAAATTTATTTACAAAACATCGATTTTTTAGTATGTCTATTTAGCTTTTGAGTGGGGCTTTCAATATCCCCTTGACTTTTATTAACTAATTTTGCAGGTCATTTTTCAAAGTGTAACAAAAGTGTAACGGATTTATAAAAAACGATTTAAAATAGGCAACAAAAATTACTGTTTTGTGTAGTAAACATGGAGGATAAACGGTACAATTTGAATGAACAGGGGGATATGATTATGAAAGCAATAAAAGTGTTTCTCATTGGTTTTGCGGTATGGTTTGTGAGTGTATTTATTACAGGTTGGATTATGCCAATCCCAGAAGTTATGGGTGGTTCAATAGTCTTTCAGAAGTAAAGATTAGATTGCAGTGGTTTATAATAGAACTCTAGAAAAAACGAGTGATATATAGACTAACGGAGGATTAAAAGGAAAAATAAGAGTAACGTTGGGTGAGTTCACAAAACTCTCCATAAAAGCCGAAATGACCAAGGTTCAAGAAATTGACCAGAAGGGGATTAGATTGAGGTTAACAACATTGTTTTTCGATATGGGGAATGTCCTTCTTGAATTCAATCCCCGCAACATCGTGAGCCATTTTACCCAAGATGCAAAAACGATCAATTACATAACACCTATGATTTTTGGTCATCAAGAATGGTTGTCACTGGATCTTGGAACCATCACTGATGATGAAGCCATCCTATCGATCTGTGCTAGAGTAGATTCAACCTTTCATCCTTTGGTCACTCAGATTGTTAAAGAATGGCCAGTTACCAACTATTATTATGAATCCATGA
The DNA here is from genome assembly GCA_009773735.1 of Erysipelotrichaceae bacterium. Classification (GTDB taxonomy): domain Bacteria; phylum Bacillota_I; class Bacilli_A; order Erysipelotrichales; family Erysipelotrichaceae; genus UBA2212. The sequence continues at coordinate 802 of WSYG01000058.1, forward strand.
TTCCTTTAGTGAACACATTAAAAAATAGAGGCATGAAACTCTACCTCCTTTCTAATGCATCCATAAAATTTCATACCTATAAAAAAGATATCCGAGCTTTGGATGTCTTTGATGGGATCGTTATTTCGGCAGACATCCATAAAGCCAAACCGGATCCTGCTTTCTACGAAACAGTTCTAACACAATTAAAACTAGACCGATCCGAGTGCTTTATGATTGATGACATGAAAGCCAACATTGAAGGTGCAGCCCAGTGTGGAATTAAAGGTACGATTTATACAGGTGATATCAAAGCACTTGAACAAACCTTAACCGAGAAGGGAATCCTCTAAACAGCATTAGCTGTTTTTTTAGTAGTTGAAGAATTTAATATAGATTCCAACGCAGATAAGAGTTCGGGTGTGGTGGAAATAGCGGAGTCCCTTTATAGATATCATAGAGGTACAAATCACCAGTTGCAAAGTGTAACAAATGTGTAACGGATTTTGGGCTGTGTTGAGAAAAGCAAAGTCTCTTTCTAAATGTCATAGTGGTGCAAATAGATTGTTCTCAAGTGTAACAGAAGTGTATCGAATTTCCTAATTATTCCGATTTAATCACACTTAATTCGACTTAATTCGTTTTAATACCTTTTATCATAACTGTCACTCAAAAATGCGCATAATTTCTGCTCTCGGTATTGGCACCATGACTTCACGAAGCTTCATTCTATAAGGTTTTTCTTAAGGTTATTTCTAAAAAACCAACAGATTTTGAGGTTTCTTAGGTATGGATTTTTTTAAATCTCTCACTACAAAATCTCTTACAATTTTGTATGCGCTTTCGCTTGACAAATCTCAATCACTAACTTACACTATCGATAGTACAAAATACAGTATTATGTATTTAGGAGGCGTGATGCTGAAAATCGTAATTGGTGGTCAAATGGACAAACAGGTAATAGCCAACCTCATTACTCAGTTATGTAATGGAACAGCTGAAGTGTCAATTAAAAGTGATATTGAGGCTGCGATCGCTGTACAAACAAATCAAGCACAGTACTATTTTGGAGCATGTGCTACAGGTGCAGGAGGAGCATTAGCGATGGCAATCGGCTTAATTGGTCCTCAATCTTGTGTATCTGTAAGCATTCCTGGAAGAGTTTTTGGAGAAGGGGAGTTAAGGGAAGCAGTTCGGAGTGGCAAGAAAGCATTCGGTTTTGTTAATTACGATGCAGAAAAAGTCATTCCTGTATTATTGGATGAAATTCTCAAGAAATAAGGAGGAAAGAGAATGTTATTTCAAATCAATGCATTGACTATCTTTGTAATGGCGGTGCTAGGGGGCATATGTGCCTATTTAGCCAACCAAAACATCGCGGTTTTCCATGATGGACTCCGCCCAATGTTTCCGGCTTATTTTAATAAGGTTATTGATCGTAAAACGTTATTCGCTACCAGTTTCGCCTTATCATTCGGTTTAGTCATCGGTTTCGGATTACCGACATCTATCGCTGGTAAAATCATTATTGTTCACACAATCATGTTGGCCACAGATATCTTCGGTACAATGTTTAACGATGATGTCAAAGGCAAATGGTTGGCAACAGCTGTCGGCGCATTATTCGGGGTTGTATTGTTGTTTGGAATGCAGACAATCATAGATTTACTCAAAGTATTGCCAATCAACTTCATAGGAAGTCTTGGTACTGTTGGTAGTTTAATCATCTTAGCATTCAGTGTGTTCCCTGCAATAGCAGTCGCCTATCAGGCGGGTGTACTTAAAGGTGGAATTGTTCTTGCGTTAATCATGTTGGTTAAACAAGTAACATTCTTATTTGGTAAATTTGTTGTTAATGGGGTAACAGTTTCGTTAAACGCAGACGGTATGGCGCTCTTAGTGGGGATCGCTGCCATGGTCATTGTTGCAGCAATGCAAAAGAAGAAAGAAGATGGAAATGCAGCAGAAGCTTTCAAAGTCTTCTCAACCAACATTGACCGCATCAAGAAAAACATATTTATTTTAGCAATAAGTGGCGGTATCGTTGCTTTAGCAACTACATTATTACTGATTGCTGAAGGTCCTGCTTCGCTAACATTGACAGCAAATGGCGATTATGCTCAAGCTGCAATTGTTGCATTAGGCAGAACATTGGGATTTATCCCACTTGTCATGACGACGGCTATTGTTTCAGGTGTTTATTCTCCAGCTGGAACGAAAATGGTTCATGTACCTGCTATTCTCTTCATTAATATGGGCATCATCGGTATGGCTGGATCCTTCGTTACCGGTGCATTGATCATGATTGTTGAAGTATTATTGTTAGGATTCATTGCTCGTGGAATGGATAAATTCCCAGGCATGAAAGAATTAGGAGACAATACACGTACAGCAATGAGTAAAGTGTTGGATATAGCTCTATTGGTCGGTGGGATGCTTGCAGCCAATGCAATTGCTCCAACGATCGGATATATCTGGGTTATTGGACTTTACTTCCTAAATCAAGTTTCTAAGAAACCGTTATCCACTATGGCTATTGGTCCAATCGGAGCGATTTCAATAGGAATTCTAGTGAATATCTTACATCTTATTGGTTTATTCCCAATCATTAAGTAATCGATTATGGTGTAATATAGAGGAAGAACAACACTTCCTCTATATTTAATCTATGAAAGGAGCGGCACATGAGTGATATAAAAAACCTGATCATGAACAAGAATGGAATCGTTTCGATGACGTTGGCGAAAATCATCATTCAACTCAAAGTTGGGGATCGGATCCCTACATTCAGCGAACTTTCTGAACAGACCAATGTTGCTCGCGGAACACTACAAAATGCAATGAAGCTCCTGCAGACTACGAATGCCGTTACTTTAGAGTCAAGAGGTCATTTGGGCACATTCTTGATGGATCGCAATATGAAGCTCCTGCTTGAGTTCGCAAACATCTTTTCCTTGGTTGGCGTCATGCCTTTGCCTTACTCGAATCATCTTAAAGGATTAGCGACTGGGATTATCTCGGCCATGGAAAATGAATACGATATTCCGGTTAATATGGCCTATATGCGAGGGGCACGTAAACGTCTCTCCTTAATGATGGAAGGTAGATATGATTTTACCCTTGCGTCAAAACTTGCGGTCAATGATAGTATTCAACAAGGAACTCAACTTCAGATTATTAAAGAGTTTGGTCCAAAAACATACTTAAGCAATCATGTCATCGTTTTTGGTGATGCAAATACGAATTCTATAGAAGATGGAATGCGCATAGGGATAGATAATGATTCAACTGACCAAGCCAACTTAACGTATCACATCACAAAAGATCATAAAGTGCGATATGTGAATTTAAACTATAATCAAATCCTAAATAAATTAAGCAATGGGGAAATTGATGCTGCTGTATGGAACGAAGATGAGATTAAGGAATCTTATCCGAATATCCATTATAAGCAGATCGAAGGCATTGACGAGAATGATACCGTTGCTGTAATTGTTGCAAATAAGAACACGACAGAACTATGCACACTGCTCACACAACTGATTGACGTGGATACCGTTTTAAGTATTCAACACCTCGTTGACCATGGGAAAATGATTCCCCGGTATTAAGGAGAGAAATGACAATTCAAAACCGATTGGATTTATTTGTAGCCACTTCGATGATCTTACCCGAAGAAGCACAAGAGATTCGATTAATTTGCTCTATATATCAGTCTGAATTCAAACTCGACTTTGGGATAGAAGCAGCCGAACGCTTCATAACGCATTTTGTAGGGATGTACCAACGAGTGAGAAATCAACAAAACATTGAAGTCATACCTGAAGTTGTTATGACACAGTTAATTACCGATTCTAGTTTTAATGATGCAAACATCCTACTTGGAAGATTGATTGATGTGATTAAACCACCCAAGGAGGAAGAAGGTTATTTCTTATTGCACCTTATTCATTATCTCGGTCAACAGAAAGAGATGATTTAAATGTTAACCAACATCACGCTGATTCACGAACATATGACCATTGATTTATCTGGTCCAAAAAATGACAATGATTGTTTTTTGGATATTTTAAATGATGGTGTTGTAGAAATAATGGATCTTTACAAATATGGTGTTAGGCGGATCGTTGAATGTTCCAATCGTGGTATCGGGCGAAATGTCCGACACATCGTTGAATTGGAAAAGAAAACTGGAATTCGTTTTGAAGTGGCTACCGGATTTTATAAATCCCCCTTTTTCCCGCCTGAAGTTGAAGATTGTACAGTTGATGAACTTGCGGAAATCATGGTCCGTGAAATTACCGAAGGGATCGATGGGATTCGAAAAGCAGGTTTAATCGGGGAAATCGGAACGAGTTTGAATGTCATAACGCCTCATGAAGAAAAAGTTTTTTTAGCGGCTTGCATTGCGCATAAAGCAACAGGCGTCCCAATTATTACCCATACGACCCTTGGGACCATGGGAGATGAACAGGTTGCCATATTTTTAAACCATCACATTGATTTGAAAAAGGTTTTAATAAGTCATGTCGATTTAAAAAAGGACTTCGATTATATCGTTAGGCTGCTTCAGAGCGGCGTAAATGTCGGTTTCGACACCATTGGTAAAACGAGTTATCTTCCAGATGAAGTGCGGCTCCAATGGATTGTCCGTCTGGTGGAGATGGGATATATTGAACAGATTTTCATGTCGATGGACATCACTAGAAAGAGTCATTTACACATCAATGGAGGAATAGGGTATCGCTATTTGTTTGAAACTTTTATCCCAAGTTTGGAAAAGAATGGGTTGACGCAAGTGCAAATCGAGCAAATGCTTTCAATCAACCCAGTACGTTTTTTAGGAGGCAACACATGAATATCGAAACTTACCCAATAACATCAATTTCAATTGAACAGGCAGAAAAGAAACAATTTGAGTTGGTGGATTGTATCTGTCGCGAATTTAGCGGATTGGAGATCCTAGAACTAGGTGATCTTGGTGTGAAATCTCCTTTTAACAAACCAGAAACTACGCTTAAAGCAGAGCGTGTATTAGCACGATTTTTTAATACTGAAAGTGCAGTCCTTGTCCGCGGAGCTGGAACAGGAGCATTGCGGTTGTCTTTTAGTAGCTGCAGCACTAAAAAGAGGAAAGCTCTGGTGCATTCTTCACCACTCTATCCAACAACAGAAACCACTTTTGAAATGATGCAAATAGATCCTGTTTATGTTGATTTTCATGATCAGAGTGCCTGTGACGAAGCTTGTCAATCTACTGATTTGGACTTTATCTTGGTTCAGACGACGCGTCAGAAACTCAGTGATCATTATGATTTAGAAACGGTGATTAAGGGATTTAAAAAAGCTTGTACTTTACCAATCATCGTTGATGATAATTATGCTGTTTTGAAAATTGATAAGATTGGAGTTGAGTACGGTGCTGACCTATCGGCATTCTCAGCGTTTAAACTATTAGGACCAGAGGGCATAGGAATCGTAGTTGGTAAGAATGAACTTTGTGAGAAAATCAATCGGATCAATTATTCCGGCGGGTCACAGGTTCAAGGTTATGAAGCGCTTGAGGTTTTGCGTGGGATGACTTATGCACCTGTTATGTTGGCAATCCAAGCAAAAGTTAATGATGAATGTGTAAAACGACTGAATGATCATGAACTTCCTGGGATTAAATCTGCTTTTCTTGCTAACGCTCAATCCAAAGTACTACTGGTTGAATTTGAAAAGGAGATCGCTGAAAGGGTTCTGTTTTTCGCTCAACAACTTGGTGCAGCCCCTCATCCTGTCGGTGCCGAATCAAAGTACGAGATCACACCTATGTTTTATCGCGTCTCTGGCACATTTTTGAAGTCTGACCCATCGCTTAAGCAGCGCATGATACGCATCAATCCTATGCGTTCCGGAGCTTCAACTGTACTTCGCATTTTGAGCGAAAGTGTCGAGTTGGCTTTGAAAGAGGAGGGATCATGTTTCTAGATAAACTAAATGAACGAAATCCACGACTCATCGACGCAGCAGTCAAACTTCATCAAAGCGGAATCCTTCTCCCGGATACTTATATTATCGATTTACCGACACTTTTACAAAATGCTTCAATGATTCTTTCTGAAGCAAAGAAGCATGGATTGAATTGTCTTTATATGAGCAAACAAATTGGTCGTAACGCAGATATAGGACGGATGTTGGAAGAGATGGGGTATGATGGTGCAGTAGCTGTTGATTATCGGGAGGCACTTCATCTTGCAGATCATAAGCTCAAAATATGGAATGTCGGGCATCTTGTTCAAACACCAAAAACTTGTTTAAATCGTTTGGTTCCTTACGGAGTGAAGTTTTTTACAGTATATACGATTGAAAAAATGCGGGAGATCGATCAGGTCGCACGGCAATCAGGCATAATGCAGTCAATAATGGTCAAAGTTGCTGATAATAATTGTCTGATATATGATGGTCAACAAGGCGGGTTTTCACTTGACGAACTCGACTCGTTGGTTGATGCCTCGAAATCGATGACAAACATCAAAATCGAAGGCGTTACTTCTTTCCCTTGTATGCTTTATAACGAATTGACAAGGAAAATAGAGAAGACTGCAAACTTCGATCTGCTACTACAAGCAAAAGAAAAGTTAGAATCGCTTGGATGTAAAATCATCGAAGTGAACGCTCCATCTTCAAATACGGCTGGGAGCACGGAGCTCGCTGCTCACCTTCATGCGACGACGGTAGAACCTGGTCACGCACTGACCGGAACGACACCTTATAATGCCCACCATTCTGATGGTGAAATACCCGCGATTTTATATTTGACAGAAGTGTCGCATAGTTATCAGGATAATAGTTATTGTTACGGAGGAGGTCATTACCGCCGCTCCCAAATGAAAAACGCATTGGTAGTCGACTCGGACAATCGACGAGTTACATCACTCATTAAAGCACCAAGCGATGACAACATCGACTATACTTTTAAACTCGATGGTCTATTCGAAATAAGTTCAACTGTCCTTGCGTGCTTTCGTACACAGATTTTTACAACCCGGAGTCATGTTGCACTGATAGATAATCGCAATGCTGAACCAGTTTTGATTGGATTATATGATGCTCACGGTTATCGTTTATGAACCGGTTCATTGTCATTGTTTTAGATGGATTCGGTATCGGTTCGATGGAAGACACACATCGCAATCGGCCTGAAGATGCGAAAGCCAATACTTTAAGAAGCATCTTAAATGTTTATCCTGACTTGAGACTTCCCACACTGGAAAAGTTGGGAATAATGAATGCTGCAGGCTTCGAATCAAAAGGTATGAAGTTCAATTCCAGTGCGAACTTCGGCAGAAGTGCTTTAATGCACAACGGAGCCGACACTTTTATGGGGCATCAGGAAATCATGGGGACCCTTCCTAAAAAATCAGTAGTACAATGCCTCAACGATCAACTTGTTCCAGTCAAAACAGCTTTATTGGAAGCGGGTTATAAAGTTCAAGACATTAAGGTCGAAAACCTGACCTACTTCTTGGTTGAAGATTATGTGGCAGTGGCTGACAATATTGATTCTGATTTAGGACAAGCAATTAATTGCATCGCTCCACTCGACAATATTTCATTTGAGAAACTTTTAGAAATCGCACAAGTTGTCCGCAAGAGTGTGACCTTTAATAGAGTTATCCCGTTTGGCGGAACAGGGAACACAATTGAAGACATTTTGGCTGCTCAAGAAGTGAAAGAAAATCGTTTTATCGGTAATGTCGCAGTGAAAACTAAAGCTTACCTTCAAGGATATCGTGTCATTCATTT
>WSYG01000059.1 GCA_009773735.1 Erysipelotrichaceae bacterium
AACTTCATCCAGTAAGTTATAATGGGCACTTTCTTTTGTATAAATCATGACTTTACCGAGTGGTGTTGTCGCAATTACACTGCTGTTGTTGAGTTCTACCACATAAGAATTTGAACTCATAGGTAAAAATGATGCAATATTAAAATCTATATACAAACTCAGGACTAAACCAACAAATATCCAGCTGTTTCGTTTTAAAGTAATCATGGCTAAAACGCAGACAATGACTCCTACAAGATAAGGTTCTGTGCTATTAAGAATGATGGGAATTGACAATGATGCCAGTAATAAAGCTCTTTTCACAAACTTATATACGCCTTTATTTTATTAAAGAGAGTCATTTTTATACCTCCTTTTATACGCATGATGTCTTCTAGTCGTTGAAACAATCCAAAATTTGTTCTATAGTCAACGATACGTTGGGCTAAACTCTCGCCAATTCCTGGCAAAAACATCAATTCTTCACGTGTAGCCTGATTGATTGATACGCTAAGACCTGGAACGGATGATAAAACAATCAAATCTCCATCTTTTAGGATCGTTAAAGGATTGAGCTGAGACATATTGCACAATTTACAGTCTAATTTATCAAGTAAGTCCTGCATTATGCTAAAATTGGTCAACGTATACGAATATTTTGATCCATCAGGAAACTGAACCATCACTTGGATCATGGCTTTCTTTGGATCTTCAAGGGTGATGGGTTTAGATAAGATTGAACAACCCGTTAATAAGAAAATAAACATAAAAAAGAAGAGTTTCATACTCTTCTTTTTGAGATTAATGGGTAAATTCCTAATCGACTGCGATGATTCTTACGATTTCTTTGTTGGGTTCGACTTCAACTTCATCATCAACTTTATGATCCATCAAGGCAATGGCCAGTGGAGTAACATTTGAAAGCTTTCCAGACAACGGATCTGCTTCGACTGAAGAAACGATGGTGTACTCTTCCGGATCTTTCTTTCCCCGGCTTAAGATCTTTACTTTGACGCCAAGTTTGACGACACGGGATCCGCCTTTATGATCATCGATGATTTCGATGTTGTTGAAAATGTTTTCTAGTTCACGAATACGTGCTTCTACTTTTGCCTGACGATCTCTCGCAACATCATAATCCGCATTTTCAGACAAGTCGCCTTGTGCTCTGGCAGCTTGTAAATCTTCTATGACTTCTTTTCTGACGACGTGAATCAGATTTTCACGTTCTCTTTTTAACTCGTCATAACCCGCTTGGGTTACTCTAATTTTTTCTTGGGCCATCGGTTTTCTCCTTTAGTGCGGGGTAATTATAACACATTAGTGTTGATAATACTATCAATCTTAGTGGTCAATAAATCAACAGCAACTTCGTTCTTTCCACCCTCTGGAACGATCACATCTGCATAGCGTTTAGAAGGCTCTATGAAGGTTTCATGCATGACCCTTACGGTGTTCATATACTGATCCATAACATTCTCCATCGATCTTCCACGGTCTCTGACATCGCGTTTTAGACGTCTGATGAAACGTACATCAGAGGGTGTATCCACAAAGATCTTGATGTCGCAAAGTGAACGAATGAGTGGATCTTCTAAAACAAATAAACCTTCAATGACGATAACGTCAGAAGGCTCAATCTTTTCAACTTCTTCTTTACGGGTATATAACGCAAAATCATAGGTCGGTTTCAAGATAGAATGACCACTAGCCAACGCTTTAAGTTGACTGGCCAACAAATCATTATCGAACGCTAAAGGATGATCATAGTTTGTTTTTAAGCGTTCATCCATGCTCAGTTGACTTTGATCTTTATAATAATCATCTTGTCTGATGATCAAAACAGACTTTGTGGTTGAATATGTTTTAACCAATCGCTTAGCCAAAGATGTTTTACCTGATGCTGAACCGCCTGCGATTCCGATGATGACACATTTTCCCATATTAACCACAACCAACTTCTAAGTATTTACACACGAGTTTTAAATGTTCCGCATACGTTTTCGTATAATAGACTGTTCCATCCCCATACACATCAGCGAGAAAGAAAAAATAATCATTGGGAGTAGGATTCAATGTCGCTAAGATCGCTTTTACAGAAGGATTATCGATCGGTCCCAAAGGTAATCCATCATGAAGATAGGTATTATAGGGTGAATCGATGTCTTTATTGCCTTCGCAATCTTTCCAATCTGTATAATTGTACAGAGCATAACAAATTGTCACATTTGACTGTAGACGCATCGGTAAGTCGAGACGATTAATAAACACCTGGGTTACCATCTTCATATCTGTTTCTTTAGATGCTTCAAACTGAACGATTGAGGCTAAGGTAAAGATTTCATGAACACTGAAGTCACTCTGATCAAATTCTGTCCTATGATCAAGATAAAATGCTTCTGTTTGATCTAATACTCGTTTGGTGATGACTTCTAAGCTAGATTCAGGATCGATAAAATAGGTTTCAGGCATCAAATATCCTTCAAGTAAGACTTTAACACCCGTCTTTTTAGCTTCGGCAGAGATGACTTCATACGCTTGATCCAGTGCTTCAAAAACGGTTGGATCATTCCAATAAGCCAAGATTTCATTGGCTGAATAATCAGTGATCGATTCAAGTGCAAATGCGACGTCTTTGGCCCAATCACCGGGGATGATCGTTAAAGCGACATCATTTTGAGCATTGGCAGAACTTGTCATATAGGTCAAGATTTTTAAGGCATCCCAACCTTTATCGATCTTATAAACTCCTGCTTTAAAATCAGTCACCTTCATGTACTTTGCATAAATCTCTACAATGAATGTTTCACCAATCAACTTGTGTTCTTTTAAAGTCGATGTCACATCTTTTAAAAGATCTCCTTGTTCGACAGACACCATGACCGTCTCACCTAAAGGTCCTCTTGCTTTAAGATTCTGATAAACATATAAATACACAAAAACTGATGCGATCGTTAGGACTAGCGCACCAGTTATGAGAAATTTTAATGGACTATGCTTCTTCCTCATCGTCATTGTTTTCAAGTTGCCATTCTTCCAGGACTTTATTTAACATCGTCCATACTTCATCATCTTCGACAGGGAATAATTCCCCTTGGTCAGTAAATTGAGATACGAAAACTTCACCGTCATCGACTTTGTCGTCATAATAGAAAACATATTTTTTGACATTGGCTTCATCTTCATAAGTAAACAAGATCGTCATCTCGTATTCTTTGCCTTGTTCATCGGTAACGATGATTTTATTTTCTTCCATTTTATCCTCGCTTGTGTCGCTGTTTATCCAAATAACCTTGCAGAATGAAGGTAGCTGCCATTTGATCGATGGAGGTCTTTCTTTTCTGTCGATTCATTTCAGCCATCAGCATGCTTTTTTGAGCTGCTACGGTGCTGAGCCGTTCATCTTCTAGGATGACTTCGATGGTTGTTCGAAGTTCCAGTTCTTCTTTAAAATAAATCGAACGATCAGCACTTTCTCCCAGTGATCCATTCATATGTTTGGGAAGACCCAAGACGATGACGGTAACTTTTTCTTTTTCAAGCAAAGGGATCAATTGATCTAATGCGTTTTGATAATCATCACTGGGAAAACGAATCGTAAGGTAAGGACTCGCTAAAAACCCACTCAGGTCGCTTACTGCTAAACCCAAGGTTTTTGAGCCTAAATCACAACCCAATGCCCTCATTTACTCTTTTCGTCCAAATAGGTACTTACCAACTCTTCTATGATTTCATAGCGTTCTACAGTCTGAATCAGGTTACGTGCGTTTTTATGGCTCGAAATATAGGCTGGATCATCACTGATCAAATAGCCGGACAGTTGATTGACCGCATTATAGCCTCGTTCAGCCAAAGCTGTCTGAACTTGCTTCAAGACTTGTTTGATGTTGTCTCGTCTGAGTTCATCAGATTTAAAGGCAACGGTTTCAGTTTTGTTTTTGTTACTCATGCACTAACCTCCTTGGTTTTATTTTAGCTTATCTGAGCCTCAAATAAAAGCAATAAGAAAGATTTATCAGCTTAAGTGATGGATTCTAGAGGATTTGGTTTCTTAATTGGTCTAATAATGCATCTAAACGCGAGATGTCTTTGCCGCCTGCTTGAGCGAAATCAGGACGACCACCCCCATTACCACCTGTTTGAGTGGCTAGATTTTTAACGACATCCCCTGCTTTAAATCCTTTCGCAATGGCTTTTTGACCACAATACGCCACAAAGTTGATCTTGTCTTCAGAGACACCCGCCAATAAGATGAAGCCTTCATGAACCATGGGTTTTAAACTTTCAATCATCAATTTTAAATTATTCGCATCTTGATCAACACGTTTGATCAAGTAATCAAAGTCTTTACCATTCAAAATCGAAGTGCCCAACACCTTAGCTTCCATAGAAGCCACATGTTGTTTAAGTTGTCCGAGTTCTTGTCTAAGTGAGCTGTTTTCTTTCAATGATAATTCAATGCGATCTTCAATGTTACCGATCGAATTGGCTTTATACAATTTCGCGATGTTTTCAAGTTGGATCTGTTGATCCGCAAATTCTTGATACGCTGCATTTTGAGTCTTGGTGGTCAATCTTCTGATGCCAGAACCAATCGATTCTTCAGAGATGATCTTAAATACCCCAATCTCTTGGGTGTTTGAGACATGACATCCACCGCAGAGTTCTTTAGATACAGAGCCCATCGATACAACCCGAACGATTTTGTCGTATTTTTCAGTAAATAGAGCAGTTGCCCCATCTGCCTTAGCATCTTCAATATCCATCAAATCAAAACGAACAGGATGTTTTTCGTAGATATAACGATTAACCATCGCTTCAATGGTCTTCAATTGACTATCGCTGACTTTTTCAAAATGAGTAAAGTCAAAACGCATGTAGTCTTCGGCAACATAAGATCCAGCCTGATGGATATGATCTCCCACCACGATCTTCAGTGCAGTTTGAACCAAATGCGCTGAAGAATGATTCGCAATGATCCTTTGACGACGCAACACATCGATCTTAAGAGTCACACGTTCGTCTTCCTTTAATTCACCATAAGCGATTTTAATGGTATGCAAATGTTGTTTGTGTGGCGCTCTTTGAACATCACTGACCAAAGCTTCCCCACCTTCAAATTCAATAACACCTGTATCCGCAACTTGTCCACCCATTTCCGCATAAAATGGGGTCAACTCAACAATGATATCTCCTTCATCATCAAGTGATGATACACGTTGACCATTTCTAAAACATGCCAATACGGTAGATGTTGTTTCATAAGTATCAAATCCGACAAAGCGAGATTCACCAGTAAAATTCATCAAGTCAACGGACTGTGAACTCATCGATTCTACGTCTTCACGGGCATTTCTAGCCCGATTGCGTTGGATTTCCATCTCGATCTTAAATCCGATAAGGTCGATGTCAAATCCCTTCTCAGAAGCGATCTCCTGAGTCAATTCCACAGGAAAACCAAAGGTATCATACAGTTTGAAGACCGTTTTACCATCCAGTTTCTTATCTTGAGCACTTTGAAGCTCTTCAATCAAAAGCTGTTCACCCGCATTCAATGTCTTATGAAAGCGTTCTTCTTCAGCTTTAACGAGTTTTGAAATCAACGTAGTTTTATCAAGTACGTAAGGATAATAATCCTTCATCATCTCTGCGACCACGACGACAAGTTCATTCATAAAAGAACCATTGATGCCTAGTTTTATACCATATCTGACCGCTCTTCTCAGTAAGCGTCTTAAGACATAACCTCGTCCTTCATTGGAAAACAAAGCTCCATCTGCTAACGCAAAAGTAACGGTTCGAATATGATCCGCAATGACTCGATACGCCATCTTATATTCATCGCTATAAGGCAATTTAGAGCGCTTCTGTACGGCTTTTATAACAGGTAAGAATAAATCTGTGTCAAAATTAGTTTCCCCGTCTTGAACGATACAAACCAGTCGCTCAAGTCCCATCCCAGTATCGATGTTTTTTTGTGGGAGTTCTTTGTATAAACTGCGATCTATGCCTTCTTTACCATCATATTGACTGAATACCACATTCCAGACTTCAATATAACGATCATTGTTGAGTTCTTTGAAAAAGAGTTCTTCACCGATGTTTTCAGGATCATATGAAGGTCCTCGATCATAATAGATCTCAGAGTTAGGACCACAAGGTCCTTCTCCGATCTGCCAGTAATTTTCTTCAGATTTTAAGATACGTTTGGGATCTAATCCAATCACATCGACCCAAATTCGATAGGCTTCATGATCACTTGGATGAACGGTTACATACATGCGATCTGTCTCCATCCCAATGTATTCTGGACTGGTTAAAAACTCCCATGCATATTTTATGGCATCTTCTTTAAAATAGTCCCCAATTGAAAAGTTTCCCAACATTTCAAAGAAAGTATGATGACGACTTGTCTTACCGACATTGTCAATATCATTGGTTCTGATCGATTTTTGGGCATTGGTGATCCGGTTATTTTGAGGTTTGACTGAACCATCAAAATAGCGTTTAAGGGCTGCTACACCTGAATTGATCCACAATAAAGTGGGATCATTGACGGGAACCAAAGGAGCTCCTGGTTCGATCATATGTCCTTTTGATTTAAAATAATCTAAGAATAACTGCCTGACTTCACTGCCTGACCGGTATTTCATAAAATACTCCTTTCAATAAAAAAACGTCCCTACAGGAACGTTTTGAACGCGGTACCATCCTGCTTCACTTACGTGCAGCTTTTTTCCTTAACGCGGAAGACGGGACTATTAATCCTCTCTCAAACGGCTTCGAATGAACCTGTCAGGAATTTTCATCAACCATTCCTTTTCTCTTAGATCAGTTTCATCCTACTCTTTTTGAGTATGATTTATGTGAGTATTATAGCACAAAACAGGTTCAACTAGTCAATGGTTAACCCAATTTTAGTTTCGACAAGTTTCAATTTTTGATGAGCCAAGACTCTGGCTTTGACTGCCCCTTGAGCTAACACTTTATCCAAGATGTGTTGATTGAGGATATCATTGTATTTGGCCTGCAGATCGATCAAGAGTTTGACAACCTCATCTGCGACTGCTTTTTTAAAGGTTCCATAACCTTGGCCTTCGAATTCTTTGACCAGATTTTCAATAGATCGACCTGATAATGCGCTGTGGATCACTAAAAGATTGGCGATCCCAGGTTGATTGATCGGATCATATTGAACCTTGCCTACCAGATCCGTAATGGCACTCATGACTTTTTTACGCGCCACTTCGGGTTTATCCAACAGATAAATACAGCCTTTGTCTTGTTCATCTGACTTTGACATTTTCTTGGTTGGATCACTGAGTGACATGATACGAGCCCCAATTTTAGGGATCAAAGGTTGTGGGATCTTGAAAGTCTCTCCATAACGATTGTTAAAACGCATTGCAACATCGCGTGTTAGTTCAACATGTTGTTTTTGATCTTCTCCTACCGGTACAAAATCAGGATCATAAATCAGGATATCAGAAGCCATAAGGGTTGGATAAACATAGAATCCAGAAGTCATCGATTCTTCACCTTTGGCTAATTTATCTTTATACTGGGTCATGCGGTTAAGTTCACCCATATAGGTATTGCATGAAAGAATAAACCCCAATTGGGCATGTTCCATCACATCCGACTGCATAAAGATCGTCGATCGATTGGGATCTAATCCACACGCTAAATACAAAGCAATCGTATCTTTTAAGTTTTGACTGAGTTCTTTAGGATCTTGATACACCGTCAATGTATGCAGATTCGCAATAAAGACGATCATCTCATAATCGTTTTGATACTTCACGAACTCGCGTAAAGCACCGATATAATTACCTAAAGTCAACTGCCCACTGGGTTTTATTCCACTCAACATTCTTTTCATTTTGTCCTCCTTAACGAAAAAAAGCATCCATAGGACGCTTTCACGTGGTACCACCTAAGTTATCTTTACAGATCACTTCAACATAACGGTGTTGCGCCGAAGAAGCAGAACCTTCCCGATTCATAAAGTCCAATTCATTGTTTGATCGTGTGTCTTTCTCAGCAGGCAAGACATCTCTGATGTCACTCAAACAACTACTACGCTTTAATCTTTATCTTTATAACGATTGTATCACTTTATTATTAAAAAACAAGAATCATTTGATCAATGAAATTATGATCTCCGATACTTAAAGGTAGTATAAAATATCTTGTGTAAACGTACAAAGTAGAAAAGGACGAAATTTCTATGAATAGAGGAAGCACTCCGTGTAAAATATTGGTGTCAAAT
>WSYG01000060.1 GCA_009773735.1 Erysipelotrichaceae bacterium
CTGGCGCAACAAATCCATCAGGTAAGACTTTCATATCCTGAAAGATATACTCGACTTCTATGAAGTTTCTTACCCGATCAACCAGGGCTTTATTGAAGGCATCTTCGTGTTCTTTACGTATGATCAAATAGACTTTTTTAAAGCCGGCTTGAATCGCATCATAGATTGAAAAATCGATGATGGATTCTCCATTATTACCCACTGTATCAATCTGTTTAAGCCCACCATAACGGCTTCCCATACCGGCAGCTAAAATAACTAAGCTTGGATGTTTCATTGTTAACCTCTTGTGATTCTATTGTATAGGGATTTTAGCATTAACTCAATGCGAAATGTTTGTAGATTAAAGATTGATACAATCATGATAATGACAGCGACTTATGGTTCAAATTGATAATAACATTGCTTTGATTTATAATTCTTGTGGAGTACGAAATGAACCTAACACCAATCAAAGCTTATTTGGAT
This sequence comes from Erysipelotrichaceae bacterium, assembly GCA_009773735.1. GTDB lineage: Bacteria > Bacillota_I > Bacilli_A > Erysipelotrichales > Erysipelotrichaceae > UBA2212. Next base: position 469 of record WSYG01000060.1, read on the forward strand.
GAAATTGTTGAAGAAAAGATAATCCCAGGTGCCTGTTATGCCTATGTAGATTTCAGTGGAAAGTGGATGACCTTTAGTGGTTATAAACAAATGGTCCCTACCCTTGAACCAAACAACCTTGATACACTTTATGATTTGGCTTCCTTAACCAAAGTTGTTGCTACAACAACAGCCATTCTGCTATTACTTGAACAAGGGAAACTAACGCTTAAGACCAGGGTTAGTTCAATTTTGCCTCGCTTTAAATTTGAAGATATCACGATTAAGGATCTATTAACACATACAAGTGGAATCCCTGGAGAAAACAAGAATTATAAACAATGCAATTCAAAAGAAGATTTTATTGATTATGTTTATGATTTGGAATTATCATATGAACCAAACACAAGAGTGCTTTATACCGACTACAATTTTATTTTATTGGGCTTTGTGATTGAAGCAATTATGAAGATGCCCATTGATCAAGTTGTTTCAAAGTTTATATTTGAGCCCTTGCAAATGAAAAACAGTGGCTATTTAAGCAATAGTCTTGATCCTTCTCGTTTTGCCAGCACAGAGGTCACCTCACATCGCGGTGTGATCAAAGGGGTTGTTCATGATGGCAAGTCTTTGATGTTGGATGGAAAATCAGGCAATGCAGGGGTTTTTTCTAATGTATCTGACCTTAGTAATTTCATTGAAATGATCTTGAATCAGGGGATGTTTAAAGGACAACGTTTTCTACATTCTGAAACGATCGGTTTGTTGAGACACTGTTATACACAAAAACTAGATTTTAGAAGAACCTTGGGCTGGCTTAATAATGAACCATCTAGTTCTATTGGAGATTATTATTCAAACGACATGATCTTTCATACTGGCTTTACGGGCACTTCCATTTATATAGATTTTCATAATCAATACGGTTTTGTTTTATTAACCAATCGAATTCATCCTAATCGTGATAATCCACGAATTGAAGAGATTCGAAACAAAGTTGCCAACTTGACACTTCTTTACAAATAAACCAAGGTTCTTACTACGCTGGATTCTAAAACATATATTTTTCTTAACGCTTGAACTTGTGCGAAATGAGGAGTGGTGCGATGAAGATCCAAAGATGCTTGATCGACCCATTTCTCAACCAATAAAAGTCCATCTTTTGAATCAAGTGCTAAGAAATAATCATATGAAATATTACCTGCTTCTGCACGAGATGCATCTTGGATATTTCCATTCAAGATGGCTTTATGAAATGCTTCTCTTTGATTTGGATGCGTTGTATACGCAATCAACAACAAAAGATATGATTCTTTTTGTGGCATAGGTTAACCTTCCTTATGTTCATTATGATGCATATAATCACTAATTCTGGCGAGTACGACTGGCATGGTGGTGTCCATACCTGTGTGATGTATATATATTTTACGATATTCCCATTAACGTTTCATAATTAAATCGTAAGGATCTTTATCACTTTGCTTAGGATCTTTTCGGATTGTTCCTACTGGAAATGCATAGAATATGAATTCATCATGACCATCTAAACCAAATGCTTCATCACAAATCGATTGATCAATATAACCCACTGCACATCCTCCCAAATGAATGGAAGTAGCAGCCAGATATAGATTCTCTGATATATGTCCCGCATCAATCAAGGCAACCCTATGCGCATAGATCCCATATCTCCACTCACAACGATATCCAACCACACTATAGTAGAAGGTAAGATTAGCTTTATTGGCCCAGTCTTGACCTCCTAATGCCCTCCCATTGTATATTTTTAGATCTTCTTTATCACTTAGAAATTCAAGTTGATGGGTCATAGGTAAATAATGATATAAGCCATCTTTTAGTTCATTTACATTTTGAACACTCAGATAACATTCAAATTCATGACGAGCACCACCACAAGGTACAGTTCTGATCGTCGCATAGTTATTGCCTCGTATTTCTTTGATGCCTTGAGTACACCACAAAAGATAAGACACAGCCAATAGCGACATCTTTTCTTCACTATAGATTCGATCCGATTTTCTGTGATTGATGATCTTTAAGAAATCGTTCTCAATCGCTAAATCATGATAATGAGTTGGTAGATCGATTATATCTAAACTTATTGGTGTCTTAACCAGCGAAGGCTGAGGACATTTAAGTTCTTGATCAGATTGATATTCAGGATCCTCAAGTGGCATCTTCATAAAGTCTCTTCCAGTCTTGATCAATTGATCGATGCGATGTTTATCCATATTTAGCTCCTTCTTATTGTTGAGTTCATTATAACATTATGAAAAGTCGGTGCTTTCGGGATCTCCATGATTCAACGCTACACTTTTTTTAGATGTACTAAACCCCAATTCAGCGATTCTGAATTGGGGCTTAGTGATCTATAGTAATCACCACAATTGTTAGCACATAGTGGTTACTTTGCTAAATTGGGTTATTACGATTCTATATGTGTGATGGTATATTTGGCTATAGGGGCAAATTCGCTGTAGCTCTTCACGCCTGTTTTGGACTTAATATAGGACCTTACCCAAACATAGTATTTAAATCCTAAAGTTAAACCAGTCAATGTTAAGCGTGTGGTCTTAATGTCTTTAACTTGCTTTGCAAACAGAAAGACAGATGTATCACCGATATAAACTTCATAGCCACTTATGCCAGTTTGAGCATTCCAGAAGACATCAATGCTTGTTGCTTTTGATACCAATGTAATGACGGGGTCTTTTATTGGTTTCGCAATGACAACAAGAATCTTAGAGAATTCACCAACATAAGTCGTTGTCGCGCCTGTTGTAACAGCTCTTGCACTAAAGTAATAAGTTTCTGAAGCATTGACAGGGATCGTACACGAAGGAACCACAGTTGAACAAACAAGCTTTCTTATTCTATCTCCAATTCTTGACATATAAACTTGATATCCTGTAGCACCAGCAATCTGAGTCCAAACCAGAAATACTTCTTCTGAAACAAAACCCAAAATCGATAATTCCGGACTCCCTAAGTTTCCAGTTTTAGTGCTTACGATGTTTGAATAATTTCTATAGGTTTTAATCCCATCCGTTTCAGTATATGGTTTGATCTTATAGTAAGCCACTGACAACGGCATCAGACTATTGTCTATATATTTGAGATCTGTGGTTGAATTTAGCAAAGTATATTCTTTAGATTGATCATGTGCAGCATACACTTCGTAACCCGTCACTTCAGGTACTGCTTCCCACACAATAACTGCGTACCCAGAACCAACTTCATTGATATCGATCAAAGCCCCATTAGGTTGTTTGGTGGAACACGCTACATTGGACAACAAAAATAGTATGACGGTAACCCTAATCAGACAATTTTTTACGGTATTCATTGTGCTCCTTGCCTTTCCTTTATAAAGCGTGGTCTAGATACCCGAAGTCTAACACCCTTTATTGGCATAATACGGGAATAAAAAGAGAATAGTGATGTTTCAAAACATTATTATGTGAATTCTGTGTGAATTCACTTTAATCCACAACATCAATTGAAATATACTTGATATTCTATTCTCGAAAAAATAGATTTTTAAGGCTTCTTCATAGTATTTAGGCAAAAAACGACCCAAAAAAAAGGGAAATTGCTCCATTTTTAATCAAAACTGATTATGTACGAATTACATCATCAACTACGTTCTAATTAAAAAACACTTCAATTGAAGTGTTTCTGTGTAGTTAATCAACCAATAAAGTTAAAGGATGTTCGATGAGATATACCAGATCCGTTAAGAATAAAGCAGCTGGATAACCATCAATCGCCCTATGATCAAAGCTGAGACTTAAAGTCATTTTGTTGACTTTAATCAAGGTATTGTTGTCGTCAAACTCTACACGTTGGATCGTTCTTCCAACTCCCAAGATACAAACTTCAGGAACATTGATGATCGGATTGAAATCAGTGACAGCTGTGGTTCCTAATGAAGTGATCGTAAAGGTTCCGCCAGTGATGTCATCAGGTAATAAGGCATTGTTTTTTGGCTTAGAGGTTTGGGTTTTGATGGCTTTAGCCAACTCGACCAATGATAAAGCTTGCGCATTTTTAATGTTGGGAACGATAAGTCCGTTTTCTAACGCAACAGCGATTCCAAGATTGACAGAAGGCATCACATGGATCCCGTCTTCCAAAGCAAGAGCATTCATATTGGGGTGTTTCTTTAATGTCTTAGCAACAAAGAAAGCCAACAGATGCGTCACAGTCAAACGTACTCCAAATTCTTTTTCTACTTTATCCAACAATTCAAATCTGAGTTTCAACATAGTATCGACATTGACTTCCGCATTGATGGTGACTGAAGGTACAGTACTGTGACTCTTAGACATTTGATCAGCAATCAACTTACGGATACCACTCCAAGGAATCACTTTTTCTATACCAACCTGAACTGGTGCTGATTTAACGTTTGATGGATTAAAATGTTCAACATCTTTTAAGTGAACTCTGTGTAGTCCAGGAGTTGCTTGAAATACTGCTTCTACGGTGATTCCGCGTTCTTTAGCAGCTTTGCGAGCAGCCGGTGTGGCTCTAACCCCAAATCCGTCTATTGGTAAAGCTTGAACGACAACTGGTGTTACACTTTGAACGATGCTTTGCGCAGCGACTTTTAATTCTTCAACAGGTTTAACAGGTGCATCAACTTTAGCAAGCGTTGGAGTCTCAACCTTTTCACCTGCTGCACCGATGTGGGCAATGACGGAGTTTACAGGTACGACTTGTCCAACTTCGACATAGCGACCTAAAATGATCCCTGCATCATAAGCTTCGACTTCAATGGCGATCTTATCGGTCATGACTTCAAAGAGGACTTCGCCGACTTTGATGGGATCACCTACTTTTTTGAACCATTCTGTGACATGCCCTTTATCCATCGTGGAGGATAATTTGGGCATCAATACTTCTTTAGCCATAATGTTTCCTCCTTATTTCGCTGCCATGATTTTGCGGCAGGCTTCGACGATATCGTTGACTTGGGGAACAGCCAATTTTTCAAGATTGGGTTCATAGGGAATCGGTGTTTCTGCACCGGCTAAACGAACGATGGGATGATCCAGATAATCAAATGATTCTTCTTCAGAGATGACTGCAGCCAACTCTGATGAGAAACCACTGCGTTTGACTGCTTCTGTAACGACCAACGCGCGGCCAGTCTTTTTGACTGAATCAATGATGGTTTTCTTATCGAGTGGAACCAAAGTTCTGGGATCGACGATTTCGATATCGATGCCTTCTTTAGCTAAGATTTCAGCAGCTTCCAAAGCTTTATGTACCATATAGGAAGTCGCTATGACTGAGATGTCTTTTCCTGAACGCTTGATGTCGGCAACGCCGATTGGAATAAAGTACTTGCCTTCTGGTACATCGCCTTTGGTTCTGTAACAAAGTTTATGTTCATAAAACATGACTGGATTGTTGTTGGCGATGGCACTGTGGAGTAAACCTTTCGCATCATAGGCCGTTGAAGGTTGAATGACGATCAAGCCAGGAATATGGGCTGTCCAGTTTTCAAGTGACTGCGAATGTTGAGCAGCTGCTCCAGTCCCAGAACCACCAGGCGTTCTCATAACCAAAGGAATGGTCACATTACCCCCATACATATAGTGAATCTTCGCTGCTTGATTGACGATTTGATCCAAAGCGATCGTTATAAAATCTGAGAATTGTAGTTCAAAAACAGGACGCATACCTGTAATCGCAGCCCCAACTGCAGCACCAGCAATGGCACTTTCCGATATCGGAGTAAGTCTGATGCGTTCTGGTCCAAACTCTTCAAGCATGCCTCTGGTAACCCCAAATGCGCCCCCATAGACACCGATATCTTCACCCATGATAAAGACACTCTCGTCTTCACGCATGGCTTCACTTAAAGCTTCTCTTATGGCTTCTGTGTAAGTAATTTCTCTCATTGTTGGCTCCTTAATCCGCGTAAACGTCGACAAACAATTGATCGGCTGTTGGCTTTTCGCCAGCTTCAGCGAAAGCAACGGCAGCTTCGATGGCTTGTGTAGCTTTGACTTGTATTTCGTCGGCTTGAGCATCTGTTAAAATGCCAGCCTCAATCAGTTGTTTTCTGAAGTTAGCGATGGGATCACGTTGTGATCTCCACATTTCTTCTTCTTCACGAGTTCTGTATTTCTTTGCGTCAGATTTGGAATGCCCTTTCCAACGATAGGTTTTCGCTTCAATCAACGTAGGACCTTCACCTTTTCGTGCCCGTTCTACCGCATCATAAGTCGCATTGATGACTTCAATGAGATTGTTTCCATCAATGGTGATGCTTGGCATTCCATAAGAAACCCCACGGATCGAAAGATCTTTGACTTTAGCCATCTCTTTGATGGGACCACTCATTCCATACTGATTGTTTTCAATAAAGAAAATAACAGGTAAATTCCAAATAGATGCCATATTGAGCGATTCATGGAAACTGCCTTCATTGGTGGAACCATCTCCCGCATGACACAAACAAACTTGATCTGTTTTCTTTAACCGAGCTGTTAAGGCAGCCCCAACAGCGATGGGGTAACCACCACCGACGACACCATTAGCACCCAGATTACCAGTTTCGATCTCCGCTATATGCATCGATCCGCCTTTTCCTTTATTGGTTCCAGAGGTCTTACCGAAAAGTTCAGCCATCATTTTATTGATGTCTGTGCCTTTAGCGATGGTTTGGCCGTGTCCACGATGCGTGGCAGCCATCCAATCACTTTTTCTTAAAACAGCGCCAGAACCTACTGCGGCAGCTTCTTCGCCAACACATAAATGGGTCGTTCCATGGATCATGCCTTTGGCGAAAAAGTAATCCACTTTTTCTTCAAATTGGCGAATGATCCACATCTTAGAAAAGGCTTCGATGAGTGCCGCATCATCTAGATGGGCTTTGTTTGGGATTCTTTCTGACATAAGGGCTCCTTTAAATGTGTATCGGATAACCGAGACCGGCTTCCGTATTATCCATGATGGCTTCTGAGACTGATGGATGCGGGAAGATGGTTAAGGCAACATCTTCTAAGGTAAGACTGGTTTCAATGGCTAAAGTAAGGACGGATATGATTTCACTGGCATTGATGCCTGCGATTTGAGCCCCTAAGATCAGCTTTGTGTTTTCTTCGGAAATGATTCTTACAAAGCCTTCTGTTTTGGCTGCTGCGATGGCACGTGAATTGGCAGCCAACGGGAAATCAGTCGCGATTGCTTTGATGTTTTGAGCCAAACATTCTTCTAAAGATTTTCCGGTCGTGGCAATTTCAGGTGTCGTATAACAGACTGCAGGCATGGCTTTATAATCGATTTCCACTTTACGACCTGAGATGACTTCGGCGACGATCTTCGCTTCATAGGAAGCTTTATGCGCCAACGCAAGCCCTAAGGTAATATCACCGATCGCATAGACTTTAGGATTGGTGGTTTTTGATTGTTTATTGACTTTAACGAAACCTTTGGGATCAAGTTCAATCCCAGAGACATTGATGTTGAGCTGATCC
>WSYG01000061.1 GCA_009773735.1 Erysipelotrichaceae bacterium
AAACTTCAATATTTCTCTCTCAAACAGCGATTTCGCTGTTTTTTTATACCCAAAAGAAAAGCACCTCTTATAAAAGGTGCAATTGTCATCAGTCTGAAGGCAACCAGTGGATTGCCTTGACTAAATTATCTTTTATGCAATCTGATCAAACCCAATCTCTTGGATGATCCTAGAAAAGGATGAGACATAGTCTTCTTCACTGCCCCAACTAAAGCTAAACAGTGGACCTTGCCCACCTCCTGAGCCAATTGCAAACACATCTGTGACTCCCATATCTGATGTCACCATAATGCTCAAACTGACTCGGTTTTTAGCCCGCATGAAGTACTTTTCATAGACCAGCAGTGAAGCGGTCGTAGTACCCATGAACTTATGGCCTTCATCAACCAATTGACAACTCAATGCGGTACTTGGAAATCTTCTTTTGATTTCAGATACGGTTTCTGTAGGACTAAGCAAACCTCTAAATGTCATGATGGCCATTAAACATCCCCCTGTTTCACTTTATTTTATCATGCTTACTTCTCATACAATAAAACTTTATGTTATATGTATAAAAAAACACCGATCGCTCGGTGTTTAACAACTTATTTACGTAAGCCTAAACGTTGAACTAAGGTACGGTAACGAGCGAGATCTTCATTGCGAAGGTAATTCATCAATGAACGTCTTGTCCCTACCATTTTCATCAAACCGCGTGTTGAATGGAAATCCTTGACGTGGGTTTTTAGATGGCCAGTCAAACGATTGATTTGCTCGGTCAATACGGCGACCTGTACTTCAACAGAACCGGTATCCCCTTCGAAACGGGCATAATCTTTGATGATGGCTGTCTTTTCAGCTTTTAATAGCATGTTTTCTTCCTCCTTTATGGTGTGACCTTTTAATCCGCGTAATAGGGCGAGGAACCCTGAAACCCAGAATAAAAGCGTAATCAATGTATCATATGCCTAGATCAATTGCAAGTTGTTTCGTCCAATAACTCACCTAAGACAGTGTTCAACAGTGGATAACCACTTTCGGTGGCCTTAAGATGATCATTCTCAATCTCTAGCCAACCCTTTTTAATCAGTTTATCTATAGATTCACCATAATGAACATTGATCGATTCTTTAAAACGATTTTCAAAGGTTTGTAGGGATATGCCTTCTTTTACCCGCAATCCCATCATCAAGAATTCATATCGTTGATCTTCATTGGATAAATTTAAAACATCACTATGATAATGTCCTTTAAAATACTCCATCAGGTTCTTTGTGTTTTCGATGCGCTGATTTTGATAAAGTGAAACGGCTCCAGGACCGATCCCAATATAGTCATTGTAATGCCAATAGGTCATGTTGTGACGCGATGGAAGATGGTGGGTAAAGTTACTGATCTCATATTGATGAAAACCATACCCTTTAAATAGTTCTATGGCTTTGAAATACATCAGTTCTTCCATCTCATCAGAGACCTTCTTAACCTTTTGACGACCGAATTCTGAGTTGGGTTCGATGGTTAGACTATACAAAGAAAGATGCGTGATGGGGCATTTAAAGGCTTCGTGGATTGAATGCTCAAAGCTAGCAAGCGTTTGTAGAGGTAAACCGTAGATCAAGTCAATGGATATGTTGGTGATCCCATTTGGAATCAAAAGATCCATGGCTTTTAAGATGTCTTCTTTATGATGAGAACGATGTAGAAGCTTAAGTTCATGCTCATCAAAAGTCTGTACCCCTAAAGAGACACGATTGATCCCATATTTTTTCATGACCATAACTTTATCTAAGGTTAAAGATTCTGGATTGACTTCCATCGTATATTCAATCACTGATTTTGAAATAGGTGCTAAGATCTCACATAAGACCGTTAATTCTTCCACACTTAAAGCCGAAGGTGTTCCCCCTCCGATATAAATGGTTTCATATTGAACAAGCGGATAAGTTTCTAGTTCTGATTTTAGGGCACTTAAATAATCTTTGATCAGTAAAGGATGGGATAATACTCTGACAAAATCACAATAGGCACAGATCTTATCACAAAATGGAACATGAACATATAAGGCTTTGGTCATATCTGATCCGGATATCTTTTATGTATGTCATCAAACTTGCTTAAAACAACTTCTGCAGGATCTAGATCAAGATCTCTACATAGCGATAAAACATACATCAAGACATCTGCCAGTTCACTTTTAATGGCCGATAAATCATGTTCATCGTTTGTATAACAGGCTAAAAGCTCTGCTGCTTCAACAACGATCGACTTGGCTAATATTTCTGGAGTATCTGTCTTATCCCAGCCTTTAACGATGCGTAAAGCTTGGATCTTATCTAACAGTTCATTCATTAGTCTTCCATGGATAAAACAGCCATGAAGGCTTCTTGGGGCACATCGACTGAACCCACTTTCTTCATGCGTTTCTTCCCTTCTTTTTGTTTCTCCAACAGTTTTTTCTTACGACTGACATCGCCCCCATAACATTTGGCCAATACGTTTTTACGCAAAGCTTTGATGTCTGACCTGGCAATGATCTTTTGATTGATGGCAGCTTGAACAGGGATTTCAAATTGTTGTCTAGGAATCAGTTGTTTTAATTTCTCGACGATGACTTTACCTCTTCCATAGGCAAAGTCCTTATGGACGATGATGGATAAAGCATCCACGGTTTCAGCATTGATCAAAATATCCATTCTGACCAGTTTACTGCTTTGATAACCAATGAGTTCATAATCAAAGGATGCATAGCCTTTGGTTGCGGATTTTAACTTATCAAAGAAATCATATACGATTTCTCCTAAAGGTAACTGATAGATCAAGGTATTGCGGGACTCATCGATATAGGTCATCTCTTGATAGATGCCACGCTTTTTCTGACACAGTTCCATAATAGGACCCACATATTCTTTAGGGGCCATGATCGTGGCTTTGATGAAAGGTTCTTCCATGTGATCAATACGTTGAATATCAGGCAATAAAGCCGGATTATCGATCAATTGCATGGTCCCATCGGTCAAATACGCATGATATACAACGGAAGGTGCTGTGGCGATCAAGGTAAGATTATATTCACGTTCCAATCTTTCCTGAATGACATCCATATGCAGCAAGCCTAAGAATCCACATCTAAAACCAAATCCCAAAGCTTGAGAAGCTTCTGGATCGTATTTTAAGGCTGCATCATTGAGCTGCAATTTCTCTAAAGCATCGCGTAAATCATTGTATCGATTGGTATCGACGGGGTAAAGTCCACAAAATACCATGGAATTTAAAGTGCGATAACCAGGTAGTGCTACCAAAGCAGGTCGATCTGTTATTGTGATCGTATCTCCAACATGGACATCTTTAACAGATTTGACTTGGGCTGCGATCCATCCGACTTCTCCACAATATAAACTGTCTGTCTTGATTTCTTTAGGGGTACGAATGCCTAATTCTGTGACTTGATATTTAGCACCAGTGGCCATAAACGTAATCGAATCCCCAACTTTGATGGATCCATCTTTGATTCTCACATAACAAATAACGCCACGATAAGAATCATAAATCGAATCAAACACCAAGGCTTTCAAAGGCGCATTCGGATCACCTTTTGGGGGAGGTACTTTTAAAACGATCTGTTCTAATACATCGCGAATATTGATACCATTTTTAGCTGAAATCAAAGGTGCTTCAGAAGCATCCAGTCCGATCGTATTTTCGATCTCATGTCTTACGACTTCGGGTTGAGCTGAAGGCAAATCTATTTTATTAATGACAGGTAATATTTCTAAGTTATTGTCAAGTGCCAAATACACATTGGCTAAGGTCTGTGCTTCGATGCCTTGTGCTGCATCTACGACTAAAATTGCGCCTTCACAGGCCGCCAATGAGCGTGATACTTCATAGGTAAAATCCACATGACCTGGGGTGTCAATCAGATGAAAAACATATTCTTGGCCATCTATGGCCGTATAGTTGAGTTGAACCGCATTGAGTTTGATGGTGATCCCGCGTTCTCTTTCAAGATCCAAGGTATCTAAGACTTGATCGACCATGTCCCTCATCACTACCGAATTGGTCATCTCTAAAATACGGTCAGCTAAAGTAGACTTACCGTGATCGATATGGGCGATGATTGAGAAATTTCGTATATGCTTTTGATCCATTTACTTTAAAGTTCCTTGTTTAAGTTTAACCAATATCGGACTAAGTAAGAAAGCCAAAGTCGCACTGACGATGCCTTGAATCGAGTCCGGTATGAAATATGTAAAGAAGACGCCCCATTGGCCACCTTCAGTAAAGACATACGCAAATCCATACGCAAAGGCCATAAAGAGACCTCCCAGTAAGAATGCGACCCACTTCATTGACTTTGGTAGTCTCCAATACAACAGCGCTACAATCAGAGCTTCTAGCCCTTTGATGACTAAAGTAAATGGCGCAAACAAACCATAACCCAGCGCATAATCTCCAATCATTGGCCCAATCCCAGCCAATAATGACAAGAGCGGTGTAAATACGACCCCAAAACTTAAAACCAAGACATCTCCTAAGTTAAAGTAACCAATCGCATAAGGCACCATGAAATATATGGTCAGTAAGGCACTGCCTGCTGTTAAGATGCCCATTAAGGCTATCGTTTTGATTTTCATTTAAAATTCCTGTTTAGAAAGCTTTTACCCAGTCCGTTATAAAACGCACTTGCTTCCATTTTTTCCTTTCCTTCTGCCTGACATTGCGTAACCACGACATAACCACCATCACATGCGATTTTTAATCCTTTTTCATAGGCAACGAATTGACCGATCGGATCGTGATGATCTTCTATGATCTTAAAGGCTTTGATCAGTTTAAGTTTCTTGCCTTCGATCAATCCATAACCAACTGGCCAAGGAGATAAACCTCGAATATGATCATACACGATTGAAACATTTCTCTTAAATGAGACAAATTCATCATCTGGCGAAATGTTGTAGGCAAAACTGACCTGTGTTTCATCCTGTGCGATGCCTTGAAGTTTATTGCTTAATAGAGCGCTTAAATTTATCGAGAGGAGCAATGCTCCTGCACCCTTCAGTTTATCATGAAGTGAGCCAACATCATCATCTTCTGTGATGGGAACGATGACCTTTGCCAACACGTCCCCTGCATCCATTTGGTTGACCATTCTCATCAAAGTGACACCAGATTCATGATCACCACTAATCAACGCTCGATGAATGGGAGCTCCACCGCGATATTTTGGTAATAGTGACGCATGAACATTCACACTGCCACTTCTTGGCGCTTCTAAAATAGCCATAGGGATAAATTGTCCATAAGCACACGTTACGATCAAATCTAAGTTAAGCTCACCAATAAATTGAGTCAATTCTTTGATCTTTATGGGTTGATATACAGGGATATGATGATCCAGTGCCAGTTTTTTTACTGGGGTTGGCATTAAAACTTGTTTTCGCCCAACCGGTTTGTCAGGTTGTGATATGACAGCGACAAGATCTATGTCAGCATCAATCAACACCTGAAGAAGCGATACCGCAAAATCAGGTGTACCCATAAACAACACTCGTTTTTTCATTTGAGGTCCCTCCTTTTGGATTCGGTTTAAATTATATCATGAACTGATATTTTTAATTCTTGATTTTAACAATTTGATTTGCTATAATTCGTAAGCACATAAAGGAGGTGCTCGCATGCCACAAATTAAATCGCAAATGAAACGCGCATTAACCAACTTGAAGCGTAGCACCGCTGTTACATCGGAAAAGTCAGCTTTGAAAACGTCGATCAAGAAAGTCTTGAAAGCCGTAGAAGCCAAGGACGCTGCAGCTGCTAAAGCCGCATACGATCTGGTCAACGCCAAATTGGATCAAGCCGTAAGCAGCGGTATTCATCATAAAAATTATGCCGCTCGTCAAAAAGCAAGATTATCTAAGTTAATCAACGCCTTATAAACAAAACCAATCTGAGATTGGTTTTATTTTTGTCTAGGGTCGATTCTAAGTTCTGTGGCTAAACCGCCTAAGGCGGTTTCTCTAAGTTCCAGTACGATTTTTTTACCGGTATAATTCATGGTTCTAACGACCATATCGAAGGAAATCTTATTGTCTTTGATGGATCCTAAGTGTTCTGCCATAAATGCAGCATCGATCGCTCTTAAGGCAGCCGCCCCATTACGTTCGATACAAGGAATGATCACATAGCCCCCTACAGGATCACAGGTTAAGCCCAAATGATGTTCCATGGCGATCTCTGCAGCATTCTCGATCTGTTTCAAGGAAAGATCGTGAAGGTAAGCCGTTGCGGCAGCAGCCATAGAACACGCAGTTCCAATTTCTGCTTGACATCCACCAACAGCACCAGATATGGTCGCATTCATTTTAACGATATTGCCAAACATGCCTCCAACCATCAAAGATTGGACTAGTTTTTGTTTAGAGTAACCTAAATCATAGTAATAATGCATCATGAGTGCAGCTAAAACACCACTGGCACCACAGGTTGGTGCAGTAACGACCATGCCTCCAGATGCATTTTCTTCATTGTTGGCATAAGCATATGATAAAACTTTTAGTCGATTGCGAGATGTTTCTGAATCTTGATTCTCAGCTTGCAGATATAATGACTTTGCGATTCGATTGATTTCTAACAAACCAGGTAATGTCCCTGTTCTATCTAATCCTCGTTTAACGGTCTTCAACATCGTTTCTAGGATTTTTTCTAGATAAGGTTCAATGTCTGGTTCATAGAATCTGATTAGTGCAGGTAAACCTAAATGCATTGATTTACAGTCTTTGGCAACACTTTCCCAATCAGGATATGGATAAATCGTTCTTTGGAAATCAAAATTCTGTTCCAAGACACGAATGCTTCCTCCACCCAGTGAAAAAATCGTCCATAATCCAATCAGATTATTACGTTCATCATAGGCTTTATAAATCAAGCCATTCTCATAAAGATGTTCCCAATGCAAACGAAAATAAACTTTACACATCTTTGGGGCAAACGTTTGGATGATGATTTGATCGGTAAAATGACCTTTACCGGTCAAAGACAAGGATCCATATAATTCCGCATCATAAGACACCGCATCTGGAAAAGCCTCTTTAAACAAAAGTGCTGCCTTCCAAGGTGCGATCGTATGTGAACTGGATGGTCCAGGTCCTACTTTATATAGTTCTCTAAGTGATTCCATGTTATCGTGTTGCCTCTATCAGAAATAATTCAAATCCAAAGCGTTTATCAACCAAACCTGTTTTGCTTTTTTGATCATATTCTGCCAAAGCATTTAACACTTTAAGCAAACGTCTAGAACTGGTCATTTTAGCTAAATTAAGCAAGCGACTGACCCGATAAACATTCATTTGGGTTGATCCTACAGACAAATCATTGATGATTTCTTCTCGATGTTTACCCGCATCCTTTAAACTAGATACCTGATAAAGAATGCGAAGTTGACTGGCAATCAGTCCGATAAAAGCCAAAGCATCCATATTTAAGATAATCATATCGTTCCAAATACTTAAAGCTTCCGCAAGTCGTTTATCCAATATCGCATTGACCAAATGGAATGCTTCAGAATCCAAAGGACGACTTACTAAAGCCACCACATCATCATAAGTGATGTTTTGTCCATAAAGTTGAAGTTTATCACACTCATGGATCGCCACCGACATATTGTCATCAAGCCGTTTGATCAGTTCATTAAAGGCTTCTTGGGTTACTTTAAGTTGACGTTCTTTGATCAGTTCTAAAAG
>WSYG01000062.1 GCA_009773735.1 Erysipelotrichaceae bacterium
TAAAGGACTTTACTTTCCTGGGTATACAGAAGCAGATGCCAATCCAGATATTGGAGATAGTTCTATCGTAGAAACGTTTGGGATCGGTGGATTTGCGATGGGGGCATCACCTGCTGTTGTCCGCTTTGTAGGCGCCAGTTCTGTTGCAGAAGCCATTGCCTATTCAAAAGAAATGCAAGACATCTGTATCGGACTTAGTCCAAACTACATCATCCCTACCATGGATTTTGTTGGGGTAGCCACTGCCATTGATGCTCGTAAAGTTGTCGAAAGCGGAAGTTTGCCTGTCATCAATACAGGTATGGCACACAAATTGCCTGGTATAGGACAAGTAGGGGCAGGCATCGTAAAAGCACCGTTGGATTGTTTTATTAAAGCCATAGAAGCTTTTGATGCATCGATTAAGTAGTGTCAAAATAGCATAATTAACTGAAAAGTTAAGGAGAACATGATGAGAAAAATTCTAACACTAGCCGCCGTAATTCTCGCATTATCTCTTACGGCATGTGCACCAAAAACAGACCAAGTTTATAAAATCAAATTTGGTCATGATATGTTGGAGGCCTCTGCTCAACATATCGGAGCCTCAAAATTCAAAGAATTGGTTGAAGTTGCTTCCAAAGGCAGAATTGAAGTTACCATATTCCCAAACAGTACTTTAGGTACAGGGATTGAAACAGCAGAAATGCTTCAAACCGGATCCGTTCAAGCTGCTTTGATTCCTACCGCTAAACTCAGCGGATTCTATGCGCCTATCCAAATCATTGACTTGCCTTTTTTGTTCCCATCTCGTGAAGCTTTATATGGGACATTGGATAGTGAAGAATTTAAAAAAGCAGTTTTTGAACCCATGGAAGAATTAGGCTTTAAAGGCATCAACTTCTGGGAAAGTGGATTTAAACAATTCACAGCCAACAAAGATCTAAAATCACCAGCTGATTTCGTAGGTCAAAAATTCCGTGTCATGGAGTCTCCATTGATTATTGCTCAGTTCAATACTTTAGGTGCAAATCCTATTCCTATTGACTTTGGTGAAACCTATAATGCCCTGCAACAAAAGGTTGTTGATGGGGAAGAAAATCCGCTTGTATCCATTAAGAATATGAAGTTCTATGAAGTTCAGACTCACGTTGTGATCTCAAATCATGCTTACTTAGGTTATGCTTTCCTTTTCAGTAATAAATTCTGGAAGACTTTACCTAAAGACTTACAGACCATCATATTAGATGCAGCAGATCAAGCCGCTGTTCTCGAACGTCAAACAACGATCGACTCAGAAGCAGGCTACATTAAAATCATTCAAGATTACGGAACGACTGTCAGTGTTTTAAGTGATGATCAAATCGCAGTGTTTGCAACTGCTATGAAACCTGTCCATGAACAATTTAGAAGTGTTATAGGCAGCGATTTGTTGAATAAAACCTATCAGATCATTGATTCATTCAAATAGTGTTATTGCGACAATCATCCAACTGTCGCAATAACATCATATAAAAGGAGAAAATCATGCTAAAGATCTTGAATAAAGGGATGAGTTGGTTTGAAAATGGTGTGATTGTTATTGGTTTATTGAGTGTTACTTTTGTTTTGTTTATCAATGTAGTCTTAAGAATCATTTTTAAAGAAGGATTGGTTTGGGCTGAAGAATATTCTCGTATGGCCATCATATGGATCGTACTGGGAGGTAGTTCAGCAGCGGTACGTGAAGATGTTCATATGCGGATCACGGCCATCACAGACTTCTATAAAAATGAGAAATTTAAATTCGTTATTAATTTTATTGTCATATTAATAAGCATTGTTTTCACTGTGTTTCTATTTTATACAGGAACAAGGCTTGTGGTATCCATGTTTCAAACCAATCAAGTTACCCCTGCTTTAGAAATACCTTTGTGGTGGATCTATATTTCGATTCCCATAGGTGGATTAATGATGACCATTAGGTACATTCAATCTTTGATCAGATTAATAAAGAAAGAGAATATTGTAAAGGTGGATTTATTATGATCACCTTCTTGTTTATTGCTTTGGTTGGTTTATTGATCATCAGTGCACCGATATTTGTTGCTTTATCTGGATCGGTTGCGATGACCTTTGCCTTGTTTAGTGATCTAGATCTGGTCATCATCATCCAAAGAATGTTTTCAGGTCTCAATAAGTTTTCATTGATGGCCATACCTTTGTTTGTATTGGCTGCCAATTTGATGAGTGAAGGTGGGATATCTAAACGCATCATAAAACTTGCAAATGTGTTTGTTAGAGACATTCCTGGTGGATTAGGAATGACTGCCATCATAGCCTCTATGTTTTTTGGAGCCATATCAGGTTCAGCGCCTGCAACGGTCGTAGCAATTGGAGCCTTGCTTTATCCAGCATTAATTGAAAAGGGTTATGGAAAAGCATACTCAGCTGGAGTCATCATGGCATCTGGTTCATTGGGTGTCATTATCCCACCCTCTGTCACCATGATCGTTTATGGGACTGTTACTGGTTCCTCTGTGGGGGCTTTGTTTATGTCGGGTTTTGGAGCCGGGATTGTTTATGGCCTTGTCTTCATCATCTATACTTACTTTTATGCTAAGAAACGCAAACAAATCATCAAAGAACCAAAAGCTAAACTCAAAGAAAGATGGGAAGCCATCAAAGACTCAGCTTGGGGTATGGGAGTACCGATTATTATCTTAGGAGGCATATATGGTGGGTTGTTTACACCTACTGAAGCTGCAGCAGTAGCGACAGTTTATGCATTGATTGTTACGTTATTTGTCTATCGAGAATTGCCGCTAAAAGGTGTTATTCACTGTGTTTATAAATCAGGGCTTACTACCATTCAAGTCATGATCCTATTGTCTGCTGCTTCTGTATTCGCGTGGATATTGACTGCAGAAGGCATCACCGTGGCGATCTCGAATTCTGTGGTATCAATCAGTTCCAACAAGTACATCATTTTATTCTTAATGAACATCATCTTATTGGTGGCGGGAATGTTTATGGATGGTGCTTCAATCATCACGATCTTAGGACCATTATTCTTGCCGATCGCACTAAATGCAGGGATTGATCCAATCCATTTGGGAATCATTATGACTGTTAATACAGCCATTGGGATGTATACACCTCCATTTGGGTTAAACCTATTTGTTGCGGTTGGCATTACCAAACAAAATATGGCTGAACTATCTTTGGCAGCGATGCCATTTATCTTGGTATCCTTGATTGCCCTGCTTATTGTTACATATTTCCCAGAAATTAGTTTATTCTTACCAAGATTGGTTTATGGAATATGGTAAACCCTGTTTAGTTTATGGTTATACCGACTTTCCAAGTTCACAATTTTAGATATATCCTCTGTTATAGTGTACGAGTTTCTGCATGATTGTAATTACGAAAGGTTTGTTGATCAATATTGAAGTAGCAGTCATTGTAGGTGCGATCTTGTTTGTGGTCGTAACATTGGCGCAAGCCAATAAAGGAGAAATATGAAAATTGTTATTGCATTAGGCGGAAATGCTTTAGGAAACAATCCTAAAGAACAACTTGCCTTGGTTAAAAATACAGCCAAACCTTTAGTCGACTTGATTGAAGATGGCCATCAACTCATCATAGCGCACGGAAATGGACCACAGGTTGGTATGATCAACTTGGCCATGGAAGCAGCGAGTGTGAGCGTTAAAACACCTGAGATTCCATTTCCTGAGTGTGGTGCGATGAGTCAAGGTTATATCGGTTATCATCTACAAAATGCCATCCAGGAAGAATTAAAAAATCGCAATATTAAAAAAGATGTGGTTACCTTAGTGACCCAAGTCATCGTTAATGAACATGATCCTGCTTTCAACCATCCTACAAAACCCATTGGACATTTCTATTCCAAAGAAGAAGCCCAAGAAGCTACACTAAAAAAAGGTTTCGTAATGATCGAAGATTCAGGTCGTGGATATCGTAGAGTCGTTCCTAGTCCAAAACCCGTCGATGTGGTTGAGAAAGAAGTCATCAAGACTTTATCCAATCAAGGCGTAGTCGTGATCACAGTCGGCGGTGGAGGCATTCCAGTCATCCGTAAAGGTAATAGTTTGGTTGGGGTAGAAGCCGTCATCGATAAAGATTTTGCTTCTGCGAAAGTTGCAGAACTGATGGATGTCGATTATCTGTTTATCTTGACTGCCGTTGAACGTGTCATGATCAACTATAACAAACCCAATCAGCAATCCTTAGAATCGATCAGTGTAGCCCAGGCGCGTCAATACATTACCGAAGGGCACTTTGCACCAGGCAGTATGTTGCCTAAAGTTGAAGCAGCCATTAGCTTTGTTGAGAATAATCCCAATCGGACCAGTGTCATCGCATCCCTAGATAAAGCTAAAGAAGCCATTCAAGGATTAAGCGGTACTAAGATCCATAGTTAAGATGATTCGTTGTTAATTAAGCTTACGATATAGGCACACTTCACAAATTGATAAACAATCTTGTTTACTATGAAAATCAAAATTGTGCAACTTGCCTAATGAAGTGTTTTATTTTCATATATCGTAAACATTGTTTGAAGAGATGACATATGAGAGAATGTAAGCGCTTTAAAGTTTACAGCGCCTGTGATCATGTTTTGACCACTTGTGAAAACACAATAAATCAAAACAGATCTGAGCAATTCTTGGGAACGGGTAAGCAAGGTGCTGTTTATCATTACTGATGAAGATCAGTATTCTTGAAAGGAGAAGAAATGAAAAAAACTTTATTTGGAGCAATGACTATGTTTACGACTTTGTTGTTTGTGTTTGGATCACAGGTAACGGTTTTCGCAGCTGCGACAGCCCCTGTTGTTAAACCAATCCCAACAGGTTTTTATGCCTTGTTGACTGTCTTGCCGATCGTTGTTATTTTAATCTTGTTGTTTAAAAAAGTGAATATGTTGGTTGCCGGTTTAATCGGTGGCGTTATGGCCATGGTTATTGGTGGAATCACCTTAGGCCAAGCCAACACGATCTTCTTGGCAGCTATTCCTGCCATGTTGTCTATTACAGTTCCAATCATCAACTCCGCAATTGCGACCGCTGTATTTAAATCGGGTGGTTATGCATCTGCTTTGGCCCTGGTTCGCCGTGGAATCAAAGGAAGAGTTGAATATTTCGCAGCCTTTATCGTTATTTTGATGGCTGCTGCGACATATATGTCTGGTATTGGTGGAGGTTCCGCTATGGTATTAGCACCTTTGGCTTTCGCAGCTGTTGGGGCAATTCCTGAATTGATTGCTGCCATGTGTTTGGCGGCTGCTGTGTCCTTTACAACTTCTCCAGCTTCTTTGGAAACTGGCGTTATTTCTAAGTTGACTGGTTTACCAGTTGCTGATTATGTCGCTACAATGCGTCCTTATTGGTTGGTATTTGTTGTCATCGCTGTTATTATTGGCTTTGTTGGCGCAAAACGCAGAAAAGCCTTGTTCCAAAGTGAAGAAACAGAAGAAATCAAGAATAAGTCGACCAAAGAACTTTGGTTGAATACTGTTCCTGCACTCTTCTTATTGTTTGCTGTTTTGGTTGGACCATACATCAACAAAGCACTCGGAATGCCTATTTTGGGTCCTCTGATGTACATGTTCATTACAGTTGGATTGATTGCTTTATGCACAAAATTCAGCTTGAAAGAATCTGCAGACGCTTTGATCGATGGGTCTACTTATATTTTGACCCGCTTATTCCAAGTTGGTATCTTCTTGGCCTTCATCAACATCATCGGTGAAACAGGCGCTTTCAGTGCCATAGTCAGCGTTGCTAAATCAGCACCTGAAGTTATGATGGTTCCTGTTGCTGTATTGGCTGGCTTTGCGATTGGTGTACCTGCTGGGGCTTATGTTGGGACGATCCTTACTTTGGTTCTTCCAGTTGCGATTACACTGGGTCTACCTCTACAAGCCATTGGCTTTATTGCGATGGGTGTTGGTTTAGGTAGCCAGATGAGTTTTGTCAACATTACGATGCAAGCTCAATCTTCAGGTTTCCAGATTCCAATCTTACAAGTCGTTAAAGGCAATTCCAAATATATCTTGGCTTCACTCGTACTCTTGTTAGCTATTTCATTCTTTGCTTAAGTTTTGATCCTAAGGAGGACTCCTATGAATTTGATTCTTAAAAATGTTGTGATCGATGAAAGTAACGCACTCGTTGATGTTGCCATTGATCAAGGTAAGATTGTGAAGATCGCTCCACAGATCGCAGATTCGGCAGATCGCATCTATGATGCTGAAGGCCGTGTCTTGATTCCGGGATTGGTTGAATCACATTTGCATCTTGATAAAGCTTTGATTGCTGATCGGATGCCTAATCGTTCCGGTACTCTAAAAGAAGCCATTCAAGTCACTGGGATATTAAAGCCTACCTTTACCAAAGAAGATGTCATGAATAGAGCCAGTAGAGCCCTTGAGATGCTGATTCGTAATGGGACAACCTATTTACGTACCCATTCTGAATTTGATCCTAGCGGGGGTTTCCATGGCTTTGAGACCATTATGGCACTCAAAGAAAAGTATAAACATTTTATAGATATCCAAGTTGTATGTTTCCCTCAAGAAGGGATCCATAAAACACCTGGTACAGAAGAGATGATGGTCAGGGCATTGGATCTTGGGGCTGATGTGGTTGGTGGTATTCCCTACAATGATACGGATGCTAATCAACACATTGATTTAATCTTTGAATTGGCTAAGAAGTATAACAAAGATATCGATCTTCATCAAGATTTTAGAGATGATTATTTGGGTCAAAGCATTGGTTACCTATGTGAGAAGACCATTAAAGAAGGTTATCAAGGCCGTGTTTCAGTAGGGCATATGACATCGATCGCATCCATGCCGGATGTACAGCTCAAACCCATCATCGAATTGATGGCTAAAGCTCAAATCAATGTCATGGCTTTACCGATGACAGATCTGCATTTGGGTGGCAGAAACGATGAATACAATGTCCGTCGTGGTGTAACTCCAATCAGAAAACTAAGAGATGCTGGAATCAATGTTTGCTTGGCTTCCAACAATATCCGTAATCCGTTTACACCTTATGGAAACGGAGACTTGATGCAAGTTGCGATGTTGGCCATTCCTGTAGCTCACTTAGGTGGTGCAGATGACTTACCAACAGTTTTATCCATGATTACCACCAATCCTGCCAAAGCTTTGAAGTTGAAAGACTATGGGATGTATGAAGGCGCTAAGGCATCCGTCGTATTGTTGGATACTAAACGATACCAAGATGCAGTCATCGATGTTCCAGCACGATTATTGATCATCAAAGATGGCTTTGTAACCGTTGAATAAAAACGGGAATTAACCATTAATTATTAAGCTAAAGAGCCATTACGGCTCTTTTTCTATGTTTGTGTTTGAGTGATCTTAACGGATTTGAAGTTCTCTTTGGTGACGATTGTGTTGTAGATGAGGACGGTCAATAAAACGATACCACCACCGACTAAGGCCAAAGGTTTTGGTAGTTCTCCAATAACCAAAAAGACCCAGATTGGATTAAGAATCGGTTCTAAAGTTGCGATGATACTGGCAGTGGTCGCGGAAGTA
>WSYG01000063.1 GCA_009773735.1 Erysipelotrichaceae bacterium
GATTTGACACCAATATTTTACACGGAGTGCTTCCTCTCTTCATAGAAATTTCGTCCTTTTCTACTTAGGACGTTTACACAAGATATTTTATACTACCATCTAATTTGTAAACTAACACTGTCTTAAGAACTAATAAGGCGATTCTAAATCGATATAGTGCGGCATAGATTATCATGTTTCGGATACCATACTTCAGTTAGGTATCCTAATAAAAAAAAGGGAAGGAATTGTATGCAACAAACACTTAGAATAACAGGGATGACTTGCGCTGCGTGCGCTCAAAGAATTGAGAAAGTGACTGGAAAACTAGAAGGTGTTTCAGAGTCAAGTGTGAACTTCGCAACTGAAAAACTAACAGTTAACTTTGATGAGAAAGTTATTAAATATTCTGATATTCAGAGCGCTGTAAGTAAAGCAGGATATGAACTTCATGTGGATCAAAGTGAAAAACAAATCACGATACCCATTGAAGGGATGACCTGCGCATCTTGTGCACAAAAAATAGAAAAGACAGTTTCAAAATTAAATGGAGTAAATTCAGCAAGTGTAAATCTTGCGACTGAAAAAGCAACGATCAATTATGATCCTACTGTCATTAGACTTTCTCAGATAAAGTCCGAAATCATCAAAATTGGATACAAACCATTAGAAAGTATGGGTGTTGATAAAGTCGATGAAGATAAGATAAGAAAACAAAAAGCCATAAAGGTGTTGTGGATCAAATTCATTGTTTCATCCGTATTTAGTATTCCACTATTCTATCTTGCGATGGCACCGATGATTAAGTGGTTATCCTTACCGGTTCCTGAGTTTCTTGATCCTATGAAATATCCGCTTGTGTTTGCTTATGCTCAAATTGTATTGGTTATTCCTGTATTGATTGCCGGAAATCGATTCTTCGTTGTTGGATTCAAAGCAATTTGGCATAGATCACCAAATATGGATTCCTTGATTGCTATGGGAACAACTGCAGCAATACTTTACAGTTTGTATGCAACTTATCTCATATCCATCGGAACTTTCTTGGCTGTTGAAAATATGTATTTTGAAACAGCAGGTGTAATCATCTCGTTGATTCTGTTAGGTAAATATCTGGAATCAGTATCTAAAGGTAAAACTTCTGAAGCGATAAAGAAATTGATGGGTTTAGCTCCCAAAACGGCTCTTGTCATTCATAACGGTGAAGAAGTCGTTATCCCGGTTGAAGAAGTTGAAGTGGGTGATGTAATTATCGTCAAGCCAGGTGAAAAGATCCCGGTCGATGGTCAAATCACAGTTGGATATACCGCAATTGATGAGTCTATGTTAACTGGTGAATCTATGCCAGTTGAAAAGAAAGTTGATGATTCAGTTTATGCAGCCAGTATCAATACCAATGGCCTGATTCATTTTAGAGCCACAAAAGTAGGCGCAGACACTGCTTTAGCCCAAATCATAAAACTTGTCGAAGATGCTCAAGGATCTAAGGCTCCGATTGCTCAGATGGCAGACATAGTTTCTGGTTATTTTGTCCCAATCGTATTTGTAATTGCGACACTTATTGCTGCAATCTGGTTGATCAGTGGTCAAACTGTAACCTTCTCATTATCAATCTTCATTGCTATTTTGGTCATTGCTTGCCCATGTGCACTTGGATTAGCAACCCCAACAGCAATTATGGTTGGAACGGGTAAAGGTGCTGAGAATGGAATTTTGATTAAAGGTGGAGAAGCATTAGAAACTGCTCACAAGATAAATACCATTGTTTTCGATAAGACTGGAACGTTGACTGAAGGTAAACCTGCAGTAACAGATATTGTCCCTGTTAAAGGATACCTCTCTGAAACGTTGATACTTCAAATTGCTGCGTCAGCTGAAAAAGGTTCTGAGCATCCATTGGGGCAAGCCATTGTAAAAGAAGCCCAAAAAGAAAAACTAGAATTTCAAAATATAGATGACTTTGAAGCAATTCCAGGACATGGAATCAAAGTTACTACGAATGGACTAACCGTCTTGCTGGGAAACAAAAAGTTGATAAATCAATTCAATATCGAGTTAGATGATTACGAAAAGATCGCTGATGAATTAGCAGATCAGGGCAAAACGCCTATGTTTATAACGGTTGATGGTCGATTTGCTGGAATCATTGCAGTTGCGGATGTCGTAAAACCAAGCAGTGCAAAAGCCATTCAAAAGCTCAATAAGATGGGAATCCAAACCATCATGATCACCGGAGACAACAAGAAGACGGCAGCAGCAATCGCCAAGCAAGTTGGTATTGATCGTGTGTTGTCTGAAGTCTTACCACAAGATAAGGCTTCTGAAGTTAAGAAAATCCAAAGTGAAGGTCGTATTGTTGCGATGGTTGGGGATGGGATCAATGATGCTCCAGCATTGGCTCAAGCCAATATTGGAATTGCCATTGGTTCTGGAACGGATGTTGCTATTGAATCCGCAGATATTGTCTTAATGAGAAGTGATTTGATGGATGTACCTACTGCCATTCAGTTAAGTAAGAGCACAATCCGAAACATCAAACAGAATTTATTTTGGGCATTTGCTTACAATGTCTTGGGTATACCATTGGCGGCTGGAGCACTTTATATCTTTGGCGGACCAGTATTAAATCCAGTCTTCGCTGCAGCAGCCATGTCGTTGTCCTCTGTTTCTGTATTGACTAATGCATTACGATTAAAATCATTTAAACCCTATAACTAGGAAGAAAAGGAAAAACAAATGAAAAAGTTAACGATTATTACAGGAGTTTCAGCATTGGTATTGGCAGGATTAGTGGGATGCACCCAAACGGATGTCGTGGCAAAGTATGGAATTTTATCCTTCAATGAAGTAGTTGGATTATCTGATGTGACTGCTGATTCAGAATTGAACTCATGGTCTTTAAGTGCACCAGACAGAACAGCTCGCTTCTTGTTTAGCACAAACTTCAAGACGACAGCTCCTCATGATGTCATGGTTGAAGTTGATGCACAACCGTTTATTGATGCTGGTTTAGACGTAACCAAGCTGCCGGCCGGTATGTTTGTCGATGGTATGATCATGGTTGGTCAGACATTAGGAGAACAAGATTTCTCTACAAACGCTCAGGCTACTCCTGAAGCCTCTTTTAAGGAATTGATTAAACTAAGCAGAGATACCTTAGGATATCATGAAGATCTGGCTCACTATGGTATTGATCTAGGTAATGGGAATAAATTTGAGTGGGCCAAAGATTTGGCAGCCAATGATAAAGACATTGTATTTGTTTTAGATCCTGCGATATTTGCGGATGCTGGTGTTGATGTAGCCAATGTTAGTGGCTGGGTGTTTGCCAAAGTTGAAGTCTTAGATGCTTCTGGAAAAGAAGTAGAAGTTGAAAAATTATTAAAACCCTTCAACTTAAAATAAAAATGAAAGAAAGCGAAACAAGCGACCCCAAGTTTCAGACAAAGATGAATTCTGGAGGTCGTACTCGATGCAACAGCCAAGATTTGACACTTAGACTCAACAAAATAGAAGGTCAAATCAAAGGAATTAACAAGATGGTAGTCAATCAAGAGTGCTGCGATGATATTTTAGTACAAGTCAACGCAGCACAAGCCGCTCTCTATTCAGTGGGTAGACTAATCCTTGAAAACCATATTCAACACAGTTTAAAGGATCGACAAGGTGCAGTTGATGATCAAACAATCGATGATTTGTTTGTCTCGATTAAGCGTCTTCACCAGATTGGTAATTAGTTCAGTAAAACTAAGGAAAGAAGAGTTATGAATAAACACAGTGGGCATCGAATGCCTAAATGGATGTTGATTTTATGTATCGGAGCTCCGATTTTAGGTCTTGCTGCTTGGTTATTGATTCCTGGATCAGGTACCTCAATTGTTAAATTGTTGCCTTATGCGCTGTTTCTACTTTGTCCGCTATCTCACTTTCTGATGATGCCCTTGATGCACAAATCGAATGATCATCACAGTGAAGGACAAGTGGAAGAAAACGGTTCAAAGGAAAAACCGAGTTGTCATTGACCTAATATTATCGAATATCGATTCAGAATCACACTCAAAGTGCCAAATTGCGAGTGTTGTAAGGAGGCAAGAGATGGAAAAGTTCGAAAGAAAAACACTTCAAATCGAAGGAATGACCTGTGTCGGGAGTAAACTTCGTAAAACCGGTGGGATCATCAGCGTAAAAGCCAGTTACTCGACAAATACAGTGCGAGTGACATACCACGATGATGTCATTAGTCTGCGCGAAATAAAAAGGGCAATCGAATCCTTGGAGTACAAAGTCAAAGGGAATTCGAATACCCCCTCTGTAAAAGGCGAGAAAGCGGTAAGCACAAAAGAAAAGCTGATCGATATCTTAACCATCTTTGTCATCCTGTATATTTTGTACATGATTGCCAATAGATTTGGATTACTGAATGTGTTCAATGTGTTCCCGGAAGCAAAAGCCGGTATGAGCTTTGGCGTGTTGTTTGTGATTGGAATCTTGACTTCGGTTCATTGCGTTGCCATGTGTGGTGGTATCAATTTATCCCAATGTGTTCCTCAAAAAGTTGAAATCGGCACTAAAGGCGGGATCAATAATCTAATGCCAAGTGTTTTGTACAATGCTGGTAGAGTAGTATCTTATACAATTATTGGTGGTGTTGTTGGTGCCTTAGGATCTGTCGTAAGTTTCTCAGGTCCAGCAAAAGGAATTGTGGCCATCGGAGCCAGTATCTTCATGGTCATCATGGGAATCAATATGTTGAATATTTTCCCTGGCTTAAGAAAATTCAATCCGAGGATGCCTAAAGTCTTTGCTCGCTTAATTGGAAAAGAAAAAGGTGTGAGTAAGAATCGTCCATTCTATGTTGGACTTCTGAATGGATTAATGCCCTGTGGACCCCTTCAAGCAATGCAGTTATATGCACTTTCAACCGGTGATCCAATTAAAGGTGCCTTGTCTATGTTGGTCTTTAGTTTAGGTACTGTTCCGTTAATGTTTGGGCTAGGTGCTCTACGTTCTTTCTTAAGCAAGCAGTTTACTGCTAAGATGATGCAGGTCAGCGCGGTTCTGGTTATCGTTCTAGGATTCGCAATGTTTCAAACCGGGATGGCAGTGTCTGGAATTCAATTACCGTCTTTCTCAGTGAGTAATCTATTCAATTTTGGCGAAGGTAGTAGTGATGATGTTGTTGCAGAGGTGGTTGATGGGGTTCAGATCGTTACCAGTGAAGTCTATAGTGGTAGTTATGAGCCCATTACTGTTAAAGCTGGTATACCCGTAAAATGGACGATTCATGTTGGTGCCCGTCAGTTAACAGGATGTAATTATCGGTTTTTGATCAGATCCTTAGGGATTGAATATCAACTCGAAGAAGGTGATAATGTAATTGAATTTACGCCGACAAAAACGGGAAAACTGTCTTACAACTGTTGGATGGGAATGATTCGAAGTTACGTGAATGTAATCAATTAGTTTAGGTTGAGGTCAATATAAGGCCATGAAAGGTTTAAAATGAAATCAGAAACACTGAATGTAAATGGGATGTCATGTGCCCATTGTGTGCATGCCATTACCGCATCGGTTACCTCTCTTAAGGGAGTACAAGACGTAAATGTTGATTTATCCGCCAAAACCGTTAGAATTGAATACGACGCGGAAGAATTGTCAATCGATTCGATCAAGCTTGCTATTGTAGAAGCTGGTTACGAAGTCGTGTAGTAAATTGCCCAATTCCTCAACGGATTTGGGCTTTAATCTTTTGGAGGACAACAACTGATGAATGATAAACCAATGATACTAATCATAGATGATGAAGCGAAAATTATTGAAATCGTTAAAGCGTTTTTAGAAACGAAAGGATTTAAGGTGCTTTTTGCTGAAACTGGCGAAATCGGTTTTGAGTTGTTTAAGAAAAACTCGATAGCTCTGGTATTATTGGATCTTATGTTACCAGGGATTTCTGGTGAAGAACTTTGTATTAAAATGCGACAAACTTCCAGGGTTCCAATAATAATGTTGACTGCCAAGGTGACCGAAGCAGATCTTGTTAATGGCTTTGATTATGGTGCGGATGACTACATTACGAAACCTTTTGGACTAAAAGAATTATATGTCCGAATTGAAGCTGTCTTACGAAGATCAAAAAGTGATTTGGTTCCACTGTTTCAAAAGAGTAAATTTGGGGATAATGATTTGGTTATCGATTTCGAAAATCGAATGGTTATGAAGAAACTTCAACCCGTTAACTTTACACCTAATGAATACAAGATATTTATGTCACTCATAAAGTTTCCAAATAAAACATTTACACGTGATGAACTGATCCAGATCGCTTTGGGTCAAGATTTTGAAGGATTTGATCGGGCTGTAGATAGCCACATTAAAAACATTAGACAGAAAATTGAGACAGACCCAAAGAATCCTGTTTATATCATTACGGTTCATGGGATCGGTTACAAGTTTGGAGGTCAGTAAATGAAAGGGAGTTTACGATCAAGATTAACATTGTCGATTGCAGCAGTTGCCTTAGTGCTTATCGCGATCATTAGCTCACTTTCGAGTTATTTTATCAATCAACAATTTAAAGCATATATTACTAAACAACAAGTTTCTACGCTCAATGAAATTGTGTATAGTTTAGGACAACAATATAATACAGATACACAAACCTGGAATGTTGAATATGTCCATACCATTGGGATGTATGCTCTATACGATGGGTACATCATAAAGGTATACAATGAATCAAATCAAACGGTTTGGGATGCGGAAATTTGGGACATGTCAACATGCATCCAAATCAAAGAAGATATTTCGCATCAGATGCTTTTGAAGTTTCCTGGGACAAATGGAAAATTCAGTGACACTGATTTTTCGATAGAACTTATGGGAAATAAGATTGGTCGAGTCAATGTTACCTATTTTGGACCTTATTTTTATTCAGATAATGACTTTGATTTTTTGAATCAATTGAGTTCAATATTGTTGTTTGTAGCAGCCATCTCACTTTTAGTTTCGATCATCTTAGGTTCACTGATTGCCAAACGAATTAGTTCACCTATTTTAAAAACAATAAACGCGACCAGCCAAATTTCTCAAGGCGATTATAAGATCAGAATTAAAGATCGCTCAAATCTGTCTGAAGTCGATCACTTAATTGAATCCGTTAATCAATTGGCTAGTTCTTTGGATAAACAAGAAAGTCTTAAGAAGCAATTGACTTCAGATGTGGCTCATGAACTTCGTACTCCGCTCACAACGTTGAGAATAACCATTGAAGCAATGTTGGATGGGATACTTGAACCATCACCAGAACGCCTTAAAAGCAGCTATGAAGAGGTGCTTAGAATAACAAACATTGTTAAGGATTTAGAAAGTTTGGCAATCTTGGAAGATGGTAACCTAAAACTAGAAAAAGCCGATGTAGATCTTGTAGATCTAGCCCATCAAATCGTAAAGAAACTTGAACATCAAATTCATGAAAAAGAAATGGTGGTATCAATCAAAGGAAAGTGTCCAGAGATTTCGGTTGATTCAGAAAGAATGACTCAAGTCATGATCAATCTATTTACGAATGCCATCAAGTATACTCAGTTCCAAGGAAACATCACAATTGAATTTGAAGAAACGATGGATGATGTCGTAATGATGGTTAGTGATAATGGAAGTGGTATCTCTCAAGACGAGTTGCCCTTTATCTTTGAACGATTTTATCGTGCAGATAAGTCGCGTAACCGATCAACTGGTGGATCAGGTATCGGGTTGACCATCGTTAAAAGTATTGTTGAAGCTCATGGAGGAAACATCCAAGTTCAAAGCGAAGTCGGTGTAGGCAGTTGCTTCATTGTTAATTTACCAAAGTAATCTAAAAGAAATCTCAAAACGAGATTTCTTTTTTTCTACATAAGTTCTACAAACCTTCCGCCTACAATAAAAATAGGTGGTGATCATCATGTTTATTAAGTTTAGATCACCGGAAAGGCTTCTATGAAAATTAATACAACTAAAGCGAAGTTAATTATAAGTTCAATTGTAGTGGTTGTTGCGGTTTCTGCATTTTTTCTACCTTCTTTTTTTAGTGTTTCTAGTACAGCAAAGACTCGTGTCCTTTCGAAGTATGAGCTGAATGGTTTATCTGTCAAAGAAATGGTAAATAAACTCGACAGTGTAACTGATGAGAAGAACGGTTTAAATGCTTCTATTACGTCAACAACACTCATTCTTTATGACAATGAAAAACAATATGAATTTAAATTACCTAAAGACGAGTTTTATGTTTCGTTTGCGCCATATCTTAATGAGATTCATCCTTGCCAGACCCACAATTTGGTTTCTTGCAAAGGAGAGTTGTTTAATAAAGAGTTCGAAATTTCTGTTGTTAAGAAAGATGGCACCGTTATCCTTGATCAAAAAGTAAAAAGTATGAATTCTGGCTTTATTGGTTTATG
This sequence comes from Erysipelotrichaceae bacterium, assembly GCA_009773735.1. Taxonomy (GTDB): domain Bacteria; phylum Bacillota_I; class Bacilli_A; order Erysipelotrichales; family Erysipelotrichaceae; genus UBA2212. Next base: position 8,418 of record WSYG01000063.1, read on the forward strand.
GTTGCCTCGAGATATTGAAGCAACATTAACAATTAATTATAAGGGAACATCTGTATCAAAACCTCTTACAACGTTTGATAAGAGTGATACTTGCATTACCACTCCATTGAAACTGTCGTAGCTAAAACGGTATGCTACAGAAATGAGACAACATGATTAGTAAAAAAATATCGATTAAAGGTATGCATTGTAGTCACTGTGCTGGACTTATTAATATCGAGTTATACTCAATCAAAGAAGTGATGGATGTAAAAGTTGATATACGAGATCAACAAGCTATTGTGAGACTTAAACAGGACATAGACAATGCTTTATTGATTAGAGCTGTTGAGAAAGCGGGCTATATGGTGGAATTTATTAGCTAATAAGCGTATGTTGTGCTTGTATAGAGGTGCTCGGAAGGAGCGAAAATGAAAAAACTTATCTCATTTGCATTTGTATTAGGTTTGATGATGTTTACAGTGCTCGGTGTCAAAGCAGAAAGCATGGAACTCAAAAGTGTTGAAACCATCATGGTTGAAATCAGACTGGAACAGAACATTTCCAGTACTGGGACCATTGATATAGCAAAAGTTTCTGATGTCCGTCTTGAAGAGCTCGGTGATTCTGTAATGGAACTAGTCATCGGAAATAATGCACTTCATGAAAGAATGGATATCGCATTGGGTGGTGAAGGATCAATATCCTTAACCAATGTTCATATCCGAGTTGGATACAATTATTTGGCAGGCATACCCATTACGATGATGACCTTTATGGGTGCCAGAGGTATGATGGCTTATGGTGGTATGATGGGAAGTTATGATTATTTCTCTCAAAATAATACTTATTTGGGCTATGGTGGAATGATGGGTAGTTATGATTATTTTCCTCAAAACATCACCGCTTTAGGTTATGGAGGGATGATGGGTGGATTTGGATGGATCTGGATGATTCTTGGAACTTTGGTTTTCATTGCCCTTCTTGTCTTTGGATTTATATGGTTAACTAAAACTACAAGAAAACAAGAAACAACAGTTGACAATAAGGCTTTGCTTATATTGAAGGAAAGATATGCGAAAGGCGAAATTACCAAAGAAGAATATTCACGCATGGTTGATATCTTAAAGTAACCACTAATTGAAACTGGGTGTTGGTTATCTAGCATTTAACCCCGTATCAATAAAAAAGAGTTCAATACTCTTTTTTATACTCATGATTGGTTTGGTAACGATCATCCAATGATCCATTTAGGGGAGGAAATGAAGAAATGATGTCATTACGCTCTAAGTCTATGAATTGTCTAGAAACCTCTCAGCATCATATGGATGCATTCAGCTAATTCTGTACCGCGAAGTCCGCAGGTGTGAATACAATTAGCAATTGCTAGTCCTAACATTGATAACCTCCTTGTCTTTCGACATTTTAAATATATATGAATGTTATGTAGAAAGTATGGAGAGGTAAAATCACACATAAAAGAGCAAAATTAGTATTCAAATCGGTTTGTATACAAGACGATTCTGAGCGTTTTGAGAAGGGTTACAAGATTAGATGGAGTCATTCGAGTAAGAAGCTAAATAATGATTCTGTGCACATAGAAAGGTACCTGGAGTCGTTTTTGGTGGAGTATGTCGAGAATGAAATGTGAATGAGATATATTCGATTATGTATATTAATAGATAGTAAAAAACAAAATATTAGATAGATGATTTATAATAGACTGGCTTTGATGAAAATATATTTCTAATCTTAGGGGATGAGTCATTAGCATCAAAGAATGTGCATCAAAAGAAAAAAGGAGAAAGAAATGAATGAATTTATACCTGGATTGATTATGGGCTTTAGAGAGGGACTGGAAGCATTTTTGATCGTTACGATCATTTTGCAATATCTAACTCAAATAAAGAAGAATGAATATAAGCGATTTGTTTATAACGGGACTTTAGCTGGGATCGTAGCTTCTTTTGTGATTGGTGGAATATTATTCGCTGTTTCTTCCGCCATTCAGAAAACAGAAGAGATTGCTAAAATCTGGGAAAGTGGAGCCAGCATTGTTGCCTTGATTTTTGTGACTACATTTATCTATTGGATGATTAAGCACGGAAGCAACATGGTTAGTGAAGTTCAAAATCAAGTTAAGCAAAGTTTATCTAAGGCTGGATTGTTCAGTGTTGCCTTTATTATGGTTGCCAGAGAAGGTGCTGAAATTGCAATATTCACATTCGCTGGCAAATATACCTTGGTTTCGATTGGGTTAGGAATTTCATTAGCCTTGATCCTATCTGTGCTGATCTATAAATCAATGGTTAAGATCAATCTAAGAGTATTATTCAATATTACACTCGTGTATTTAATTCTACAAGCTGGATTCTTACTTGGGTATGCGGTGCATGAAGGCTTATCTGCTTTGAAATCGTTGGCAGTTATCAGCGGAGATAACGTAATATTCATTAAAGCCTTTGATTTATCCGGCACAGTACTTAACCACAAAGAAGGGGTATTGGGTATTCCTTTGTATGTTGCATTTGGTTGGTATTCAAAACCAGAATGGATTCAGTTGATACTACATTATGGATATATCGTAGGAATGACTTTGGTTTGGAAGAATTTACGCAAAAAACAACAAAACAATATAAATTAATCTGCTGTTACCTTGAATGATAAGAAGTTGCTCATGAAATAAAAGATAGTTGTTCAATTCGAGAACAACTATCTTTTAATAAAGATTCAATGTGTTATAGTTCGGTTACTTGACTAATTTTCAGGAATACATCAACAAGCTCACTATCAAATTGTGAACCTTTATTCCTGAGGATCTCCTCGATGGCGTCTTTTTCACTGACTCCCTTTCGATATGGGCGATC
>WSYG01000064.1 GCA_009773735.1 Erysipelotrichaceae bacterium
TCTAGAGAACCCTGAAGCCAATCTCAATGAACTCTGTGAACTGTATGAAGAAGAAACAGGGAATGCAATCAGTAAGTCGGGAATCAAACATCGTCTCACTAAATTGATGGGATTGGTGTAAAATATGTGTTGACTTGCAATAATTTGAAGAAATGAATGTGATACTGTGCTTTGACTAGCGACCCAAATGAAGAGGAATCCTATGAGATATGTAGACTTAAAGATGAAATTATTGGCCCTGACTCTATTGTTGGCGGCCTTGTTAACTAACCATATCTTACCTGTTATAACTTTGATCTTAATTGGTGGCATAGAGATCTTTCTGCTACAAGGGATGCGACAATGAACCCAATCAAGGACTTAGTGTCGATCATTACCCCTGTATACAACTCGGAAGCGACCTTAAAAGCGACTATAGACAGTATACTTAATCAATTGGATCGATCTAACTCAAAACATCGGTGTAGCCAAAGCTCGAAATCTCGCGATCGATCGAGCCCGTGGTCAATACATCGCATTTTTGGATGCGGATGATGCCTGGGATTCCACCAAACTTGAGAAACAAATCAACTTTATGAAGGACCATGCTTACGCTTTTACTTTCACTGCTTATCGGACCACCAAAGGTCGACTTATGAAAGCATTGCCTGTTTTAGATTATCAACAATTGATCATCGACAATAAGATAGGTTGTTTGACCGTCGTTATTGATCGCAGAATGACCGGCGATTTTGTAATGCCGGATTATCGTAAAGGCCAAGATGATTTGACTTGGTTGATGCTAATGAAACGTGGTCATCAAGCACATGGTCTTAATGAGATCTTAGCGACATATTCTGAAGGCAATACTGACTCAATTTCAGGCAACATGTTTAAAGCTGCTAAACGTCAATGGTTTAATTATCGTAAAGCACTAGGCTTAGGTTTCTTTCAAAGTTTCTTCTATTTTGTTCAATATGCGTACTATGCAATAAAAAAGAGCGGACTTAAATAGTTTAAGCGAAATAACAAGATTAGTCTTATCAACAACTTCCAATGGAAGTTGTTTTTCTGTGGTTCTGATGATTGCAATGAAACCGTTTACAGTCTACAATTAAACCATCAGGAGAATGAACATGATCAAAAAAATACTGAAAGGGTTGACTGCATTACTATTGGTTTTGATGCCGTTAAGCGAATTTGTACAAACCGTCAAAGCTGCTACAAGCGTTTCAATTACCGTCCATTATCATCGTACAGACAGCACGTATGATGGATGGAATCTATGGGTATGGCCAGAAGGCGCCGATGGGAAAGCTTATACCTTTAATGAAGGCACTGATGATTTTGGTAAGACTGCCAAACTCACCATAGAGAGTGCTGCTACTTCCTTTGGATTTATCGTAAGACTCAATGATTGGGAATCCAAAGACATCGCTGATGATCGTTTTATCGACATCAAAGATGGTAAAGCAGAAATATGGCTAAAACAAGGCGATGCTACAGTATATACCTCAAAGCCTTCTTTAGATACGACACCTCCACCTCAACTGGGTGAAATAGCCCTTAAGATCCATTATTATCGTTATGATAAAGTGTATACAGGCTGGAATATGTGGATGTGGCAACCTGGTTTTGATGGGGCTGCCCAAACCTTTAATGGCTCTGATGCTTTTGGACAGATCTTAAACATCAATATTAAACCAGAAGATGGCATCACAAAAGTAGGATTCCTTATTCGACTCAATGAATGGTTAGCCAAAGACATCGATACAGACCGCTTTATCGATCTCACACGAGCCAAAGACGGCAAACTAGAAGTCTGGCTTGTCCAAGGTGATCCTCGTGTATATACCCGTAACAGCGACATCGATATGTCACCAAAATTCTTAAGTGCGAATTTAAATGGACTCGATTTCATCAGTGTTAGAACCACAGTCCCCATACAGCTCATCAATGAGAAACTAGAAGGACTGATCCTTAAGAATAGCCAAGGCGTTATTCAACCCATTCGTTATGTGTTTGTATCGGAAGGTGTGGCTGCTGGAGCTTCTAGCAATTTTACAGTCTTTACACAAGCACCTTTAGATCTCAAAGAATCTTATACGTTGACCCATGCGGGTTACAACGTGATACAAGTACAATTCAGTAGTGTTTTCAAATCAGAAGATTTTGAGAATGAATTCAAGTATACAGGAGAATTAGGCGCCATCTACACTAAAGATTCTACAACCTTTAGGTTATGGGCACCGACTGCTTCTTCCGTTTCACTTAATCTTTATAAGAATGGGGATGGAACCGAAGTCTATGTCCCTACAGGCAAACCTTCCTCTGTTTTATTGATGACCCGAACTGAAAAAGGGGTTTGGGAACTTGCGATAACTGGAGACATGGATAAAGTCTATTATACCTATGGTGTAGCCGCCAATGGGAAAACCAATGAAGCAGTCGACCCTTACGCAAGAGCAGTTGGAGTCAATGGGAAAAGAGCCATGGTCATCGATTTGGATAAAACCGATCCGACAGGTTGGGCTCAAGATAAATACATTAAACTCGACAACAATACAGATGCAGTCTTATATGAACTGCATATCCGAGATTTCTCAAGTGATCCAGATGCGGATTTTGATAATCCAGGAAAATACCTTGCCTTCACAGAAAAAGGTTTAACTCTAAATGGATCTAAGATCGGGATCGATCATTTGATCGAGCTTGGTGTTACACATGTGCATTTACTGCCGACATTTGATTACCGCAGCATCGATGAGACAAAACTAGAAAACAACAGTTTCAACTGGGGCTATGATCCACAAAACTACAACGTTCCGGAAGGTTCTTATTCTACCGATCCATATCACGGTGAAACCAGAATCAGTGAATTTAAACTGATGGTCAAAGCCCTTCATGATGCGGGTATCGCAGTCGTTATGGATGTGGTATACAATCATACCGGAGCTTCTTCAGATTCAGATTTCAGTAAAATCGTACCGGGATATTATTACCGGTATGATGCGGAAGGAAGATTTTCCAATGGATCAGGCGTAGGCAATGAAATTGCTTCTGAACGCGCAATGGTTAGAAAGTTCATCGTTGATTCTGTGGTTCATTGGGTCAAAGAATACCATATCGATGGTTTCCGTTTTGACCTTATGGCACTTCATGACATCGATACGATGAATGAAGTCAAAGCTGCGGTAGAAGCCATCAACCCAAGTGCGATCATTTATGGGGAAGGTTGGACCGGTGGAACATCACCACTACCTGATGCGCAAAAAGCACTCAAAATAAATGTCGCAAAATTGGATGACATCGCTGTTTTCTCAGATGATATTCGCGATGCGATCAAAGGTCACGTCTTCACGAAACTCGATAAGGGGTTTGTCAATGGTGGCATTAACTTAGAAGAAAGTTTAAAATTTGGTATCGTTGCTTCGGTTGCGACCAAAGGCATTGATTATTCACTCGTCAAATATTCAAAAGGTGCATACGCAACTGCGCCTACTCAAATCATTACGTATGTTGAAGCTCATGATAATTTAACCTTATGGGATAAACTGCTCTTGACCAATCCAGATGCCAGTGATGAAGAACGGATGGCGATGCATAGAATGGCCAATGCGATCGTATTGACCTCACAAGGTGTCCCATTCATTCATGCTGGTGCAGAATTCTATAGAACCAAGGGTGGTAATGAAAACTCGTATAATGCCTCTGATGCGGTCAATCAACTCGATTGGTTAAGAAAAGTAAAGTATGAAGACTACACTACTTATATGGCAGGCTTGATCGTTCTTAGACAGAATCATCCTGCATTTAGAATGACGACGACTGCAGACATCAGAGCCAATCTAAGTTTCCTGGAAACCAGTGAACCCAACGTTGTGGCTTATCAGATACAAAACAACGCCAATGGGGATAAATGGGATACCATTACCGTATTGATGAATGCCAATGAAACTGAAGTCACCGCGACTTTAGAAAAATCAGGTTGGGTCGTCGTAGTCGATGGAAATAAGGCTGGAACCGAAAAGATCAAAGACATCTCAGGCAAAACAATCACCATCGCAGCCCACAGTCTTATGGTCCTAGTCGACAGTAACTCATATTATGGAATCAATTGGACCCTTGTTTATGTCAGTGGCTTCTTGATTCTTGTGGGAGGCATTGCCATGTATTACTTCCTAGTCTATAAGAAAAGAAAACATGCTTAAAAAAACACCCTTCGCAAGAAGGGTGTTTTCATTAGTACTGATTACCGCGGCCTTGTCTACCACCAAACATGGGACAATTAGCACCTAATGGATTCTGAGTTCCATTTTGATAAGGAAGGATCTCATCACCGTTTTGATAAGCAGTGAAGATCGCCAAGTGATTCTCAGAGGCATTTTGTAGATTCTGGAAGATTCGTTCTATAGAATCCGGTAAGTTTGTATCTAAATAGGTTTCATATAAAGCAATGTTGACTTTTTCAGCGTTGATTCCAACTTGGTAAGATGCTTCTAAACTTGCTGGTAAGACAACGAAGTTTTTACCTGTATCAGCAGGTACAACAAAGTCAAACGCATCATAGATTCTAGTCAAGGCTTCAATATGTCTTGTTTCTGCATAAACAAGATTCACATAAGGATTTTCATTCCCGAACTTGTCTACGATGGCTTGATACTCAGCTCTCGCTTTGTATTCATCCAATAAGACGATGTCTAACACTGCTTTAAGCTTTGTCGTATCATAATCACTTCCACTTAGATCGGTTGAGATCAGTAGTTGTTGGTTATTGTAGCCACCCATCATACCGCCACGTCCACCACGTCCATAGACTTGGGTTTGACGATATAACAACGTTTGATCATTGGTGCCATTGACTTGATAACCTGCAGAGACAGGTCTATCTAAGGCAAAGATCACCATGGTAAGGGCCAATAACCCACCTGCGAATAGAATTGGTATAAGAAATTTTTTCATCATGTTCTCCTAGAGTTTTCCTCTATGCTTCATAGATTAGACCTCAAATGTGCCAAAAGTGTTGCGAAATAACATTTTTGTAAAAATTCTAAGAATTATTCTAAAGTCTGTTTATCATCTATAATATGGGTATATGGAACTGTCCTTAATGGATCTTCATCAAATCAAGGAAATTGCGATCAGAGCTGGCGCATTGCTTATGGAGATTTATGATTCATCTTATGAGGTCAAAACTAAAGAAGATCAATCTCCTGTCACCAAAGCTGATTTAACTTCCAATGCCTTCATCATCAAAGAACTCAAGAAGCTTTATCCTAATATCTTGATCCTATCTGAAGAAACCAAAGATGATCTTAATCGTTTAAGACATGAATTACTTTTTATTATTGATCCACTGGATGGAACCAAAGAATTCATCAAGCACAACGGAAACTTTACAGTTAATATTGCCTTTGTTCATCGTCAAAGATCGATCCTAGGCGTTGTACATGCCCCTGCGCTTAAGAAAACTTACTATGCACTAAAAGGACTAGGTGCTTATGAAGATAATGAAGATGCATTAAATCGTTGTATCAGTGTGACAGACAAGTTAACGGATTTAAATCTGGTAGGCAGTGCATCTCATCGATCACTTGAAGACGAGAAACTTGTTGAAGAAAATGCACTTCAAATCAAGACCTATAAACAACTTGGATCGGCACTTAAAGGCTGTATGGTTGCCAGTGGAGAAGCCGATGTCTATTATCGCTTTGGTAAAACAGGGGAGTGGGATACAGCTGCCATGCAGATCATTGTTGAAGAAGCAGGAGGCATTTTTAGAGAGATCAATGGGAAACCTATGATCTACAATCGATTCAACCCATTTAATGAGAAAGGTTTCTTTGCGGTCAATCGTAAAGAAAACATATGGACAGTTCCGTCAGTTAAAATATGACCTAAAAGAATAGGACACATATGTAATTTTTAATTGCATAATGTAGATGGTAAAATATGCAATTAAATTTTTGTGTAAATTGAAAGGAGAGTAAGAATGCGAGAATTTGATTATCTATCAAGATGCAAGAAACTGCTAACACCTAGAATTGTGCAAATGTTAAATAGTATTCATGAAAATAAGGGGAGACAAGATCTTTATATTGAAACACATGCGGATGCTTTATCAAGTTTAAAGGAAATTGCTTTGATTCAGAGCACCGATGCATCCAATCGAATAGAAGGGATATATACATCTGACCAAAGACTCAGAGCGATCGTCAAAGATAAAATCGCACCTCGTAATCGAAATGAATCAGAAATTGCTGGATATAGAGACGTATTGACTTTGATTCACGAGAGTCATGACCACATCCCACTTAGTTCGAGTGTGATCACTCAATTACATCGAGATCTTTATCAATATACTGGAAGCAATTATGGTGGAAAATTCAAAATCACTGATAATGTCATCGAAGAAGAAGATAAGCAAGGCAACCGAATTATTCGTTTTTCACCAGTAAGCTCTTTTGAAACTCCTTTAGCTATTGATATGATTATACAAAGCTATACAGATGCACTAAAGCGTGAGGAAATTAATCCTCTTTTGTTGATCACTTTGTTTATATTGGATTTCTTATGCATTCATCCTTTTAGTGATGGAAATGGACGAATGAGTCGATTACTATTTTTACTGTTGCTTTATAAAGCTGGATACATTGGAGGAAAGTACATAAGTGTCGAAAAAATCATCGAAAAAACAAAAGAGACTTATTATGAGGTCCTCTATGAAAGTTCTCAATCTTGGTATGAAGGGTTAAACAATGATACACCTTTTGTTGAGTATTCCTTAGGAATCATTATCTCTGTGTATCGGGAGCTAGCATCACGTGCTGATTTAGTAACGAGTACTACAATAACCAAACAAAACAGGATCAGACGAATTCTAAAAGAACATCTTGGTGAGATCACAAAAAGAGCGTTGATGGATATGAATCCGGATATCAGTGAAACGACAATTGAGGATGTATTATCTGGTTTAGTAAAAGAAGGATTCATAAAGAAAATAGGTGGTGGTCGCTACACATCCTATGTATATAACCATGAAGATCAATAAAAGATACCTGATCAATTGCATGATAATTATACTTTATATGCAATTGACTGAATAGTTAGGCAATTGAGTTTTTGATTGAGCTGCAAATAAGATTTTTTTAGTAAGTTCAAACTCCAGAAGTCATACTTGATCATTATCAGTTTATACGTTTTGTTTTATCATAATATAAATGAGGAATTTATCAAAATCACACTCATAGTGTAGACTTGTAAATGATGTGAGACAAAATAAGAGAAGCATTTAATTAAAGATTGGGAGAATAAAGTGGAGATTTATTTAGAAAGGGTAT
>WSYG01000065.1 GCA_009773735.1 Erysipelotrichaceae bacterium
TTGGGTGTTTTGGAATGAGTCCATGTGTCTCCTTTGTACTATTGTATTAAGCACCTAATACAATAATACAAGAGTTTCTGACTTTGTCAACAAGATTTTTAAAATAATGCAATATTTTACTTTAGGCTGATTATTGCGATGGATCAAACAAAAAACCGGTTTCCCGGTTTAGACTTCTTTTTCGTCTTCTTCAGTTTCTATGAGTTGTGATTTACCAACATCCAGTGTAGAAACATCTTTTAGTTTACGTTGGATCATACGCGTACGTACCCCAACCAGTTTATCCAATTCTTCACCGGTTTTAGATAGTTTGTCTTGTGCACTTTGCAGGACTGTTCCAAATTGTTGGAACTCTGATTTGACAGAAGATAAGATGCTCCAAACTTCGCCGCTTCTTTTTTGAATGGCCAAAGTTTTAAAGCCCATCTGTAAACTGTTAAGCAAAGCAGCCATTGTGGTTGGTCCAGCGATGTTGATTTGATAATCGCGCTGTAAGGCTTCAACCATACCACCTCTTACAACTTCTGCATACAACCCTTCAGTAGGTAGAAACAAGATCCCAAATTCAGTTGTGTAAGGAATTTTGATGTATTTATCATGGATGTCTTTCGCAAACTTACGAATATTGTTTTCAAGGGCTTTAAGATGCATCTCAACAAGCACTTTATCTCCAGCTTCATAGGCATCCATCAGTTTAACGAAATCTTCAGTAGGAAACTTAGAATCGATCGGCAACAACACATGACCATTCTCATCACCTGGTAGTTTAACTGCGAACTCAACTCTTTCTCGTGAACCAGGATAAGTCGCGGTATCTTTAAGGTATTGTTCAGGAGATAGGATCTGTTCTAGAATGGCTCCTAATTGGATTTCCCCTAGGATTCCTTTGGTCTTTACATTGGATAAAACCTTCTTAAGATCACCAACTTCGATCCCAATATTTTTCATTTCTCCTAAGCTCTTATAAACCGATTCCAGCTGATCTGTGACTTGTTTAAAGGACTGAGAGATACGTTCTTCCAAAGTTTTTTGGAGCTTCTCATCGACCGTCATGCGCATCTCATCCAATTTTTTACTGTTTTCTTCTTGTAGGAATTGCAGACGTTTCTCAACGGTTTCTCGGACCTGATTTAATTTCTGTTCATTTTGAATCGCAGAGTTATTGAGTAAATGCTGGATCTGAAGCAAAGAATCAGATACAGTCTTATTAAGGGCTTGTTGATTGGAATGAAGCAAATTAGTCAATTCATACAAACGCTTATCAACGATCCCATTGGTACTTTGACTTGTACTCACAAAAACATCATTAAAGGTCTTGATGGTTCTTTGATTTTCATCTGCGACTTCACCTCTAAATGCTTTAAGTTCTTCCTGGATATTATCTTTTGGTTTTCGCACCAATAGTAAAACTATCAGGATCAAAACGATGACTAACAACACAATCATGAAGATTTGTAGTGGATCCATATTGTCCCCTTCTTTATGACATAAGTGTATCACTACAACTGTACTTTTGATTCAACTGTCCCAAAAAAAGGAAGATGTTGCATGATATTTAGTATGTATCTAAAAATGAATGAAGTTTACATCAAAATTTCCATTATTGGGCGGTCACAAGTTCACTTGTGACCTTTTATGATATGATGCTAATAAAGATAAGTAAGATTCTTTTTGTTGATTAGAGTTGATCAAAAGGGAGAAAAGCATGGAAGGGAAAACATCACTGGGTATTGCACTGGCCTCGGGCAGTATGCTTTACCTATATATGATCATTCACCAATTCTTAGACCAAGGGGATACCCCATTACTATACATGCTGATTTCGCTTGCTGTTTTTTTAGTGGTTATTGCTCCAGGATTAATGTTTAATGCCCTGGCTTATCGTTTTGAAAACCGTTACTTTGCTTTATTTGCTGGTTTCTTCTATATGAACAGTGCTTTTCAATTCATCTTATCGATGTTGATCATGTTGGTTCCTTCAGGATTTTGTTTCTATGCGTTCTATCTTATGGAACAAGATTTTAGACTGGAAAGACTCAGAGCCATCGGTATACGTGAAGAACAAGAACGATTTGCGGAAAGAAAACGTCTCAAAGAACTTCAAGAATCTCAAAATGAAGTGAAAAGCTGATCTATTAATACAACTTAACCATTTCTACTTGTCACGTCACTCAAAAGTTGTTAAATTAGTAATGAACCAAAAAAGAGTCATAAGGGGCAAAGATGAAAGACATGTATGGTTGTAAGAACTGCCAGACGATATGGGCAATTCAGCCTAAAGATTTACCGTTATGTCCAGAGTGTGGTGAAAAAATGATTTCACTTAAATTGACAGACATAAAATGGGACGATTTGTCAGAATCAGACAGAAGATCTCATATCATAAAGATCTTGTCTGAAGTTGCAGCAAAAGGAGTTAAGTAAACAAGTACTTTCTGGGTACTTGTTTTTTATGGTTAAAAAAACTTGTTTCATAAACGATGTTCTTCATATACTTTTACTAGTGCACATTCGTGCTTTACTCGTTTATCAATATGTTTTAAAGTGAGCATCGACCTAGAGTAAAATTAGTGATAAACTATTAAGGGTAGTAAGATGTATATACATCATAGAATAAGTGCCATTCATATTTAATAGAATACTCTATTAATAAAGCAACTTGGATAAGTATTGGCATTATAGATCAAGAAACGGCAAGGCATATAATAGATAAAGGCAATGAACCCTAAGGGAACCAAGCTTTGTATAAACACTATGAAGAAGCTCTAGAAGCTTCAAAGAAATGAACATCTTAGAAAGCGAGGCTTCTTATGTCTGATCTGATCTTCTCACTCAACATTGTCTTACCCTTGATCATTTTTATGGTCCTAGGTTTTCTATTAAAGAAAACAAAGTCAGTCGATGAACATTTCTTATCGGTATCCAATGATATGGTAGGTAAGTATTTATTACCGGTCTTACTTTTTAACAGTATCTATAAATCTAACCTAGGAGAATTCTTTGATTTAAAGCTTCTATTGTTTGTCTTGTTTACCATCTTTACGATCATCATAGCTTATGTCATATTTCTACCCATGTTTGTGAAGGATAGAAAGAAGATAGGAGCCATCATCCAAGCCACTTTTAGAGCCAATTACCTGTTGTTTGGGTTACCAGTCACCGTAAGTGTCGTAGGTCCTCAAGGCGCTGCTATCGTTGCTTTTGTGGCTTGTATCGTCGTTCCTACTTATAATTTTCTTGCCGTTGTCATACTTTCGTTTTATGGTGGAGAGAAACCAAAAATAGGCAAAGTACTCATATCTGTCATTCAGAATCCTTTGATCATCGCATCCCTAGTCGGGATCCTATTTGCGGTCTTTAAGATCGGTTTTCCTGCCCCAGTCGCTAAAGTTATCAGTGATATATCAGCCATGACCACGACTTTTGCGTTGATCGTTTTAGGTGGCAGTTTCAAAGTCGAACACTTTGGGGTAAACAAAGTGTATATCTTCTGGACCATCCTTATGAAGTTCATCGTTTTACCTGCCATCTTCTTAGGATTAGGTTATTTGATTGGTTTAAGAGGAGCACAGTTGATCGTCATCGTAACCCTACTTTGTTCACCAACAGCCATCACCAGTTACACCATGGCTCGACAATTCAACAATGATTATGAATTGGCTGCACAGTTGTTGGTGTTCTCAACACTATTGACCAGTGGTTCATTCTTTATCTTCTTGTTTATCTTAAGATTTACTAAATTGATATAATCATTCACAAAATACTTTACACTTAACGGACATCTAAGGATGTCTTTTTTTATGTGATTGTTGAATATAAGCGTATATACAGAATGGCTTTAATAACAAGAACCAAAAGTAATAAATGTTGACACTATAACGGTATACCGTTATAGTGATGTTAAGGAGGATGATTGACAATGAAACTAAACACACTTTTAGAAGAAAGAAACATTACAAAGTATCAACTTTCTAATCTGACCCAAATTCCTTATTCTACGATTTCAGATCTTTTCAATGAGAAAACAAGTTTGCGTAGGTCATCCGCTGAAGTTGTTTTTAAGATTGCCAAATCTTTGAATACAACAGTAGAGGCTTTGATAGAGTTCACTATTACGCCTTACGAACCGATCAGAACGGATCTTGAAACGTTTAAAAGCAATATGAAACACAGAATCCATGAGACAGATGATTTGACGTTTATTGAGAACATTTTAAAGTCTGATCTTATTTCTACCTATGTGGAAAGAAAATGGTATCCAGAAGCATTGTATACTTTAGCAATGGTTGATTATCTTAGTCGACTAAATGACATTCCACTTTATTCCAAGTATGATAACTTGAGAAAAGCAAAATTGGATCGAATCATCTATCCCGCAAGTTTAATCATAGCGAAAGAGTTTAAACAAAATAAACAACTCGTTGAAGAGTATTATCAAGCATCGATTCCTGAATTCAAACGCTTCAATATCGTAGAAAATGAGATCCGCGATGTTAAATGAAAAGAATATTACAAAACAGGATCTCGAGAAGTATTTATTCGAATTAGCCAAGGCATACAAAAAAGTTTCCAAGAGAAATTTACAAAACCTTGAGATTGTTTTGGTTGGTGGGGCATCAATTCTAATCAACTATACATTTAGAGTTTCCACAACTGACGTAGATGGCACTTTTTTAACACCGGATGCGTTATTGATTGCGATAAAAAATGTAGCTGAAAAGTTTGAGTTAGGTCCGAAATGGATCAATACTGATTTTGAAAAGTCACCATCTTATTCTGATCAACTAAGAATTAATTCTGTATTTTATCAAGATTATCTAGGTGTTATTTCAGTTAGAACAATTCGATCTGAATATTTAGTTGCCATGAAATTGGTTGCTGGAAGAATGCATAAAAACGACATTACAGATATTATTGGAATTCTGCACGAAAGTAGAAAAAACAATGAACCGCTTTCTGTAGATAAGATTAAAGATGCTGTGCTTACCCTGTATGGCAAACTTGATAAAGTTAGTACTACTACTTGGAAACTCTTTAATCAGATCATCGAAAACGGTGATTACGAATCATTGTTTTTACAATATCGTCAAGAAGAAATCGAGAATCAAGCTGCCTTGATTGATTTTAGAAAAAATGCAACTGAAAGATTAACTAAAGAAGATCTAGATGAGATCCTAAGATCTATTCAAAAGAAACGAGAACAAGAAAAATCAGATCGTTTAGGTATTAAGAATGAAGAATAAGCCTCTCCTATCTTGATCAATATTGGGCTAGTACCTAACTAAAGATGTCTTACGAAAACTAAAGCACGTGAAACCATGGCTATCTGGTGCTATGTTAAGATAGAGCCAGGAGAAATTCTATGACAACCCAAGACATCATTAATGAGATATCAACTTTATCCAATGAGAAAGTTATCCGTATTTATCAAAAACAAGGCATTACAGAAAAGATTTTAGGTATCTATAAAGGACCTCTAAGAAAGATAGCTGAAACATTAAAAATAAATCATCCTTTAGCACTAGAACTGTGGGATACCAACATCTATGAGGCTAGAATCATTGCTACCATGGTTTTTGACCCTTCACAACTCAACATCACAAGCTTAGAGAAACTCATCAATGAGACAGATTCAACCAGTGTCATCGATGAATTAACATTTGAAATCTTTGAAGAAATCAAAGATCAAAAAACGTACATCGATGAGTGGCTTCATCATCCTAATCTTAAGTTACAAAGAGCAGCATGGAACATGGCCATCATCTTAGCTCATAAAAAGAAACTAACAGAAACTGAAATGGATGATCTGATCAAGATCATAGAAGCCAATTTAGTAACAATTGACCCTATGGTTCAATATGCGATGAATCGTTGTCTATGTGAGATAGGGATAACCCATGATGCGTATACAGAACAGTGTTTAGAGATTGGCGAACGTTTGGGTGTCTATAAAGAAATGAAGGTTTCTAAAGGCTGTACATCACCTTATGCACCAGATTGGATCCATGCGGTAAGAAGGAAAAAAGTATAATTTCAATTGGTTTCTTGATGATAGATTGTTTAAAAAGCGTGAAATCTTTATGTCAATAATAAGTATTAAATAGTAATCTTCATTTATTGCTATATCTGATAACAAAATCAATGAACTGTTCAAAATTGCTTATGTTTCGATACGTTTGATTCCACTCCTCAGATGTGAAAATTTGCAGAACCGTTTGAAATAAACGTTTAAATTCATTTCTATTTTCATTAGATATTGCTAATAACAAGACCACATTGACATTATTATCTCCCCATTGTGTCTTGTTTTTGAGTATGGCAACAGCAATTGTTGTCATTTCTGCGTCAAGTTGCATGGAGTGGGGGACCGCCATGTTACTGAAAGATGTACTCGATAGTTCTTCACGATATATAACTTCACTTGTAAAGTTAATAGATACATAATCGTTTTGATATAGTTTTCCTGATAAATTTGTAATAATTGGTACTGTCAAATATCTTGTGTAAACTGGGTTAGCTTTCTTCGTGTTCTTCGGTTTCGAATAGTAGACTTAATTCATTCTCTGCTTTCGTGAAT
>WSYG01000066.1 GCA_009773735.1 Erysipelotrichaceae bacterium
ATTGTTTGGAATCAATTTCCCATTTTCAATATTGGATAATTTCTTGTCATTCATATGCATAACACTCGCAGCCTCCTTGTAGTCTGAGTATCTGCTATTGATTTGCGAAAATCTCTTGCGAGCTAGGTAAAAAATATTAAAATTCATAATGGATCTCCCATGTTATTCATGATTTTCCCTCCGTATTTCTCATGATTTGTCCTCCGGCACCCTTATCATATCACAGTCCTTGATCGAGATGAAGAATTATTTTGGATTTCTATTGACATTACACAATATATAGTGTATTATATTAAGTTATATTTAATTACACTAAATATTGTGTATTGCCATAGTTTTCACTACTTCTTCCTTTTATTATTTATGAAATTGATAGCCTCCTTGTCAGCTGTAGGCATGAGATGTGTGTAGACTTTCAATGTCATATCAATACTAGAGTGACCCAGACGTTTTGAAACAACGACGATATTAACCCCATTCCCAATGAGTTCACTCGCATGTGAATGCCTGAAATCGTGGATTCTGATCCGTGTAATACCGGTTGACTTGATTGCCTTATTCTTAAGTCTTTCTATCGTAGTATCGGAGAACGGTAGGCCTCTGTCATCTGGTCTTCCAAAGATAAATTCCGACTTGTCAAAATCTTCAAGTTCCGTTCGATAGTCTTTAACTCTTTTAATCATCTCAAATGTTTGATCATCAAGTGGGATGGTACGAATCGAACTTGGCGTCTTTGGAACGCGCACTTTTGGTTTCTCGCCAGTATATTTCCCAGATACAGTTTTGTTGAAGTTGATCGTTTTGCTTACATAGTCAATATCTGTAAAACGTAAAGCTTGCACCTCCCCTCGACGTGCCCCGGTATTAAACAAAACATTGTAAAACGTCTTCCAGAGAAACTGCTCATTGTCTGGTCCATCAAAACAACTTTCGAACTTCTCAAACTCTTCTCTAGACATGATCTTGCCTACCTTGTCCACCTCCACATTTTCCTTAACTGATCTCAAGACAACGCATGGGTTATCCTTTAGATTAAAATATGTTTCGGCGTGTTTAAACAGATACTTGAAATGTGCTGTGATGTCATTTTTGTATCTTGGTGCTGTTTTCGGATCTTTCTGAATTTCCTCCATCCATTGCCTGACCTTCATCTTTGTAATCTTATCAAGAGGCACATCCCCAAAGGTTGGTAAAATGTATATCCTAAAAATTCTTTCCTTTCCGGCAGTTGTGGTGGAAGTATTGTAGACCTTATCATTACTGATATAGTCGTCCACGATCGTTTTGAGGGTCATCAATCCCACAGGGTTCTCAAGAATCTTCTTAACCAACAACTCCCCTGCTTCACGGGCATCCCTTTTTGAGGTGAATCCAGCTTTATACTTTTCTTCTACTTTTAACGTATTGGGATTTTTTATCTTAATTCGATAGAAGAATCCACCCTTTGCTGACTTGCCAACCATTTTTCTTACCTCTACCTTAATTTTAAGGCTCTCTTTCTGCGTTGTATTCCGCCAAAAAGCACGTCTTGTTAATTGCAGAAAGGGGTTAATCCATTGCCGTAAATTGCCATCAATTTTTTCAATTGGGGGAATTTTGGGGGAATCGGATATTTTTTAATGGTTTTTTTATCAATACAAAACCACTAAAAAACCGCCTGTTTAAGCGGTTTTTTAGCATTTTATGACAATCGTTATTTCCAAGATGGTGCGCGTGAAGGGACTCGAACCCATATGGTTGCCCGCTAGATCCTAAGTCTAGTGCGTCTGCCAATTTCGCCACACGCGCATTGCTTTTAGATTATATCAAAATCTACGTAATCCTTCAATGTTTGTTTGAGTTTATCCCAATGAGTCATCATACGTTCTTTCATAGGATACGGAAATGATCCTTCATTTACAAGACTCATAAATGTCTTCGCATCGATCCAACGATGACTGACTGTTTCTCCTTCTTGGTATCTGATTTCAGCCTCATTGACCGTTGTTTTAACCACGTAGGTATACCAAATACTATCGTTTTCAATCATCGTGTAGATGAGCTTTAAATCTTCCTCAGCGATTATGATCCCTGTTTCTTCAGCCAGTTCTCTCACTGCGCCTTGAGTTTCACTTTCACCTTTAATGACACTTCCAGCAGTAACTTCCCATAAAGAACCAAATACTTTATCAGGATGACGTAAAGTGATCAAAAGATGATTGTCTTGATTAAAAGTAAAGATCTGTACGACTTTATGATAAATTCCTTCAGGATTATGTTGACCTCTTACAATTTCAAAACCCAGTGGATTTCCATGGCGATCCACCGCATCAAACAGTTCCATGTTGTTTACCCATCATTCTGACATAAGCGATCGCTTAAAGTCCTACACCACAACCATCCCTATAAATCAACACATCAAATTTAAACATTACTATTCAACAACCACAGAATTGATTGAACTAAATTTAAACATCAGCTCACTTTCGATAGCGTGAGCTGCTTCTTTATAGTCTTTATCACCTGCTCTATGAGTTAAAATTACATCCACCTTAGGTAAATAAGTTCTATGACTAAAGAGATAACTTCTGACTGGTGCACAGATCTTACCTGCATGAATAGGGGCATACAAAGTCATATGTTCATAATGTTTTAGATTGATACGGTCTTCTTTAAGCCTGACAGGCTTTTTAAGAGATGACTTGTAACCATACCAAACATAGGTAAAGAATCCTTTAGGCTCAAACTTTGGCTCTATACGATGAAGCGCAGCATTGTGTTCTTTGGCATAGGCTTGAGCTAAAGCTAAGGCATGTCCATAATGCGAATAAACGACCACGATATGTTTCATAAAGATCCCCTTTTACACTCCCCATTTTAACATAAAAAAACAGAGCTTAGCTCTGTTTATAAGACAGATACGACTTTGAATCCATGGCTTTCTAATAACTTTTCTACTTTCTTTTTATCGGTTTCATCACAACGCAATATGAACTCATTGGTTGAGATGGAACTGGTCAAGAAATGTGAGATGTTGATGTTGGCATCGGTAAAGACTTGAGCCAAAGCACTGATGATGCCGACTTTGTTTTCTCTGACATCCAGAACAATTCGTGTTCCTTGTTCATGATAACCAAAGAACTCCACAAAGGCTTTTAAGATGTCGCCGGTTGTGATGATGCCCAATAGCGTATTGTCTTTGGCGATGACAGGCAAACATCCGATGTCTTTAACTTCCATAGTGTCGGCAGCTTCTTCGATGAGTGCATCTGGAGAAATCGTAACGACTTTCTTGATCATGATGTCTTTGACTTTTGTTTTTGATAAGAGATAATTCATCTCATGGATACTCAAGGTCGTTAAATGCGAGGGTGAATTGGATGCGACGACCCCTTGGGTGACCAGTCCGACTAATTTTCCATTCTCCACGACAGGAAGTCGATGAAACTCATTGTTTTCCATTAAATCTAAAACTTCAGAGATGGTTTGATCAGGTCTGATGGTGATGACTTCAGTCGTCATTTTGTTTTTTACAAGCATGTTTTTATCCTCCCAGGTATACTTTCTGGACTTCGGCACTGTTGAGCAACTCTTGACCTGTCCCGCTTAATACAATGGATCCTGTTTCTAAAACATAGGCTTTATCTGCGATCTTTAAAGCTTGGAAAGCATTCTGTTCAACCAGTAAGATGGTTGTTCCTTGCTGATTGATTTCTTTGATGATGTTGAAGATTTCTTTGACTAAGATGGGTGCTAGACCCATAGAAGGTTCATCCAGTAAAAGCAGTTTAGGTTTAGCCATCAAAGCTCTAGAGATGGCCAACATCTGTTGTTCACCCCCGGATAAAGTAGCCGCATCTTGATTCTTTCTGGCTCCCAAGATGGGAAAGCGTTCATAGATCTTTTTGATATCCAAAGCAATGTTAGCTTTGTCTCGTCTAAGATAAGCACCCATCATCAGATTTTCGTAGACAGTTAGACCCGCAAAGATCTTACGACCTTCTGGAACTTGAACCAAACCAAGTTTAGGTAAAATCTGAGGTTTTTCAACTAAGATATCTTTACTCATATAGAGCACAGAACCTGAAGTAGCTTTGATCAAACCACTTATGGTTCTTAGTAAAGTTGTCTTACCGGCCCCATTGGATCCAATCAAGGCTACGATCGAACCTTGTTCTACTTCCAATTTTACATCTTTTAGCGCGTGAATTACCCCATAATGAACATTCAGTCCACTGATTTTCAACATGGCTATTCCTCCTCACCCAAGTAAGCTTCAATGACCTTGGGGTTCTTTTTGATTTCTGATGGGGATCCTTGAGCAATCAGTTTTCCATAATCCAGCACAAAGATACGTTCACAAATCGTCATGACCAAAGACATATCATGCTCAATCAAAATGATCGTTAAATTCATATCTTTACGAATCTGGGCAATGAATGTTGTTAAAGCCTGCGTTTCTTGAGGATTCATACCCGCTGCTGGTTCATCCAGGACCAAAAGTTTAGCTCCTGTCGACATCGCTCTAGCAATCTCCAACTGACGTTGTTTACCATACGGCAAGTTCTTGGCTTTCTCATATGCCAATGTATCCAGTTGAACTGTTTTTAAGAATTGATGAGCACGAAGTTCAATATCTTCTTCAGATGAAAAGAATCGTCCGATACGAGTTAATGCGCCAAACAATCCATATTTAGCACTTTCATTCATCGCGACTTTAACATTGTCCAACACAGTGAGTTCTTTAAAAAGTCGGATGTTTTGGAAGGTTCTAGCAACTCCATAATGCGTGATCTTATAAGGGGGTAGTTTACTCAGCTCTATGACTTTACCATTCTTAGTGAGGGTGATCTTGCCTTCTGTAGGGACATACACACCAGTCAAGACATTAAACAAGGTTGTCTTTCCTGCCCCGTTAGGTCCAATCAACCCTACCAATTCTCCTTCTTCGATCGATAAGGAAACATTAGAAACCGCTGTCAATCCACCGAAGTTTTTCGTTATCTTTTCGATATTGAGCAGACTCATGGTGCTATTTCTTTTGAGCCAAATAAACCTTGAGGTCTAAAAATCATAACAATGATCAATACCATGGCATATAGAATCAAACGCATTTCTGCATAAGGCTGAAGGATCATATTGACAATACCGATAAAGATGGTAGCAATGATCGATCCGCTTAATGAACCCATTCCACCAAATACCACGATGATCAAAATATCGATCGAAGTACTGACCCCAAAAGATTCAGGTTTAACAACATAATAGGTTGTCGCAAACAAAGCTCCCGCAACAGATGCCAACACAGCCCCAAACATAAAGGCTAGGGTCTTATATTTAGTGGTATTGATACCCATGGCTTCGGCTGCGATCTCATCTTCCTTGATGGCGATACAGGCTCTACCGATGGCTGAGTTCTTAAAGTTTTGAGTCAAGTAAATCGTTAATACTACAAAACCAAACAGTAAAGGCCAACTCATCAGCATCTTAATGTTACTGATTCCGGAAGCTCCATTTGTTATTTTCATATTGAGGATAAGGATACGAATGATTTCACCGACCCCTAAAGTTGCGATGGCTAAATAGTCACCTTTTAATCGTAAGGTCGGTAAGGCAACCATAAAAGATACTACCATGGTAATCAAGGCACCAATCAACATCCCGATAAATAAACCTGTTAGGGTTGGATTGGTTACCAAAACAATGGCTGCACTATAAGCCCCTATGGACATAAATCCCGCATGGCCTAAAGACAACTGACCTGTAATCCCAATGATGATATTGAGTCCTAAGGATAAGATGATGTAGATGCCCATCCAATAGATAACAGTGCGATAATACGGCGATATTAGTCTTTGTCCAATCAAGACATTAAAGATCACAAAGATGATGGCCAATAAGACAACATTGATCAAATTCTTTTTCGTTAGGAGATGTTTCATATTAGACTTTCTCCTTTGTATTTTTACCCAATAAACCACTTGGTTTGATCAGTAAGATCAAAATCAAGATCGAATATACAACCGCATCTTTATAAAGCGTACTGCCATATCCTGCCACCATGGTTTCAATCAAACCAATCGCAAAACCACCGATCATGGCTCCGGGTATGATCCCTATACCTCCAAATACAGCCGCTACGAATGCTTTTAAGCCTGGCGCAAAGCCCATATATGGATAGATCTTGATGTAGTATAAACCAACCATGATGCCAGCTGCTGCAGCCAATGCTGATCCGATAGCAAAGGTTATGGTGATTGTGTTATCAACATTGACACCCATGAGTACAGAAGCATCCTTATCAACCGCTACAGATCTCATGGCTCTTCCTAATCTTGTTTTCTTAACGATGAACTGTAAGATAAACATTAATACGATGGATGTGAAGAAGATGATGAGCTGAAGTAAATTGATGCGTAAACCAAAGACATCAAAGTATTGGTTTGGGATGACTTGAGGAAATGCATAAATGTTGGCTCCCATCACCAACTGTGTTCCATTTTGAATGAGAAAAGATACCCCAATGGCTGTAATCAAAGCAGCCGTCTTCGAAGATTTACGTAACGGTTTATAGGCAACCCGTTCAATGATGACACCAAAAACCGCTGTGACAGCCATCGCTACGACCAAGGCCACAAAGAAAGGCAGTTTAAATGAAGTTATGGCAATCATCCCGATATATGCCCCAAACATGAAAATATCGCCATGGGCAAAGTTAATCAGTTTGATGATTCCATACACCATCGTATAGCCCAGTGCGATCAGTGCATAAACACTGCCGATCGACAGACCATTGATGACTTGCTGCAGAAATTGTGTCATAGGCGCTCCTTCTTTAAAGATACAAACAGGTGAAAGGGACACTTTCACCTGTTTAGTTAAACACGCTTAAACAAATCGATTATGGATTAACAATGACCGCGTTGGTTTGTACACCATTGGTCAATTCAACGACGATTGCAGATTTAATCGGATTGTTCAGATCATCAAAAGAAATCGTTCCAGTAACACCATCAAAGCCTACGGTAGCTTTTAAAGCATCACGGACTTTAACTGGATTAGTTCCAGCTTTATCGATGGCTGCAAACAACATGTACATGGCATCATAAGCCAAAGCACTTAAAGCACTTGGAGCTTCACCAGCAGAAGTTGTGTAATCCGCAATGAATTTCTTAACTTTCGCATTATCAACGATGGTTGAGAAGTGAGTTGAAAAGAATACATTGTTGACTTTGGCAGCACCGCCAGCCAAATCATTAAGATCAGGAGATTCAAATCCATCTGGCCCTAAAATCGCAACAGTTTCTAAACCAGCAGTAGCACGTGCTTGATTGATGATCAAACCTGCACGAGCGGCATAGTCAGCAACAAACAAGACATCAAATTCGCCAAGGGCTGCGATCGCAGTCAACTGAGCACTGAAGTCAGCATCTGTATCAGCATAATAGAATACGCTACCCAACACTTCACCACCATTGGCTTCAAATTGATCCGTAAAGATGGACGCTAAATCTTTAGCATAATCGGAAGAATTGGATCCCATAACAACAGCTTTTTTAGCATCTAAATTATCTGAAGCAAAATTCGCTAAAACCAAGCCTTGGAATGGATCAATGAAGCAAGCACGGAAGACAAACGGATTAACCGCAGTCCCATTCATTGTTACTTTAGCATTGGTTCCAGATGGTGTAATGGTCAATACTTTGGAATCCAAAGCAACAGGACCAATGGCCAATGTCGGAGCAGACGTTGCTGAACCCAAGATAGCAACAACACCTTGTTGAATCAACTTCTGTGAATTTTCTACTGCTTTTGCACTATTGTAGGCATTATCATAAATAATAAGCTCAACTGTTTTTCCATCGATCCCGCCAGCTTTGTTGATTTCAGCAACAGCCATTTCAGCAGCGAGTTTCTCTGGAACCCCATAAACCGAGATTTCTCCGGTAAGTTCCAGATTCAACCCGATTTTGATCGTTTTCGGCTTTGATGAGCACGCGGTAAATCCGGAAAGTACGAGTAAAGCCAATATCAATACCCCTATTAGTTTCTTCATATGTACCCTCCTTATGAGTAATATGGTCTAATTCTAAATGAAAATTATGTGAAATGCAATCATTTTCTTACATATTTATAATGTAAATATTTACATTACTTAACCAACTAAAATAAAAGCATCTTTCGATGCGTTTTAGACTATTTGGTGACCAGTCAGGGATTCGAACCCTGGACCCACTGATTAAGAGTCAGTTGCTCTGCCAACTGAGCTAACCGGTCATTTGTTGCCTTTTGATTATAGCGTATTCAATCATTTTATGCAAGAAGCTGTAACATAATGCATCAACTTTGCATTGGTTATCCTTATGTAAGAGTAACGATCAATCTGCATAAAAAAAGTAAACCACGCGTGTTTACTGATTTCTTAATTGGTGACCCGTACGGGATTCGAACCCGTGAATGTTTGCGTGAAAGGCAAATGAGTTGACCGTTTCTCCAACGGGCCACGATGGCGCCTAAAGTAGGGCTCGAACCTACGACCAACCGGTTAACAGCCGGTTGCTCTACCACTGAGCTATTTAGGCAAGTGCTCAATAAATATAACACAAGTGTACTTTTTTTTCAAGACTAAAGTGTTAATTTGGCGATTCGAAGACAGGAACTTTTTCTTCGTGTACATGAGCCAAATTCTTGACCCATTTTTCACGTTTCAACAATGAATACGCCAAAGCAAACTTTAAGAAATCCGTGCTTTGTCCAACCAGATAGATCGCATAGACATTCCAGTTGGTTAGATAGGTTACCAAACCTACTGCTGGCAGATTAACAGCCCACATGAAAACCGCATCCATCAATAAGGTCGATTTGGTATCTCCGCCTGCTCTTAAGGTGAAGAATATTTGTGCATTGGACATATAGAGCCAAAACATTGCTGATTGGATCCGTAAGAATGTTTCAGCCGTATGTCTTGAGGTTTCAGAAACGTCATACCATTGAGGAATGATGAATGAAATCGAAAACATCAGTAAACCCATAAATACAGCCAATCCTTGCGAGAAGTGAAGCAAACGATAGGCATCTTTGCGTGCTTCATCTAAGCGATTTGCGCCTAATGCCTGGGAAATAACGATAGTTGTTGCGACTGTCATTCCACCAAATAAAGTGAAGAAAAGATCTGCAACGGTTCCTGAAATAGACATACCAGCCATAACTTCTGTTCCTCTGGAGGAGTAAAACTTGAACAGTATGCTCATTCCTGTTGACCAAAAAATTTCATTGGTGGTAAGTGGAATGGCTCTGATCGTAAGAGCTTTTAATAGTTTTGGTGAAATCTTAAAAAGATCTTTGATTTTTGTGTTGAAGATAAAGTGCTTTTTATGAAGTATAACTGCGATGACGATGAGTTCTAGTACTCGAGCGATGATGGTTGCGATGGCTGCACCCTCTACACCCATTTTTGGAAATCCAAAATTTCCAAAGATCAACAGATAGTTAAATACACCATTGGTGACGATGGCAACAATCGATGTATAAAGCGGGATCTTGGTTTCCCCGATCGAACGCATCGCATTCCCAACGGTCATTGAGAAAGTCATAGGGATATAGGTCCATAAGGCGATTCTTAAATAGGCACTTCCCATAGCGATGACGGATGCATCATTTGTAAACAAGCCGATGATGAAATTCGGGAAAATCGAACCTAATACCACAAAAGGCAAGATCAACAGATAACTAGCGATGAGTGAGAATCTGAATGACTGTTTAACATGAGCTTCATCTTTGGCTCCATAATACTGTGCAATAAAGATACTTCCAGCTCCTGATACACCAAACAATCCGAATGTTGCGATCATATAGAAACGATTGGCGGATGCGACACCGGCGATGGCAGCATCACCCAATTGCCCAACCATCAGATTATCTAAAAGGTTGACACTGGATCCAATGAGTTGCTGCAACATAAAAGGCACCGCTATAGAGAGGACCCGAATATAGAACATTCTGTTTTCTTTGATTTGTTTTATATTGATCATGTTTGTTTAAAATAAAAACCACTTGCGTGGTTTTTCTTAGAAAATGGTGGAGCTTAACGGGCTCGAACCGTTGACCCCCTGCGTGCAAGGCAGGTGCTCTCCCAACTGAGCTAAAACCCCGATATTGTTGGATATGGTGGGCCTGAATGGACTCGAACCAACGACCTCGCCCTTATCAGGGGCGCGCTCTAACCACCTGAGCTACAGGCCCATACCACAACCGAATGCTTTATAAGTTTAACATTATGCTTTCTTGATGTCAATAAAAAGCGGGTTTATAAAACGAATAATTACGCTTATAAAAAAAACTGTATGCATAATGATACAGGTTTTTAGATCCATTAACGTTTGGAGAACTGCGGAGCTCTTCTAGCTTTCTTGAGACCGTATTTTTTACGTTCTTTACCACGTGAATCACGGGTCAAGAATCCTGCTGCTTTTAACACAGCACGGTAGTCTAGGGAAGCTTCCAAGAGTGCGCGGCTGATTCCGTGTCTCATGGCACCGGATTGGCCGGTATAACCGCCGCCGATTACGTTGATCAAGATATCGAAACTATTTAAGGTTTCGGTCAATTCCAACGGTGAACGGACGACCATTCTGAGGGTTTCTAGTGGGAGGTATTCATCTAAAGTTTTATCGTTGACGGAGATGATGCC
The DNA here is from genome assembly GCA_009773735.1 of Erysipelotrichaceae bacterium. GTDB lineage: Bacteria > Bacillota_I > Bacilli_A > Erysipelotrichales > Erysipelotrichaceae > UBA2212. Next base: position 10,670 of record WSYG01000066.1, read on the forward strand.
AGTGCCTGGTGTCATATAAACACGAGCGATGGATGTCTTACGTCTGCCGGTGCCCAAATATTGGACAGCTGCTTTCTTTTTCTTTGCGACCATTTTTCCTCCTAGCCTTTGATCTTCAGTTCTTTGGGCTGTTGAGCCGCATGCGGATGAGTAGAGCCTGTATAGACGAATAAGTGCAGTCTCTGTTTGTCACCCAGTTTCGTATGTGGTAGCATCCCGTGAACGGCTTTTGTGACCCATTCTTCAGGATATTTCTCACGCATAATCCTGGTAGATCTTACGCGTAAGCCGCCCGCCCATTGCGAGGTAGCATAGTAATTTTTCTTAAACTCTTGATCACCTGTAACGACGACTTTGTCGGCATTAATGATGATAACATAATCGCCAGAATCGACATTTGGGGTATAAGTAGGTAAGTGTTTACCTCTTAATACTGTCGCAACCTCAGTTGCTAAACGTCCTAATGTTAATCCGGCTCCGTCAACGATATACCATTGACGTACAACTTCTGCTGGTTTGGCCATCGTAGTTTGGCGCATATTTGTTTCTCCTAACCATTGTAGTTTCCGGGGCTACATTGGCATAAAGTGCCGACTACCATTGTACGCAATTTAACCCAAGGTGTCAAGGATTATTTCTTGACACGTG
>WSYG01000067.1 GCA_009773735.1 Erysipelotrichaceae bacterium
AATACAAGGCGGATACATTCAACCCTGGATTATATGAGTCCGGTTGAATATAAAAACAAGTCCCTTATAAATTTTGTCTAATTTACTGTTGCCTTTCCATGTTAACGATATGTGTTAATATAATCACCTTGAGCTTCGTCAGGGATAAAAATCCTTAAATGATTAAAACAGGAAAAGATTAGCACATTGAGTCGACTCCAGTTCTTTAAACTTGAATCTATATTTGAATATTTTTGAGTTGAGAATCAATCGTGAAAAGTTGTCGCAAAGTTGTCGCAAAAAATTTCGTAAAAACATTTTTATCAGTAGTTTCCCGTCAAAGATAGACATTTTCAGGCGATTTTAGTGTATTTTAGTGCCGAATAATTCGTAAAGGTCTTGTCCCTCTGAGGACGCCATAAAAATAAAGCCTTTGATTTGAGTTAGCTCAATTAAAAGGGACAGATAAATAAAAGACACATTAGAAACTTGAAATCTAGTGTGTTTTTTAATAGGCTAAAGAGCCTACAATTGACGATACTTTGTAGAGGCTGTATGCGCTAATGAATTGTTGATTAAATTGAAAGAAGTAAGAATAGATAAGATACGAAGTTGCCAACCAGTTTTGTATTGAATGGTCATTGTAGGGTCAAAAGTCTCCAGAACCATAAGAAAACCAGTTGATTGGCGGGTTTGTTCACTATGGCGGAGGACATGAGATGAGATTTAAGGCTTTCCCTAGGCTTCAAAAGCCGACATTTCAAGCGCATTTCAGCCATTCCTTTCCTATTGTTTCCCGGCTTTTATATTTTGTATGGTCATTTGTATGATCATGAACTTGGAGTTTTTGAAGATATTGATTGAGAGTATAACTAAACTTCTTTACACTCTAGAGTAATGGAAGACATTTAATGGTATTATTTGTTTGAATATAATTCAAGATTGGTACCATTATTGTAAATGATAAATTCTATGAATTGTAAACTTGATGTGATTAATAAAGCTTTAAAATCAACGTGGAGGTGTTTTAAATGCCCAAAGATGAGAACTGGATTTCAGAACAAAAGAAAAATGCTGATATGCTCAAAATGATTTTAAGTACTTCTAAAAAATTATTGAATATGCCTATTGATGCCATCGATTATCAGTTGGTTGTTGATGAAATCAAAGAATTGTCAGGAGCCTGGGTCGTTGGAATTAATACATATGAACAATCTGGCACCATAAGTATAACGAGAGCAATCAGCAATTTCCCTTCGATAATCAAAGACATCTCCAAAATTCTGGGATTCTCAATTGTTGGTAAAGAGTGGGTCGTTAAGCCAGAGAGGGTAAAGAACCTTCAAGGAGGGAAACTTCAACATTTTAATAATCTTTATGAGGCATCAAAAGGTGAATTGTCAAAAGCAAAGGCTAAGATGCTTGAGGCACTATTTAATTTAGGAGATGTTTTCGTTATTGAGCTTTCATACGAAAAGCAAGGTTCTCAGGGAGATATAATATTTTTAATGAAACAGGGAGATATCTTTAAAAACGAGGATGTGGTAGAAATATATGCAGGTCTGATAGGCAGCTTTCTGATGCGTACGCGAAACGAAGAGAGAATGGGAATATTCTCAAAAATTATTGACCAAACGACAGATAATGTTTTCATCACTGATCGAGAAGGCGTCATTGAATATGTCAATCCTGCTTTTGAATCACTGTACGGGTACTCTGCACTGGAGGCAGTTGGTAAAACCCCTCGCATCCTTAAATCCGGGCTATATACCAATGAGGACTATGAATTACTCTGGAATACGATTCTGGCGGGTAATGTTTCGACAGGGGATATAACCAATCGTAAAAAGACTGGTGAATTGATTTACGAAAATAAGATTATCACACCAATTCGAAATGTAAAAGGAGAAATCACCCACTTCGTTTATACCAGTCGTAATATAACAGAGAAGATGCAACATGAACATGAATTGGAATCAATCAATAAGGTTAGTATGGCGCTTCGTGTTGCGAAAACTGTTGATGAAATGCTCCTAATTATGCTTGACAAAATATTGGAGATTACGAAGGCAACACAAGGGTCAATCTGGCTATATGATGCTAAAAGTAAAGAACTGCAAATAGTAGCAAACAGAGGATTGAGTGAGACGGATGAAAACATAGCTCCTCCTGAAAAACTTGGATCAGAAATCAGTAAACTTGTTTTTTCAACAGGCAAACTTTTTGTTTCAAGAGATATAAATCAAGATGTGCGGCTCTCGGATAAAATTCGCAATGAATTTGTTCCCGGTACGGCGGTTGCTATTGTTCCTATTTTCGCGGGTGACAGTATACTTGGGACTTTTGATGTTAATGTGAAGTTGCCACGTGAAATTTCACCATCTGATTTAAAAATTCTGACAGCTTTAAGTGAAATTGCGGCCAATGCCATTCAAAGGATGCGCTTACATGAAAAAAGCCAAATGGTTTCTAAATATTTCGCATCCTTGCATTCTGTTGATTTATTAATCAATTCCAGTAATAATTTGTATGATTTATTAAACACAATTCTTGATTATCTGATTGAACTACTCACTGTTGATGCGGCTGCAATTCTTCTATACGATTCTGACACTTCAACCCTTGTATATTTTGCTGGCAAAGGATTCCGAGGCAAAAACATTGAAAAAACCAAGTTGAACATTAGTGAAGGTTACGCTGGAACCGCAGCATTAAATCAACAAACGGTTATTGTAAATGATCTTAGAACAAAAGGATCCGAATATGCCCGATATGATTTATTGAAAGATGAAGAATTTATTTCTTATATTGGTATTCCTCTAATCAATAATAATGAAATTATTGGTGTAGTGGATATTTTCCATAGATCTATTCTAAATCCAAATCCAGAATGGGTTAATTTTTCGGAAGCACTCGCCAGTCAGGCTGCCATTGCAATTGGAAAGTCGACTTTGTTTAATAACCTGCAGCGTACCAATACTGAACTCGTACAAGCATATGATAAAACTATTGAAGGTTGGTCAAAAGCCATGGACCTGCGTGATCAAGAAACGGAAGGTCATACACAGAGAGTTACTGAACTTGCAGTGAGACTTGCACAGGCTTCAGGTCTGAGTGAGAAAGAGATTGTTCATATTCGTCGTGGCGCTTTGCTGCATGATATGGGAAAAGTAGGAATTCCAGACGGCATTTTACTTAAGCCAGGACCGCTTACTGATGAAGAGTGGGTTATTATGCGTAAGCATCCTCAATATGCTTTTGACATGTTATCACCTATTGAGTTTTTGAATGCGGCATTGGATATCCCCTATTGCCATCATGAAAAATGGGATGGTTCGGGGTATCCACGTGGCTTGAAGGGGGAAGAAATACCAATCGCTGCAAGGATATTTGCCATTGTAGATGTCTATGACGCATTGCGTTCGGATCGTCCTTATCGAAAAGCTTGGAGTAAAGAAAAAGTTAAAGCGCATATTAAGTCTTTGTCCGGAACACACTTTGAACCTAAAATTGTTGAATTGTTTTTAAATTTGCCAGGGATATAGAAATAACAGTTATAACTTATAATGGTGAGCATAAAAAGAGATTATTTATGTAAATGACAAAACCATAATAATATTTGTGGAGTTCTGCAGAAACCATGACGTGAATAACCCCTTAAGAAGAGATGTATTATAATGTGCATGTTTGCCAACTGAGGTGTGTTGAAAAAAGCAAAGTCCCTTCATAAAATGTCATAGTGGTAGGCGATCAAGAGCATTTTAGCAATAATCTGACTATTCAAATGAATATACATAATGTTTGGGACGGTAAAAGAGTTGATGGAATTTGTTGATTTGTTCTGTGTTTGAAAGCCAGGGAATGCTGTGGAAAAGAACTAATTCATTCTCCTCATCTGATACATTAGGAGCACTCTAATTTCTGAATTTTAGATTTGTTTGGTCATTGTGTGGTCACTAATTTGAAAAGTTTATGGAACTATTTACTGGAATAGATCGACCTTTGTTGAGTCACAATATTAAAGTTGTTAGTATAAAATAAGGACTACATCACTATAAACTTGAATATATTTGAGTCGAGAATCTATCTTGAAAAATTGTCGCATAATTCATTTTTATCAGTAATTTTCAGTTAAAACAGTCATTTTTAAGCGTTTTTAGGGCATTTTAGTGCTGAATTAAACGTAAAGACCTTGTCCCACTGAGGACGCCATTTCATCAGGCTAAAATGGAAGTTGAAAATCAAGCTTCTTCAAAATTGACTCTGTATTATTACATCGATTATGTTAAACATGAGATAACGGAAGATCAATTGAGGTTTCATGCGACATGGAATCGCGAAAATCCAACAAAAGAAATTGAACAAGGCAATATGTCCAACGAAGAGTTCCAATTTGGACACGAAAACATAACTGGTCAAGAAAACTATGTTATGTTGGATGCTGTAGGCAAAGGTCATTATGTTGGTTGCAACATCAATATTCATAATATGCGTAAAACCGAAACTTGGGATTGGCCTGGAGAAAGTGATGACATGATCTTCATTGATAGGGAAGTTTGGCCACCGTCTTTGCATGGTACAGGTACAGAAGACTATGTCAACATGGCATGGTGTCTTAACCAAGAATATAATGCACCATATCATGGGTTAATACTTAGTGGTGGTGAGAAATGGAATGGGAAAATACCCTATTATCGCTATCATATTCTTGATCCCATCCAATTTGCGAAATCAATTCGGGTTACCATAGAACATGGACACAATAATCACCGCAGTGATGATTGGTCTAGCACAGCATACTGTTACCAAGAAGAACCCCATAGACCATTAATGAATCTTCTGGAAGTTAGTTTGCGTCTTCCACTTGATGATTAGTCCAATAAATTGTGAAATATAAGAATTTGTTAACTTTTTTAGTGGTTTTTATCTTAATAATCAGTTATTTCCGTTTTTCCAGGTTGAAAATCAAAATATACGGTGATAATATGAAAATACATAAAGATTAAATGAATCTGACGTAGTAGGAAGCAAAGAAAACGGAATTGTACTTGGACGCTTGATTCCGTTGGAGCTAATAGCGAAACCGACTTTTAAGTCGGTTTTTTAGTCTCAAAAGACGGGGGGGTGTATCAAGACTGAAAATGCGTTTGAGTTTTCCAGGGTTTTATTTGTGTTCTTTTGGATTTGTTAAACGAGTTTCGTTATCGTATCATCTGTTTCAATTATGAAGACTACAATCGAAAGAGAGGAAAGTATGTCGCGTAAAATCTCGTTTATAGCAGTCACAGCGTTAATGCTGTCACTGTATGTTGCACCTGTTCATGCCGTTAATCCTAATTTAATTGTTAATGGCGATTTCGAAGCTGGAAACACTGGGTTTATTACCCAATATAATTATCTTAATCCAGCCAACACAGGTTCTTGGACCTTAGGTCCTGAATATATGTATACTGTATCCACAAATCCATATGATTATCACAGTTTTTGGGCTTCCTTTGGGGATCATACCTCAGGATCCGGAAAAATGATGATTGTAAATGGAACTTATCTCAATGGTGAAACCAAAACTGTTTGGGCACAAGATGTAACACTTGAATTAACACCTCCAACAATCCATGAGGAAAACTTCCCTCTATTTGCAGGGCAAGATTGGTTGGTTGGCGATGTTATCGTTACAAATACCATTGGCTCTGTGTGCGTTAAGTTGGTTTTAAATCAAGAAACCATCGCTGCCCATTACCTCATGACAGAAGTTCATATTGCGATTGGAGATGTATTAAAGGATATCCCGCAATCTAGAGGGAATCCAGTTCCTGGAAAATTCCCAATCAATTTGAAACTCATTCCGGGCCAATCTGAATATTCTGTTTGTATTCCATTCTCAACGGATGACCCAATATTTATTGCGGCACATGCTGTTGTTGCTCGTCCTGAATTAAGTCATGCTGCTCCATTCTGTGAAGTCAGCAGTACAACATCGACTGATTTGGTTAATGGAGGTGATGCAGTTGTAGCATGGGGCAATCCAAATCCTTGGGATGTTCAGATGGAAGAAAATTTGAATTTAGGTGATCCTGATTGGTTATGGGATGCACAGTATGTTACTTCTACGGTTGCAGATATCGGGGGAATGGTAGATTTTGTACATCATTTCAACATTCCTGGTTTGCCGTTAAGTGCATATTTGAAGATTGCAGCTGATAATGCTTTTGCTTATCACTTCAATGCAGGTGCAGAGGTATATGAAAATTTAGCCCCTGATTGGAGAACTCAAGCAGCATTGTTGAATTTTGATTGGCCAAGTGTTGTTATTGATCCTTCACCAACCGGATGGAGCCAAGTATATGGATATGATGTATTGCCATCCATCGTAAAAGGTGCAAATACACTATATGTAACTGGTATAAATGCCGATTGGACAACGACTAATCCAATGGTAAACCCAGCCGCAGTTATATATCAACTTTGTGGAACATACAAGGATATTGATGAAGTGGCTGACTCTGAAACAGCTTGGGGAGGCACTACAGACTTCCCAGGAAAGAATTGGGCAAATCATATTGAATATACACCAGCAGATCCAATTATTAATCCTACAAAATATAGATTTACAATGTTTGCAAGAAGCACTTATCCTGATGCTCCAGCAATCATCAAAGTAAATGTAGGTGGTACTTGGGTTGGAACCGCAAGATTGGAAGCAGACACAAACAATTGGTACAAATTCGAATATGACTTTGATGTATCAACTGTTTGATTGCCATTGGAGATGATTTCGCCATCGATGATATTTCGTTAATTCGTCTTCCATAAGTAGTAATAAGCTCATACTGGATTAACCGGATGGACAATGATTCATCCGGTTTTTTATTGTGTAAATGGCTAATTTTGTTGACAGTTAAGAAGTTAATTGTTGTTGTGTATTAGCTAATAAAATCTTGTGTTTCACAAAGACTTCAGATTTTTTGCTCATTATCATAATGAAACATAAAGGTGCATAAAGGACACCATATTTTATTGACATCACCCATTATTTTCATCTAAAATAAACCTATGAAACCCATCATTACCATCCATCATTTATCCAAAGCTTACGGGTCGATTCTGGCGGTCAAAGATATTTCTTTGGACGTGTATGA
>WSYG01000068.1 GCA_009773735.1 Erysipelotrichaceae bacterium
ACGATCAATGATGAAGTTAAACGAGGAACTGCCGTTCAGAAGAAGCTCGTCAACGGGAAGTCATTCACTTGGGAAGCCTACTACGCCGAAACAGGTCAATTGGTTTATGAGAAGCACCGAGAAGCGTGTAAACCACGATATAAGCTGCTTAAAGTCGAAAGGTTCATCCAGTATGCGAAACACAAGATCCAAGTGGAGAAGTGGTCTCCAGACATTATCGTTGGCCGAGCGATTGAATTGGGCATCTATGAACCTCATGAACGAGTCTGTGCTAAAACACTGTATCGTTATATCGATGAAGGCTTAATGAGTCTAAACAATATGGATTTATGGCTGAAACTTCAACGAAACACGAAACCAAAGCGAGATCGTGAACGTAAACGCATCTTAGGACAGTCAATTGACGTGCGTCCACAGGAGATCATCAATGATCGTTTAACCTTTGGACACTGGGAGATCGATACCGTCGTTGGGAAGAAAAACAAAGACGAACCGGTTGTGTTGACGCTGACAGAGCGACAAACCCGTTACCAGATCATTATTAAGATGAGTGGTAAAAATGAAGCAGCGGTGAAGGAAACAATCGAGCGATTATCTAAGAATAACCCAAACTACCCAAAGTTATTCAAATCCATCACAGCCGATAATGGTTCTGAGTTCGCTGGTTTATCTGAAGCGCTCAAAGGGTTAAGCGACGTCTATTTCGCTCATCCATACTCTTCCTGGGAAAGAGGAACCAATGAGAAACACAATGGAATCCTCAGACGCTTTATCCCTAAAGGTAAGTCTCTAAAAGATTACTCAAACGATCAAATCAAACAGTTTACCCATTGGATGAATCATCTACCACGCAAGGTTCTTAATTATCAAACGCCTACCGAAGCCATCTTAACGCACTTCAATCAAATTCAAATGACTTAATTCAGCTCAGATTCTTTTATTTCAAAAAGTGGACGACTTGATATTGCAATTTACGTAAAAATCATATTAAGTAAGTCTAATTGACAATGATGTTAGAAATTTGAACAAGTAAGGTGTAAAATTAAAACAACGACTGGAGGCTCATATGATCATCAGACTTGCTCAAGAAAAAGACATATCAGGCATCTTAGTGATCCTCAATGAAGCTTTGATCAACACCACGGCTGTGTATTCCTATAAACCTGCTACTTATGAGGAGCAACTCCAATGGTTTAACCATAAGATTGAGGAATCCTATCCTGTTTTTGTGGCCCAAGTTGATGATCAAATCGTAGGTTATGCGAGTTACGGATCATTTAGAAGTCGACCTGCATATAAATACACAATTGAATCTTCAGTATATGTTGATCAGAAATATAGAAATAAAGGATATGGAAAAGAACTACTGTTGACGATTATCGAAGATGCCCAAAATAAAGGCTATGCCACCATGATTGCGGGAATCGATTCATCCAATGGTGCTAGTATCGCATTACATATTGCTTGTGGATTTACTCATGTTGGTACAATTATAAAAGCAGGCTATAAGTTTGCGCGCTGGTTGGATTTATCGTTTTATCAGCGTGAACTTAATGGACCTTTGAATCCTACTGAAGACTAAGCCATCTAAGAAAGATGGTTTTTTATTAATATTTCAAAAAATATTCACTAAATTTTGATGTAGGTCAAAGAAATGCTTTTATGTACTCTCTACAATATAAGTATCAACCTTAGTGTTGAAACAAGGAGAAATCATATGTCACAAAAAACCTACCAATTAGAAACCGTATCTTGCCCAAGTTGCATCAAGAAGATCGAAGGAATGCTCAAACAAACAGAAGGGATCACAAGTTCAGAAGTACTTTATAACTCTTCTAGAGTAAAAGTTGAATTCGATGAAGCTGTTGTCTCATCAGCCCTTATCAAAAGTAAGATTCATCAACTTGGTTACGTTGTCCTAAACGAAAAATAAAACTCAGAAAGGAGTTCCTTATGTTGAAAGTTTCTAAACAAAATCTAGTCTTGATATCGACCTTACTTATCGTCATATCCTTCATAACCAAAGAAATCAGTAATGCAAGGTCGATCGCAGTTGGATTTATGTTGATGACTACTTTTATCGCTGGAACTCCTGTATTTTTGAAGGCTTTTTCAGCGCTTCGTTATCGCATCGTAGGAATCGATGCTTTGGTGACCATTGCGGTTGTCGGAGCTCTTTTTATCGGAGAAACCTGGGAAGCCGCAGCTGTTACTTATTTGTTTATGCTAGGTGATTATCTAGAGTCTAGGACCATTGAAAAAACAAGATCTTCTATAAAGAAACTACTGGACTTATCTCCTAAGAAAACAATCGTTGTTCGTCATGACCTCGAAGTAGAAATAATGACTGAAGACGTACTAAAGGGAGATTGGGTCATTGTTAAACCAGGAGAAAAGATTTCTGTTGATGGCTTGGTTTTTGAAGGATCGGCTTATGTTGATCAATCTTCAATTACAGGTGAATCTTTACCAGTTTTAAAGACAAAAGATGAGTCTGTCTTTTCAGGAACGATCCTAGAATCGGGATATCTAAAGATCTTGGCTGAAAAGGTTGGCGAAGATACAACTTTTGCGAAAATTCTAAGATTGGTCGAAGAGGCTCAAGACAGTAAAGCGAAAACTCAAAAATTTATAGAGAAGTTTTCTCGTTATTACACACCGCTTGTTGTGCTACTGGCCATTATTATGTTCATAATTACACGTGATCTAGAGTTATCATTAACGATCTTGGTTATCGCATGTCCTGGTGCATTGGTCATTTCAACACCTGTTAGTATTGTTGCTGGTATTGGCAGTGGTGCTAAACATAGAATCTTGTTTAAAGGTGGTGAATCAATCGAAAAGTTAGCTAAAGTAAATGTAGTGGCTTTTGATAAAACTGGGACATTAACGATTGGTAAACCTCAAGTTACGAAAATTCAAAGCTTTGGTTTAAGTGATGATGAAGTCTTAAGAATCGCTGCGATTGGCGAATCTTATTCAGAACATCCTTTAGGAAAAGCCATCATTAATAAAGCAGTACGGCAATTTGGTCAACTAAAAGAAACCCCATTCAACGCTGAAATGTTGCCTGGGCAAGGTGTAACCTTCACTATCAACAATATATCTTATGCCCTGGGTAATAGGAATCTACTTCAGCAACATAAAATCGATCTTTCTAATTTTGAATCAATCATTGCGTATGAAGAAGAAAACGGGCAGACTGTGATGATTCTAAGTGATTATGAAAAGGTCTTAGGTTTAATATCAGTTGCGGATACATTAAGACCTGAGGCAAAAGCTTTAGTTAAAAAGCTCAAATCTTTGGGCATCAAGAAAGTTGTTATGCTGACCGGAGACAATCAAAGAACTGCCCAATCGATTGCAAAAGAAGTGGGTATCAATGAGGTGTATGGAAATCTGTTGCCTAGCGATAAAGTCAATGTTCTCAAACAACTTCAAAAACAATATGGTTTGGTAGCGATGGTAGGAGACGGGGTCAATGATGCTCCAGCATTGGCAACGTCTGATCTTGGGATTGCAATGGGTGGAGCAGGGTCTGATGTAGCGATGGAAACTGCAGATGTGATCCTGCTTTCATCAGAAATTAGAAAGTTAGTAACCGCTTTTGGTTTAAGTAAAGCCACAGTATCAAACATGCAACAGAATATTTTATTCGCATTATTTGTGGCTGGAACATTGCTTACTGGTGTTTTAATTAAAACAATCAACTTATCAATCGGTATGTTGATTCATGAAATATCTGTCTTTTTGGTCATCATCAATGCAGCAAGATTGCTTAGATACAAAGAGTCATCTCAAAATAAGGTATGATATGGATAGTATCAAGGAGGATTACTTATGGTAAATGAACATGATCAGTGTGAAAGCACTGGTGGTAATTGTATTGAAATCGTTCCCATCTTTAATAATCTCACTGAAGAAGAAATGTTAGAAATCGCCAACATCACCAGCGATTCTACTTTAGATAAAGGAAGTTATGTATATATGGCAGGAGATCAAGGTGGCAAGCTCTTTGTGTTACACTCGGGACGCGTCAAGATCTCACGCATCAATTCTGCTGGTAAACAACAAGTGATTCGTATTGTAGAGGCAGGTGAATTCATGGGTGAACTCAGTTTATTAAGTTTGTCTCCTTTAAGTGATAACGCTGAAGTTCTTGAGAAATCGACCATGTGTATGATCGACGGTCAGAAACTAAAAGATCTGATGTCGAAGTATCCTTCGATTGCTTTTAAAGTTATGGAAGTTCTCAGTAAACGTTTGGAAAAAGCAGAAAATTTGATTGAAAACATCAATTTGAATACCGTTGAACAAAGATTGGCTCAAGCATTATTGGAACTTGCTCAAGGTAAGAAGACCATTATGCTCAATATGACCAAAGGTGATTTCGCATCCCAATTGGGTATGAGTCAGGAAACTTTAAGCAGAAAATTGGCAAATTTCCAAGAAGAAGGTTTGATTATAATGGAAGGTCAAAGAAAAATAAAGTTGCTTGATACTGCAAAACTCAACTTGCTTAAAGAAGCGGTTGAATAATCATTACCAAAGGAAATCCTGATCTAACTTCCTGCAGCTTGGAAAATTCGCTATTAAGCAATGAGTAAAGTTTTTAATACTCGAACTTATCACTTCCTAAATGTGGTAGTGATGAGTGCTATACTTAAAGAAAATGCAGTGAGGACTTATGGAAAAGAGAAAATGGACCCCAGCCTTATTGTTTATCGTATTGATGGGGCTTGTCAGTTTATTATCAGATATGACACACGAAGGTGCTCGCAGTATCTATGGCGTCTTCTTAAGTATGACTGGTGCTTCAGCTGCAGCCATTGGGTTTGTATCAGGCTTTGGTGAACTCTTAGGCAATGCTCTCATTTTAGTTACTGGGTATATCGCAGACAAGACTCATAAATATTGGATGATGACGATTATTGGTTATTCAATTAACTTACTTGCGATTCCTGCTTTAGCACTTGTTCCTGAAAATGGATGGATCTTGGCATGTGCTTTAATATTCATCGAAAGAATCGGCAGAGCCATACGCAAACCTTCTAAAAGCACCATGGTTTCATTTGCTTCTAAACAACTTGGAGAAGGAAAGACTTTTGCGATCCTAGAATTCATGGATCAAATTGGGGCTTTCTTAGGTCCAGTTATGTTGTTTTTTGTTTTAATGGCCAAAGGTGAAGGAAATCAACTTAGTGCATATCATTTGGCGTTTTTAGTCTTAGGAATTCCTGCTGTATTGACTTTAGTCGTTTTGTTGATTGCACGCAGGAAGTTTCCGGATCCTTCGAAGTTTGAAAAAGAAAGTACGATTAAAGAACCTCTCAAGATCAAAGTAAGTTTCATATTATATTTAGCAGCAATCTCACTTTTTGCGTTTGGTTTTATCGACTTTCCAATGATTACCATGCACATCTCAAGACAAGGTCTTGTATCTATCACCATATTACCTTTATTGTATGCGGGAGCCATGATTGTAGATGCTTTCGCAGCTTTATTCTTTGGATGGTTTTATGATAAATATGGTTTAAGGGTATTGATGTTGTCGACGTTGATTTCAGCGACATTCTCGCTGTTTATCTTTTATGTAGGTTCACTTGAAGCCATGGTGATTGGGATCATCATGTGGGGAATTGGTATGGGCGCTCAAGAAACGATCTTAAAAGCAGCTGTTGCTACACTGGTCCCTAAAAAAAGCCGTTCGATCGGCTTTGGAGTATTTGAATTGACCTTTGGATTCTCATGGTTTTTAGGAAGTTGGTTATTGGGTTATCTCTATGATGTCGACATCAACCTTATGATTATGATTTCGATCGGTGTTCAACTTTTAGCCATCCCTGTTTTCTATGGAACGTATCGAAGCAGTAAACAAGCATTAAAAACTGACTAGGTACTATGTCGTTTGACTTGAACTTCACTAACCTTTAGGCGATAAACGGTTACTTTATCTAATGCGGTAGCTGAATAGGTAAAGCCATCTTTTCCACTTTGATGTTTCATCAGAATATCCAACGCATTTATCTTTTCTGACTGATCTTCAATGAATTCAATCATACCAGTCCCAATGACACTGACAAAATCATAGGTATAATCACATGCAAGATCACCTGTAATCAGCTGATGTTTATCATCCATCTCGAAACAAACTTTCGGGTTTGTTTTTATCAGATCTATTTTTCTTCCGATGTGAGCAGAGTGAAAGTAAAGGAAATCCAGTTGATCAGTAAAGGTATACCCGAAATTTAAAGGAACGATATAAGGTGTGTCATGATCCATTAGTCCAATACGGCATACTTTGATTTGAGAGATGATTTCTTTGATGTCTTCAACATTTGTAACGGATCTGTCTCTTCGCATAGATGCTCCTGTTTCGTTATTCCTATTATATCGTGAATTGTGATTCATTATAAATGATTGTTAATTATGAAACATGAAAGCGCTTTAGTC
>WSYG01000002.1 GCA_009773735.1 Erysipelotrichaceae bacterium
GAAAAGAAACAGGCAATCGATGCCATTAAAAACAGTTAGGGAACTCTATGAAAATCATTAAAGTTGAAAAGTTAAACAAATCGTTTGGAAACCAGCATGTCTTAAAAGACTTATCCTTTGAAGTAGAAACCAATGAAATGATTGCCTTGATGGGCAAATCGGGAACAGGGAAGTCGACTCTACTCAATATCTTAGGATTACTCGATAAACCAGACAGCGGTGATTATATCTTATTTGAACACAAAAATATCAAACCCTTTTCACCCAAAGCAACCAAGATGTTAAGAGAAAAAATCGGATTTCTTTTTCAGAACTTTGCGTTAATTGATAGTAAAGATGTTTACTACAATTTAAATCTAGCATTAAAGAATCGTCATAAAGTGAATCATGAGGAAGTTATCGCCAAAGTCTTAGAAACCGTAGGATTACCAGGTTTTGAAACCAAAAGGATCTATCAATGTTCCGGTGGGGAACAGCAGCGTATCGCGGTCGCAAGGCTTCTGTTGAAACCTTGTGAGCTGATTCTGGCAGATGAACCTACAGGGAGTTTGGACCATCAAAATCGAGATGAGATCATAGAGCTTCTCAAAATACTAAAAGCTCAAGGAAAGACGATCGTTGTTGTAACTCATGATGAAGCAGTTGCTATCCATTGTAATCGGACCATACATTTATAATTTTATGATTATTTTATAAGATTATTCTTGAGTTATAAAATTGCAGAGTTACTCTAGAACAATATATGTATTGATTTCTTTCCAATTTAGGAGAAGAAATCATTCTCTGTCTATACAAAATGCTAAAGTCGATTAAAACTGGAAAAAATGGTACGATTCATTAAAGGCTGGAAGGTAAGGTAAAAGAGGGGAAAAGAAAAAATAGAATTTCATCTTCTGCTACATTGGATATATTCATATGCACAATTATTGGAACTTTTCTATTTGTTATCTCATTTTTGCATAGTCATAGACTAATAACGGGTATTTTGCATTGGATAGAGTGTGGACAGTTCCGAATATATCGACCATAATGGAAATGTCAACAAACTGTTTACGTAAGGCTAAAAATGAACAGAAAAACAATACTGGTAACCTTTGTACTTTCTTTCTCATTGAGTTTCTTTGCACTCAATGTTTTCAACAGGGGATTATGGCGACAAATCTATGATCCTTATCCTGAATCATCCACAACTATTCACATAAATTATACAATGGATATTTCCACAGGTCAGTTGATTGAAAAACTTTATGAAGGGTCACAACGTTACAATGTGACTGTTTCAAAAGGATATATCACAGACGGACATCTTGATAAGTATGTCATTTCCAACGATTATGATGCCTACTTTTCGCCATTTCCACTGATCAACAAACTTAATGTTAGCATGAATGACAATACAACAGATATTCACTATACAACTGATGCAAACGATCCATTGAGTTCTGGTTTGTTCTATACGGTATTTCCTAGTGGGATGAAGTCAATCACATATCATAATTTTTACAAAATCACCAGCGGAGAAGTTAACCCATTTGGCTATCTACATGTTTCTGAAGGCGAAGAGGTGAATCGATTCCAGTTTATAAAGTTTCTCCAAGAAAGTTTTCCTGAACGTGTATCAGTTCCGGATATATCATCGGACAATGTCATTGATGAGACACCGAAGCTGTCGGTTATGTTTGTTTCCTCAACACTTTTTTTGTTGATCCTATTAATGGAAGTCTCCAAAAACATGAAAGAGATATCGTTAAGAAAAGCCTTTGGTGAGCCGTTTACTAAAATAGAATTTGAACTTTTCAAATCGTTTATCTTTTCGATTTTTAGTATCTCATTATTAACTTTTATATTTTCATATGCTGTTTTAATCAAGACGATCAATTCCTTTACGATCGAGTTTGTATGGATGCTTATACAGAATTTCATACTGGTTATCCTCATCACACTTATACTCATTGTTTTTATCGGAGCAATACTTTACTTTGTATCACCGATTGGCATTATAAAAAACAGAAACTTTAATAAGTCTCTGTATCGTTTCAACTTCATGATAAAGATCGTTTTCGTAGTGATCCTTTTTCCGGAATTTCTAGTGTTTACCAAAAATATTGTGGTCCAATCTAAGAACCTCATTGACTATACTCAGGCAAAAGAGGATCTGCTTTCGGTTGTAAAATTACGTGGGTTTAATTCCGCGGCGCAAACCGGAGGCGGTGGTTTGGCTGAAGGAATCCAATTTAGTTCTAAAATACTCGCCTATCAAAAAGAGAATGGGGCAACATACATTAACTATGCGATTGCTAATATCCCAGACAATGTTTATCCGGATAATAATGATTATAGCAAGTACATATACGTTGAAATTACTGCAGATTATTCGACATACTTATCGCCAGAAATCCAAGAAATCATAGAGCAAAATAAAGATCAGACTTTTGTGCTGGTCAACAAAAATACACTAAAAAATATTAAATACTCAATTAAAGATGTTTGTGCAAACTGCATGGTTATCCAAACTAATGAAACTTATCGACTCTTAAGTTATCAGTCACAAACATCATCATACCTCTACAATCCAGTTTTGATCATTCATCCAGATTTAAGTCATGCTAAAAATGTAAATATAGGAAATATGTATTTCATAATGCCTAACCCCGAGAAAGCTGAAGAAATGATGAATCAAGCAACTGATTATTTCAATAAAGGTGTTGTATTTACAAATGACAACAATACTATTGAAAATATAATTACTTCAATGAAAATTCAATGGTATTACACCTTTATCGTTTTTATTGAAGGGTTGTTTGTTTTATATTTAGTGACTGGTCATGGAGTTACAGTCCTCTATGAACTTAATAAGAAAGAAATTGCTATTCACTATTTTTCCGGATATTCATTTCTACAGAGAAGTTCATATATTGTATTTCAGGACACAATATTGTTCGCTTTGCTTTGGTTTTACTTAAGTACTAAAAAATACAACTTATTTGAATCTTTTGGTTATGCTTCTTTAGTCATGTGTATAAACCTAGTCTTCGCCTCGATACATTTGCTTAGGCACGAAAAGAAACAAGCGATTGACGCCATTAAAAACAATTAATGAAATGTATGGAAATCATTAAAGTTGAAAAATTAATCAAATTGTTTGGGAACCAGCATGTCTTAAAAGCTCTGTCTTTCAATATAACATCATATTGTTACATTAACGTATAGAAGAAATATTAAACTGTTATGTTTTCAATGGAGACATCTATTTTCTATCCATTATTGTTTAATGATTTATCATTTTCGATAATGAAAAATACGTTTAGTCAAGAATCATGGTGGCAGTACCATATGACACAATACCTTTAAACTTAACTCACTCAAAATAAAGGTTTTTTGATATAATAGTGCAATAGTTAGGAGAAAACCGATGAAACAAGCCCTTTATATCAAAGACAATACAGCCATCATCAACTTTTCTACATTTTTTGCGCAGACTACAGATGAATTCATCTCTTCCGATAGTTTTAAGAAAATGATGAGTCATTATGTAACTCTTTTAAAAACAGAAAATAGAGAACGTTATGATTGGTTGACCAAAGGTCAAAGTGAATCAGAAGCCTTGAATCAATTGGTGAAGGTCTTAAAGCTATTGTTGGTACTTGATGTCGAAGAGGTTCAACATCCCTTGCTCAGTGACCGCAATCGCTTCAACGCCATGATTGAAGATTGGTACAACAGTTGGAGACAACTTCAACGCTGTTCCGTCATCAAGATCTCTTCTTCTCACTCCGGTCAAGTCAATAACTTCATCGAAGCCGATACTAAATTCAATGCTTTGATCCTAGCTGTTTATCGTGGGATCCAAGAAAAAATACAAGGTCATAAAAACCGTGTGTATCGTCAACTTCAAGCCGGAACCAACGCATCGATGGTGCTTAAAGATGTTAGATGGCCTATCTTTGAAGGCTATGAAGCTTTAAAAGGTATCCCATTTGTCGATTCGATGTTGATTCGGGCACCTTTACTGCTTCATCCCAGAAGTTCAAAACGGGTAGGTTCATTTGAGCCTGTTTTGGTCAATCCTTTTAATGGGTTAACACTAGATCGTGAAGAATGGTTTTGTTATCCCGCAAAAGTAGGCAGTTTACTGATCTTGATCTATGTCCATATCGATTTTACTTTCTCTGGGATCACCAACGCCAATCTCTTTGAATTGGCCAGTGATGAAGAAGTTCTGAAATCTAAACCTGATGGGATCGTCTTGTTTGGACTCAAAGATAAATCGGATGAATGCACTTATACCTATGATGAAAAGAATAAAATGTGGGTCGGTAAAGTCCCTTATCAAACTCGAATCGAATACTTTGGTTATATGAAGAAAATGGTCTTGACCATTCATAATGTGATCATGATGAAGAATGGTTGGTTACCGATTCATGGATCCATGATCAATGTCAATTTCAAAGGTGGACGAAAAGTAGGGGTCGTCTTTATGGGAGACAGTGGAGCTGGCAAATCAGAGACCATAGAAGCGATTCAAATGTGTGGCCATGAAGATCTAGTATCGATGGATGTCATTTTTGATGATATGGGTTCATTCCATGTTGAAGATGGTCAATTGGTGGCCCAAGGCACTGAAATTGGTGCTTTTATAAGATTGGACGATCTTGATAAAGGATCGCCGTATAAAACGATGGATCGCTCCATCTTTATGAATCCAGAATCTACAGTCAACGCAAGAGTCGTTATTCCTGTCAATACGTATAAAGAAATCGTAAAGAATCATAAAGTCGATTACTTCCTATATGCCAATAACTATGTCGAAAAGACGGGGTTATTGATCGCTGAACATGCAGCTGATCTTAAGCAAGTGTTCATAGAAGGCAAGCGTATGGCCATTGCGACAACCCATGAGACTGGATTATCGACCACTTATTTTGCCAATCCTTTTGGACCCATGCAAAATCAAGCCCTCTGTGATCCACTCATCGAACATTACTTCAAAGTCCTCGATGAAACACACGTCAAGACAGGAGAAGTTTATACAGGTTTAGGACTAAAAGAAAAGGTGGATAACCACCTCGAATTGACAGCACAAGCTGTATTAAATCTTATCCACGACTAATCTACCATATAGCCCAATCGACTCAGAATCTTAGCGACGCCATCTTGATCGACATCTTCTGTAACATAATGGGCTATTTTTTTAATGGGTTCTAAAGCATTGCCCATGGCCACACTGATGGGAGCATGTTGCAACATTTCCAGATCGTTCATCGAATCACC
This sequence comes from Erysipelotrichaceae bacterium, assembly GCA_009773735.1. Classification (GTDB taxonomy): domain Bacteria; phylum Bacillota_I; class Bacilli_A; order Erysipelotrichales; family Erysipelotrichaceae; genus UBA2212. The sequence continues at coordinate 5,272 of WSYG01000002.1, forward strand.
AAAGGCAATATAATAATCTGAATAGCCATGAGTCAATAATACATCAACGATACTACTGTGTTTAGATACACCAGCTTTCATAACATCGACAGAGGTTGTCATCGTTTCTTTGATGCTTAGTTCAGTTAAATCGCTAAAGAGTGACCAATCAAAACCTTCTTTTTCGTAAAGGGTGATCTTATCGATGGGTTCATTTTCATACTGTTTTACTTTCGGAATCGGTTCTCGATAGTAGGCATGAGAAGTTAAAACATAGGAATTGGGTTCTTCACTCATCATGTCACCTTCAGGACCACCTAGGAAGACAGGAATATGATGTTCTTTAGCACGTTTAACTAAAGCATGGATCGTTGTTGGATCGACAAAGTGATGACGGATCACTTTAAGATTCTCATCGAGTATGATATGACCATTGCCTAAGATCACAAATTTCCATTTGACTAAATTGTCCAAACGAAGTTCAGAAAACATATGCCGATCTCGTCCAGTTGCGATACATATCGCATAACCCTGATCTGCTAACTTATTTAAAGCAAGAACAGCAGACTGTGGGACTTGATGGGTACTAGTATCCAGTAAGGTTCCATCGATATCAAAAAAGAGGGCATTTGGCAAGTTCATGAATTCATTATAACAAAGCTGTTCACTTGAAAGGACTTTAATGATAGAATACTTTCATGATTAAACTTTTCGTATGTGATGTTGACAATACTTTGTTGACCCATCAAGTAGGAATACCTCAAGAAAATATCGACGCCATTTTAACGTTACAAGAAAATGGCATCATCGTTGCCTTAGCCAGTGGCAGAATTATTCCAGGCATGATCGACTTGGCCAATCGTCTTCAACTTAAAAGATATGGAGGATATTTGGTGGCTTCCAATGGGGCAACCGTTATCTCACTTAAAGATGATAAAGTCTTGTTGGATGAAAGAATCTCGCTTGATAAACTAAAAGAAATCACAGAAACAGCCAAATATTTGGGCATATATACCCATGTCCAACAAGGGGATGACCTCTATTATACGCAAGAAAATGAAGTTTTGAGATACAATCGAGACGTGGTTGGTTTACACGTCAAGAAACATGAAGACATGACTTCAGCTCTTTTTGAAGCAGCCCCAAAAGTGGAAATAACCAGTTGGTTTCAAAGCGATAAGAAGCCTTTTGATGAATTCGTTAAACGCTATGAAAACGAATATACCATGATTCGTGGACATCGTAATTTCATTGACCTAACTCCTTTAAATGTGACCAAAGCCACTGGAGTTGCGGTCATCATGAAGAAACATGGTTTAATAGCAAGTGAAGTCGCAGCCATAGGAGATGGTGAAAATGATCGACATATGCTTAAAGCAGCTGGATTATCTGCTACTTTAGCCAATGCAGATGTATCACTTCAATCTGAAGTTGATCATGTGGTTGCCTCTGTTGAACAAGCAGGACTATCTCATTTTGCCCATCTTGTATTAGCAAAGAATGCAAATTGATGATTGATCTAGAGAGCATCGAAATGTTTTTTTTATTTCTTTAATGTAATAACAACCAACTCAGGTCCATTAAACAATCGTAAAGGTAAGACACTTTCTCCTAAACCTCGACTGATGATCATGGTGGTTGTGTCTTTTGAAAATGATCCTGCTGTATATTTAGGTAAAATTCCTTCATTAGGGGTATATAGTCCTTGGCCAAAGAATCGCCATTGACCTCCGTGTGCATGTCCGACCAATACCACATCAACACCAAGTCTTACATAATCATCAAAATTATTGGGATGATGAGCCAAGAGTAAGTTAAAAAGATTCGGAATGACTTTATCACTTACATATATTCCACGATCTTCAACAAAAAACCTTTCTTTTAGTCCAATCAGATTGATTGAGCTGTCTTGTTTGGTGATCAACAGTGATTCATCTTCCAACACAAGGCCACCCGCATCGATCATGGCTTGTTTTTGTATGGGGTAAGTCTTTATTCTGGCATCATGATTCCCATCGACGATGATCACAGGAGCGATCTTGAGGGCTTCTTTGATCAACACCAATGAATGGTCATACTTAGGGTCCCAACTGCCTACCATATCCCCAGTTAAAACAATCAAATCTGGATTTTGAGTTTTAATGGCTTGAATGAGTCTTTCTTGATTTTTCCCAAACGATTTATTATGAAGATCTGAGACTTGGACGATCACATAACCATCAAAAGCTTCTGAGATCTTTGTTGAAGTTATCTCATAAGATGTAATCGTAATCTTTGAATTTGGGATTGTACCAACGATTAAAATTCCTGAAATAAGTAAGGCGACAATGATCCAGACTAAGGTAAAATAATTGAATTGAAATTGCATAATGTCCCCATTCTAAAAAGATAATATCGAAGAATTCTATTTTTATTGTGTGAGATTTAATCTTATGGATGAAGTTCAGCCAAGATCTGTTCGTGTTCTTGAGTTGTGAACTTATAGAAATACATTGGGATCAAACTCAACAGACATGCGATGGCAGGAAACAAAGATAAGAGTGAGAATATGCCTTGGTAAGCCAATGGGGTTTGTTCTAAGACGTCTCCTTGATAGCCTACCAGTGATAACACGATCCCTATGAAAGCAAGCCCTAAAGCACTTTGTAGGATCGTCGTAAAGGTATTGAGTGAAAAGACCATGCCTTCAGCTCTTTGGCCTGTTTTATGTTCCAGGTAATCAACCGTATCTCCAACGATCGAATAGACTACCACATCATTGATCCCTAAAGATATCCCACTGATAAACAAGAGTCCAAAGACAAAAATCAAATTTTCATAACCTACGATAAACAAAACCGCATGGGCTACAAAACCTAAAATCAATGAATAATTGTAACTGAGTTTCTTACCCCATAAACGAACACATAGTGGCGCAAAAAACATAGAGAAGATCATGGCGGCAATCAAAATTCCACCTAAAATCGTATATTGAGTTGGATCGGCTAAATTCTTATTGGCGAAATAAAGTCCTGCTGTGGCGATCACCATTCTAAATGAGCCTAAGATACGACTTGTTTGTAGGACCAATAAAGGTTTATTCTTCGCCAAGATCCTGAATTTTGGAGTTTCAGTACTGACTTGATGAACACGTTCTTTGGTAAAGAATCCGGCCAACGCAAACAAAGCCGAACCGATGATCCCAATGATCATGGCCGTATATAAATAAGCTTGGCTGTTTCCAGCGACGTTTTCCACAGTCGATCCGCCTAGACTGTTGATCAAGATCGGTGGGACTAAGATCCCAATCGCCATCCCGACATTACAGAAGATACGGACCATCGTTACTAAATGTAAACGTTCTTTTGGATTATCCGTGATCGCAACCGACATGCCCCAATAGGGAATATCACTGACTGTATAGGTCATACTCCAAAGATTGTAACTGATGATCGCATATAAGACACGGATCGATTCGCTCATATTAGGAACCGCAAAAGTCAAGATGGTAAAGATTGCTAATGGAATTGGTACAGCCATCAAATAAGGTCTGAGCTTACCAAATCTTGTTTTTGTTTTATCGACGATCATGCCCATTAAAGGATCATTGATCGCATCCCATAAGCGGGTAAAAAACATAATCGACGCGACCACTTCAGGTTTAATAAGAGCTACATCCGTATAGTAAAACATAACCAACGTAATAACTAGATTATAGACGATGTTTTGACCCATTCCTGCCAAACCAAAGGACAACTTCTCAAACAAAGACAACTTGTGTTTTTGCATAAAAAACCCTCTTTAATTCCAAGTATATCGTATTTTTAAGCTATGGTATACTTGTTTCATGAACGAAACATTTGAAATTAGAAATACTTTTGCCAAAGCCATTGCCATAAAATCAGCAGATCTGCTTGAACACTATCAATGGGGCAAACAATCTGTCTCTGATCAAGAAGTCTTAGGCACCCTTAATGATCTGCAAGCCCTACTTTTAGAACTTCAAAAAACACTCAGGGATTAGTCATCGTTCTTCGTAAAAGTGAGTGGAGGACATCATGACAACATCAAGTATTCTTATGTTTGTTGCGATCGCAGCCGGAATAGCTGCCATCTACAAGCTTCTGACCTCAGGACGAGGCAGGGTGAGTATTCCCGGGATTGAAATGACTTGGGGAAAATGAGGACTTAGTCCTCTTTTATTATGAAAATAAAAGATACGGTATTAAGTGATCGTCCTCGAGAAAAACTACAACGATTAGGCGTCAGAGCATTAAATGACACGGAATTACTGGCGATCTTGCTTAGAAGTGGAACGCTAGGCAAATCTGCACTTGATTTGGCGCGTGAGATCTTAAATTTATGTGGTTCACTCAATAATCTTCCTGCATTAGATGATCAAACTTTAACTGAAATCAAAGGTATCAAAACAGCCAAGGCATCTGAAATCTTGGCCATGTGTGAAATCAGTCGCAGAATGGCTCAAGAAGCATCGCTAGAAGTCAACGTGATCGATCAACCTTCACGATTGGTTCATTGGTTAAAGAAAGAACTGGGTTCAGCTCAGCAAGAACAGTTCATGGTGGTTTTTCTGAATACGAAAAACCACATCATCGGCCATAAGATCTTATATACAGGGGGTTTAGATCGATCGATCGTTCATCCTAGAGAAGTCTACAAAGAAGCCCTAAAAGTATCCGCAGCCCGCATCATCGTCGTTCATAATCATCCCAGTGGGGATGTCAGTCCCAGTGAAAATGATCATTTGGTGACTAAGGTTCTGCAAGAAGCAGGAGATACGATGGGGATTCCGCTCCTAGATCATTTGATCGTTTCTCACTTTGGATACACAAGTATGCGTCAAATACTGAAAAAAGATTGAAGAAAGGGTCCACTCTCTCTATAATAGGGGTTAGACTTATGAACCGATTCAATCCCTTAAACAGATTCTTACTTAAACTCATCGCAGGTTTGCTTGCCATATCTGTGTTTTTAGCTGCGGTAAGATTCAATTCGTCTCTACAAAGTTCAACGGATCAAGCTTTTGGCTTCTTCACCAGTATAAGAGTGACCTTATTTGATCATCCAATCCAAGCGATTGGAGATTTTATCTCTGATTTTACATCACTTTATGCCCTTAAGGCAGAAAATGATCGCTTACGATTACAAATCGACATGCTTGAACAATTCCAAGCTCGTTTAGAAGAAGCCTATCGCGACATCGAAGATTTAAAGACCATCAATGATCTAAAAGAATCAATGACCGAGTATCATTTGATTGCCGCAATGGTGCTCAATCGTCCTGCTGATACTTTTAACCATAAGATTCGATTGAATGTTGGAACACTGGATGATGTTGCCTTAAATGATGCGGTCATCAGTTCTGAAGGTTTGATTGGAAAAGTAGTTACCGTAACGTCATCGACTTGTGATGTCTTACTCTTGACCACTGAACAAGAACTCAATAAAGTATCTGTCAAGATCCAAATCTCAAAAACAGACACGATAGAAGCTTTGCTTGAGTCCTATGACGTCAATGAAGGGGCTTATGTCTTAAGTCTGCTTGAAACCAGTTCAACGGTTGTACAAGGAATGACGGTCATATCCAGTGGTTTAGGTGAAACTTATCCCAGTGGATTATTGGTCGGCTACGTCCTCAAAGTCGATACAGCTCAAAGTGCTGGTGGGATTAAAGTATATGTGAGTCCAGCTGCTGATTTTACCCATCTCAATTATGTGGCGATCGTCAAGCGGGGAAATCTCAATGTGGATTGACCTCGCTTTTGTTTTGGCCGGTTTTACTTTAGACAGCATCTTGAGGATGTTTTTTCCGATTGATCCTGCTTTGCAATTTCTTGCCTTTGTTCCAAATTTAGGCTTTCTAGCGTTCCTACTGGTTTCTTTGAATAAAACCTATCGTAGAGCAATGATCTTAGCTTTTCTACTGGGACTTACAGTCGATTTTTTAAGAAATGAAATGTTGGCCAATGCGATAGCGTATCCAATCAGTATTTATGTCATCAAAGTATGGGCCAATCAACTCAATGAATCCCTGTTTGAACAGGTATTCTTAGGAACGATCGGGTTATTTTTTAAAGAATTCATCTTGTTTGCGACATTGACTCTTATTGGAATTACTCAATTAAGCATCGATAATTGGTTTGTCAAAAGAGAGTTCTTGACGATCATTGGTCATATCCCGCTTATATGGGGTTTAAGTTATCTCAATCGGTATAAATCTGGGGCTCAAAACGTCTTGGAACGAAAGAAAAAGCGCCGGGAAAGAGTGCTTTGGAACCCTACTGTAAAGCCATAGTGTGCTATAATTATTTGGAAATGGAGTCGACATGCGTAAAAAAATCCTTATTTTAATGTTATCAATGTTCACCATTTTAGGCAGCCTAAGCGGCTGTAAGTTAAGTGTGCTTGAAATCGGGGTATCTACTTATCCTGTTGAATATTTAGTCAAAAGAATTGCCAAAGATAAAGTCAACGTAGTGATGTTAAGTTCGGGGATCACCATCACCAGAGCTCAAGCAATCAATGATTTTAAATCGCAGCTTGAGAAGTTGGATGTCTTTTTTCAGATGGGTCAATTGGAACCTTATATATCAGTTCACTTAGAAGAAGTCCGAAAAAGCAATGTTAAAATCATTGACTTGGTTGGAACTTCTGCCGTTTATGCTTTTAAGCGTTATACCACCAATACGATCGGTTCTCAAACCATATCGGTTATCAGTGATTATTATGATGGTTCACTTTTTAAAGCAATAGACATGTATGATACTGATCCTTATTTATGGATCGATCCCATTACCATGACATCCATGGCTTCTACCATCAAGAAATGGTTGGTCAGTAATTATCCTGAAGAAAAAGCTTTCTTTGAAACTAATTTTGCTGATCTTGAAATTGAATTGGCCAATATGGATGCGAATTACCAGGTCTTACGCCAAAAAGAAATCTCGTTTATCAGTGTGACTCCTAGTTTTGGAAATTGGCAAAAAGCCTATGGGATGAGAGTTTATCCTGTGATTTTATCAAAATATGGTGTCTTGCCTAATGACCAACAATTAGCCATCATCAAAGCCAATGCCTTAGAAGAAGGTGTCCAATACATCGTCAAAGACCCTTTGATGAGTGAAGACATGTTGGCTTTACACAATCTATTAAAGACAGAGTTGGGTCTTAATGAGATCATATTACACAGCTTGGCTTTCCTAAGTGAAAAAGACATTGAAGACAAGAAGGACTACATGACCCTCATGTATGAAAATCTTGCGGTATTGAAATCGATTGATTAAGTGAATCCCAAGGGATTCACTTTTGAAATAAAAGTGAGGTTAACGTATGAAGAAAATGCTCTTGGTAGATGGAAATTCCATGTTTTTCAGGGCTTATTATGCCACTGCTTATACCCGTTTGAGTGCCAACAGTCAAGGGGTCTATACCAATGCTGTGTTTGGTTTTGTCAGTATGCTCAATAAAGCAGTTGAACTCGTTCAACCACAAGCTTTGATGGTTGCTTTTGATAGCGGTAAGAAAACCTTTAGACATGATCAATTCGAAGAGTATAAAGGAACACGTAAAGCTTTGCCTGAAGAACTCATCATGCAGTTTCCAATCGTTAGGGAATACTGTGATGCTGCACATATCTGTCATTATCAGCAAGATGGTCTAGAAGCCGATGATATTATTGGTTCTTTGGTCAAACGTTATCCAGATTGGGACATCAATGTTTTAAGCAGCGATAAAGACTTGTTACAGCTGATTGATCCAACGACATCGGTTTGGTTGATGAAAAAAGGCCTCACTGAAATCAAGAAAATGGATGAAGCTGCTTTAATGGAAGAAATGGCCTTGAAACCGCATCAGATCTGTGACTTAAAAGGTTTAATGGGTGATGCTTCGGATAATATTCCTGGTTTACCAGGTGTTGGAGAAAAAACAGCGCTTAAATTACTGGCTGATTATGGAAGTTTAGAGAATGTCCTTGAACATAAAGATGACCTTAAAGGCAAGTTAAAAGAAAATGTAGAAACATATGCTCAACAAGCCATCTTTTCAAAATGGTTAGCGACCATTAAAACAGATGCCCATATTGAACTCCCACTGGATAAAATGGTTTATCAACCTGAAACCAGTCAGGCCAATCCTTTCTTTGAACGTTATGAAATGAAATCTTTGCTTAAAGTTGAAAAAGTAAAAATAGAACATCTTGAAAGCGGGGATCGTTTTGAAGATCTTAAACAAGATCAAATCTTTATCTTTCCGCATTATCGTTTGGATACACAATGGCCTCATCCTTTCTTCGGATTGGCTTTTTCTGATGGTTCTAAGAGCTGTTTCATCACGTCTGATAATCTACCTCAAGAACCCAACATCATCGCTTATCTGATCTCTAATGAATCCAAGCGAGTGTATGATGCGAAAGCTTTTCTACATGCCTGTGATGCTCAAAAGGTTCATGTGGAAGGATCCTTTATTGATCCAACCATCTTGATCTATCTGGATGATTCATCGATCAATAGTTATGAGAAGATCCAAGCGAAATTGACTTGGCCTGATTATCCAAAAGCTGTACTTAACGAAGATACGATCAATCTATCGCGTTTGATAGCTCAAAAGATGGCTCAAGATACACCAGTATTACTCGAAAAAATTGAGATGAAATCGATGAAAACATTATATGATACGATTGAAGAACCTCTGATCAGGATCCTTTATCATATGGAAAAAGAAGGGATCTGTGTCGATGAAAAAGTCCTAAATACGATTGCGGATGAAACACTCGCTAAGCTCAATGATTTATCGACTCAAATCTATCAAGCAGCTGGACGTTCATTCAATGTGAATTCACCCAAACAATTGGCAGAAGTTTTATTTGATGAATTACAGTTGCCTTCAAACAAAAAACAATCCACAGCCATCGATGTGTTGGAAGGATTGGTCGATGCACATCCGATCATCTCATTGTTGATCGAATATCGTAAATATCAAAAACTCTATTCAACATATGCCCAAGGTTTAAAGAAATATATTTTAAGCGATCATAAGATCCATACAGTCTATAGTCAAACAACGGCTCAAACAGGACGCTTGTCTTCCTATGATCCAAATCTACAAAACATATCGGTTCGTGATGAAGAATCACGTTTGATCCGTAAAGCATTTATCCCAAGCCCTGGCCATGTTTTGTTTGCCTGTGATTATTCACAGATCGAACTAAGAGTATTGGCCCATATGGCAGATGAAAGTGCCATGATCGAAGCCTTCAGGACTAAACTTGACATTCATACGAAAACGGCCATGGATGTGTTTAATGTAGAAGCAGACAAAGTAACTTCTTCGATGCGTAGGCAAGCCAAAGCCGTTAACTTTGGGATCATTTATGGGATCAGTGATTTTGGTTTAGCAGCACAGTTGGGTACAGATCGTAAGAGTGCTCAAAAATTCATAGAAGCCTATTTGATGTCTTATCCTAATATTCAGCGCTACATGGATGAAACGGTCTTTAGTGTTCAAAGACAAGGCTATGTTGAAACCTTGTTTAAAAGAAGAAGAGAAATTCCTGAAATCTTTGATAAATCCTATCAGATCAGAGAATTTGGAAAGCGCGCTGCGATGAATGCACCTATTCAAGGTACAGCTGCCGACATCATCAAAGTTGCGATGATCAATGTTGATAAAGCTCTAAAAGCGAATCATTATAAGACAAAAATGATTCTGCAAGTTCACGATGAACTGGTTTTTGATGTCCCGCGTGATGAACTGCAAGCCATACGACAATTGATCCAAGAAACGATGATCCATGCGGTTGATTTAAAAGTACCTATGGAAGTCTCAGAAGCCTATGGTGATTCTTGGTATGAGGCAAAATAATGCCTGAATTACCAGAAGTTGAAACGGTTGTCAGGACCTTAAGAAACCACATCCTACATGAAAAGATACATCACGTTCAAGTCTTTTGGGAAAGAACGGTGTATGAATCTGAAACCTTCATTCAGGACCTAACCAACCAACACATACAAGACATCACTCGTAGAGGTAAATATCTTATTTTTACCTTAGATAAAGGGTTTATGAGTGTTCATTTGAGAATGGAAGGGCGGTTTTATATGACGCCTTTGGATGAAGCCCCTAAGAAACATACGCATGTCGTGTTTTATCTTAAGGATCAAAAATTAGAGTTCAACGATACGCGTAAATTTGGACGCATCAAATACTGCACAGAAGATCCTGTAATCTTGTTGACACAACTTGGACTTGAACCATTCGATGAATGTTTAAATCCTGCTTATTTAAGACTAAAGGCAAAAAATCGCTCGATTCCAATTAAGACATTCTTATTGGATCAATCGGTGATTGCGGGCATTGGTAATATCTATGCCGATGAGATTTGTTTCTTATGTCACTTGTCACCATTGAAGAAAGTCAAAACCTTGACCCTTAAACAATGGCAGGAACTTATCGACAATGTGCGTATGGTATTAAGTGATGCGATACTAGCAGGAGGGACGACAGTTCGCTCCTATACCTCATCGCTTGGGGTCACAGGTCGTTTCCAAAACACCTTAAATGTCTATGGTCGAGCATCATTGGCATGTGTCAGTTGCACAACGCCTCTAAAAAGCATTAAAATAGGACAAAGGACATCCGTATATTGTCCCGCTTGTCAGAAAGGCTGATATGCACATCGCGATCACAGGGAATATTGGCAGTGGTAAATCCAGTGTCAGTCGAATATTAAGATCACTGGGTTATCCTGTTTTTGATGCGGACAGCATCGCTAAAGCCCAATATGAAAAAGCAGAAGTCAAAGCAGCCATCAATGATTACTTTCATGAGGATCTCTATAAAAACGGCGTGATCGATCCTGCATGCTTATCCCAACTTATTTTTCAAGATACTCGTATCGAAGCCAGACAATTCGTGGAAGCTTTGATTCATCCTTTGGCTTTGGAAGATCTCAATCGATTGGCGATTGAAAGTAAAGAGCCCATTGTCTTTAGTGAAGTTCCACTTCTGTATGAATCTCATGGGGAAACAAACTTTGATCGTGTGCTTTTGGTGACTTGTGATGATGATGTCGCTGATAAACGTTTGATGGAACAAAGAGGTTTAGACCTTAAAGAAATTAGACGCAGACGCAAATTACAGCTGAGTCCAAAAATAAAAGCCATCTTAGCCGATGACATCATTGAAAACAATGATAATGAGACCAGTTTAGTTGATAAAGTAAGCCGCTACAGTGATAAAATAAGAAGTGTCTATGGAAAGAAATAAAAACGCCATCATCCACATCGAATCTTTTTCAAATCCTCTGGATACGACCAGTCTTTTTATGGTGTATCAGAAATTATGCTCAAGCAGTGCTATTGCTTTATATGGCGTGATGGTTCACTTGTCTGTACCCGAACATTTTACCCATGCTCAATTAACTGAACTCTTAGGCACAACGCACGAAAAATTACTCTCAGATTTTGAAGCGCTTGAACAAGTTTCTTTACTTGAAAGTTATCATCATCCGGTAGATGATTCTTACTTATATGTCATGAAGATGCCTTTAAAGATTACCGAGGCCTTAAATCATCCTGTTTTAGGCAGAGCCTATCTAAAATCAGTTGGTGAAGTTCATTATGATACCATCAAACAACGTTATGCTTCGCATAAAGTTGTTAAATCTGGCTATGAATCAATCAGTAAACCATTTGAAGCCCATCGTTTAAAAGACTTTGATCCTCAATCAGAAACGCATTTTATCCCAGAAAACAGTGAGCTCAGTGGTTTGCGTTTCAATATTCTAGAGCTTAAACAAAGGTGTTCTGACCTTGTTTTTCCACCTCAATTACGAACAGCAGAAAATTTGAAATCGATTGAAGAGTTAGGTTCAGTATATGGGGTCACTGTTGCGAAAATGATCCAGTGTCTTGGCGATTGCATCAACATCCATACTTTAACCTTTGATACAGATAAATTAGAAGGTTTGATTCGTAAAGTCAAGGATCCTATACCACTGCCTGATGATCCATATATGAGTGAACCTGTTGTGTTTTTAAGATGGTTACAAGAAGGTAAAGAACCAACGGATACAGAAAAACGTTTATTGAGTTCATTGGTAATAGAACAACGGCTTAATCCTGAAGTGGTCAATGTCTTAGTTAAACATGCTCTAGATTCTAGTAATCAATCCCTAAAGAAAGCGTATGTAGAAACCATTGCAGCTTCATGGAGTCGTTTAAAGATCACCACCAAGGCTCAAGCCTTAGCCCATATCCAAGGCATATCTAAAAAGCCTGAAAAGGGTAGAAAAGAAGCCATTCCTGATTATAAAGCAGAGTCTGAACCTATGAGCAATAATGAATTGGATGACTTAAAAGCAAGACTCAAGAAACTGGGGGAAAAACATGGAAAAGATTAACATCAGTTTCGAACTGAATGAACAACAAAAAGCAGCCCGGGTTCTTTTGATCCAAAATGTACTCAAAGATCCAAAAGTCATGAACTTTATGAAACTTCATCATTTAAGCGAATCTTTTGTCTCAAGTCATGTTCAACGTTTTGCGGATTGGTCGCAAGAACTTGGTCGTTGTGACAACTGTCCAGGTCTACATGCTTGTAAACAAAAAGAAACGGGTCATTTCTTAGATCTTGAATTTGAAGGCATCTTACAGACTGTATTTAAACCATGTATGTATCAAAGTGCACAAAACATAAAAACAGCTCATGAGAAACAATACCTAATTAGAGATGGTGGAAAAGAGGTCTTAGTGGCTGAATTTTCTGATCTTTTAAATGCTGATTTTGATGCGACCTATGCGGAAAGTATTGCGAAAATTGCCTCTTGGATTGAACAACCCAGTGAAAAAGGCTTTTATCTCTATGGTAATAGTGGGGTAGGCAAGACCTATCTGGCTTCTGCAGTGCTCAACATTTATGCCAAACAAGGATTAAACGTAGCCTTGGTTCATGTACCATCTTTGGCCATCAAAGTTAAACAAAGCTTTGATACACCCGATGTGATCGACTATACGATGGCTATGATTAAAAAAGCCAGAGTCGTTGTGTTTGATGACATTGGGGCAGAATCTTTATCGGGTTGGTTTAGAGATGAGATCTTATTGCCTTTACTCAACTATCGTATGGAACACCAAAAGATCACTTGGTTTACCAGTAATTTGAAGATCGATGGGTTAAGAGCCCACTTCAGATTCAATCAAAAAGGTGATGATGAAGCTTTAAAAGCCAACCGTTTGATGGAGCGTATCGAAAGTTTAGCAAGTCCGCTGTTGGTTGGTGGAAATAACCGCAGAAACAAGTAAAAAGATACACAAAAAGGCCTCATAATGATAAAATTGATGAGGATAAAAAGGTGCAGATATGATCAAAAGAATCGGTGTATTGACTTCAGGTGGAGACTCTCCAGGTATGAATGCTGCCATCAGAGCGATCGTGAGATCGGCTTTGGCGCGTGGTTTGGAAGTCGTCGCCATTGAAGATGGATATAAAGGCATGGTTGAAGGACGGATGTGGCAAATGAACAGCCGCAGTGTCAGTGACATCATTTTAAAAGGTGGCACAATTTTAGGAACGGCTCGTTTACCAGAATTCAAAGATCGCATTGTAAGGGCCGCAGCCATCCGCAACCTTGAAGAAAACGGGGTTGAAGCAGTGGTTGTCATTGGTGGTGATGGGACATATCGAGGCGCTCAAGCTTTAACGGATATGGGCATCAATTGTATTGGACTACCAGGAACCATCGATAATGATGTGTCATCCAGCGATTATACGATAGGTTTTGATACAGCACTCAATACTGTCATTCAAAACATAGATAAATTAAGAGATACCTCCTCTTCGCATCATCGTTGCTCGGTCGTAGAAGTCATGGGCAATCGGTGCGGTGATCTTGCGGTATTTGCAGGCATCAGTTGTGGTGCAGAAATGATCATTACCCCTGAAAGGGGTTATGATGAAGCTGCTGTTTTAGCGAAACTGAAATATTTCGATGAAGTTCGTAAGAAACGACATGCAATCGTCGTGATCAGTGAAAAGATCACAGACGTGAATGCCTTGGCCAATAAAATCAGTGAATCTACCAGTTTCTCAGGTCGTGCAACAGTTTTGGGTCACATCCAGCGTGGAGGATCCCCAACCGCATTTGATCGTGTCTTAGCGACGAGAATGGGCGATAAGGCAGTCGAATTATTGTTAAATGGCATCGGTGGTCATTGTATCGGTATGCTTAAAAACGAGATTATATCCATGCCGATCGCAGAAGCATTAGCTTTGCCTAGAAGATCAAGAGAAGAGTTGCTTGCCTTGCATGAAAGGCTGATCTAAGGAGGTCACATGAATAAGATCCGAAAAACAAAGATTATATGTACACTGGGTCCTGCCAGTCAAACAAGAGAAATGATCGTTAATCTTGCGGAAGCCGGAATGAACATCGTTCGCTTGAATTTTTCGCACGGAGATCACGAAGGCCATGGTGAAAGAATCCGTTTGGTCAACGATGTCAATGATGTTTCAGGCTACAACCTGGCCATTATGCTGGATACCAAAGGTCCGGAGATTCGCTGCGGAGAAATGGAAAACGGGGTCCTAACTTTTAAGAAAGGTGATCTTGTCAAAGTTGTCCGCGAAGTGGTGGTTGGAAACAACGAACGTTTCCATGTCGATTGTGCTGAAATGTATGAAGATGTCAAACCTGGTAATTACTTGTTGATCGATGATGGGAAAATGAGATTAACGGTACTTGAAGTAAAAGAAGGTGAACTAAGCTGCAGAATAGAAAATTCAGGAATAATCAAAACTAGGAAAGGGGTCAACGTACCTAACGTTACCTTGTCGATGCCTTTTATCTCCGAGAAGGATGATGCTGATTTAAGATTTGGATGTAAGATGGATGTTGATTTCATTGCTGCAAGTTTTGTAAGACGTGCAGCAGATGTCTTGGCCATTCGTAAGATCTTGCTGTCTGAAGGTAAACCAAAGATTGAAATCATCGCTAAAATCGAAAATCAAGAAGGTTATGATAATCTAGAATCGATCTTGGAAGTTGCAGATGGGGTCATGGTCGCCAGAGGCGATCTAGGCGTCGAAGTATCTACCCAATTGGTTCCAATCTATCAAAAGAAAATGATCAAAATGGCCAATGAAATGGGTAAACCTGTCATCACGGCGACGCATATGCTTGAATCCATGATGTACAATCCTCGTCCTACAAGAGCAGAAGCTTCTGATGTTGCTAATGCAGTACTAGATGGTTCAGATGCAATCATGCTGTCTGGTGAAACAGCGGCTGGCGAATATCCTTTAGAAGCTGTTAAAACGATGGACATCATCGCAACAGCCATGGAAGAAATCTTGCCTTATCGTGAAAGATTAGATTTATCGATTAAATCATCCCGCAAAACCATTCAGGATGCGATTGGGATCTCAGTTGCTGACTCAGCATTACAGTTAGATGAAGTTAAAGCCATCGTTGCCTTTACCCAAGGCGGATCAACCGCTAAACGTATATCTAAATTTAGACCTTCTGTTCCAATATTCGCTGTAACCTTTACCAAGTCTGTTCAACGTAAATTAAATCTATATTGGGGTGTTATCCCTATGTTCTCAGACATTCAAAACAGCATGACCAATGACGATGAATTAGCCAGCATCATCGCCAAAGACAGTGGATTTAGAGCTGGAGAATTTGTGATCATCACAGCTGGTTATCCAACAGGTGAAGGCTCCGCCAACATGATGAAAATCGTAGAGATAAAATAAACATGAAAACAGTCATTGGAATCGATTTAGGCGGCACCAACGTCCGTGTCGCAAAAGTAACAGAAGATGGACAAATCCTTCAAGAATTCAAAAGCCCATCTTATTCTCAAGAAGGACCTGAAAAGGTCACTTCAAACATCATTTCATTGATCAAAAAGATCGATGGGGTCAAAGATTGTGTTGGGATCGGAATTGGCGTTCCAGGACCTGTTGATACCATCGCTAACGTCATGAAAATGTCGACTAATCTGAAAGATTTTACTAATTATCCACTGGGTGAACTCTTAGAAAATGAATTTGGTTTACCTTGTTATTTAGATAATGATGCGAATGTAGCTGGTTTGGCAGAAGCCTTGTTGGGTGCAGGACGCGGCGAAAAAATCGTTTACTACATTACCCATTCAACTGGGATCGGTGGTGCTTTGGTGGTTGCAGGTCAAGTCATTTCTGGTAAAAACGGTTATGCTGGAGAAGTTGGAAACATCATCGTTACCCGTGATGGTGAAAAAATAAATCATCTCAATGTGGGAGCCATCGAAAATTTAGCATCTGGTTTGGCTTTGATTAAAGCAGCTCAAACTAAGATTGATCCTAAGATTGACACTGCTTATGAACTATTTAAACTCGCTAAGGAAAATCATCCAGTTGCCTTAGAAATCATCGATAGAATGGCGTTTGATTTTGCGTCAATGTGCTCTGCAGTTGGACATGTGGTTGATCCTGCGGTATTTGTGATTGGGGGAGGCGTTAGCCAATCTCATGAACAATATTTTCCGCTGATCAAGAAATATTATCAAGGTTTAGTGCATACAGGTATGAGAGATGTTCAATTCAAACCTGCTGAATTGGATGAACCGGGAATCTTAGGTGCAGCGATGCTACCTATATCCCATGGCAAATAAAGGAGAATATTATGCCCAGTCAAAGAATGCTTAAAAAGTATGCAAAGCTTGCAGTATGTGTCGGTGCCAATGTTAGAAAAGGTCAACCTTTATTGATTTCAGCCTCAGTTGAAACAAAGGATTTCGTTCGATTATGTGTAGAAGAAGGCTATAAAGCAGGCGCGTCTATGGTATCTGTACGTTGGTTGGATCAAATGGTTTCCCATACGACTTTCAAATATGCCAGTATCGATGTGTTGACTGAAGTTCCTAATTATATCGTTGAACAAATGAAATTCTACATCGATAAAGGATATGCAGCCATAAGTATTTCGGCTGATACCCCAGGTGTTATGGCAGATATCGATCAGATCAAGCTACAAAAAGTTGGCATGGCAACTGGAAAAGTATTGAAATTCTACAGTGAACACATGATGGGCAATAGAACCCAATGGTGTGTTGTATCAGTTCCTACAGAAGGTTGGGCTAAGAAAGTATTTCCTAATGAACGTCCTTCAAAAGCGGTTGAAAAACTGTGGGATGCAATCTTAAGCGCTGTTAGAATCACCAAAGACAATGATCCTGTTAAAGCATGGAAAGCACATAATGAGATTTTGCATAAACACAATGACATGCTCAATCAATACAACTTCAAAGCGTTGAAGTTTGAAAATAGTTTGGGTACGGATTTAACTGTTGGCTTGGTCAAGAATCATGTTTGGGCTGGCGGTAATGAAAAATCAACCAAAGGCATCGTCTTTAATCCAAATATGCCAACGGAAGAAAGTTTTACGATGCCTGAGAAAAAAGGCGTTAATGGAAAAGTTGTTGCAACAAAACCTCTTAACTACAATGGTTCTTTGATCGAAGATTTCTGGTTAACTTTTAAAGATGGAAAAGTAGTCGATTTTGATGCGAAAGCAGCCAAAGAATCACTATCTGCCTTGGTCAACTATGATGAAGGATCATGCTATTTAGGCGAAGTTGCCTTGATTTCTCATGATTCTCCAATTTCAAACTCGAACATCTTATTCTTCAATACTTTATTTGATGAAAATGCATCATGTCACTTGGCGTTAGGCCGTGCTTATCCAATGAATGTCAAAGGGGGCAATTCGATGACCCAGGAACAATTGGATGCTGCGGGTGCCAATAATTCTATGACCCACAATGATTTCATGTTTGGATCTGCCGATATGTCGATCACTGGGATCACTCAGGATGATCATGAAGTCATTGTCTTTAAAAAAGGAAATTTCGTCTTTTAATTGACAAGTTTTAGCTTAAGCATTACACTTATTTCATAAACCTACAACACGGAACAACAGACCCATCCGACATTAGAGAGAAAGTATTTGGTGAAAGCTTTCATAAGGATCATGTCTTACCATCTGTGAGGGAACTTTGAAAAGTTACGTGACTCTGCGTTAATGAGTTGAGCGCATGAAAGTGCGAAATCAAGGTGGTACCACGAGACACTCGTCCTTATGACGGGTGTTTTTTATTTAAAAGGAGATCTATGATCAACATCAAAGAAGATGAAAAACTCAGTGTATTGAATCATTCTGCAGCCCATATGATGGCTCAGGCCATTAAACGGCTTTATCCACAAGCCTTGTTTTGGGTTGGACCTGTCATTACCGAAGGCTTCTATTACGACATCGATTTAGGCGATGCGATCATCAATGATGAAGCGTTGGTTAAGATCGAAGCCGAAATGAAGAAAATCGCGAAAGATGGGAAACGGATCGTTCGTGAAGAACTCTCTAAGCAAGAAGCTTTAAAGAAGTTCAAAGATGATCCGTATAAATTGGACCTGATTTCAAACATGGAAGAAGGATCCATCATTTCAACCTATCGTCAGGATGAATTCGTTGACTTGTGTCGTGGACCGCATGCGAGCACAACCAAAGAACTTAAGTTTTTCAAGTTGCTGAAAGTTTCTGGAGCGTATTGGAAAGGCGATGCCAACAATAAAATGCTACAAAGAGTCTATGGGATCTGCTTTGACAGCCAAGAAGCTTTGGATGCACATCTGCATTTACTAGAGGAAGCAAAAAAACGCGATCATAAAAAATTGGGTAAAGAACTCGATCTCTTTATGATGAGCGAATATGGACCTGGTTTTCCATTTTGGTTACCAAATGGAATGATCTTAAGAAATATCCTTGAGAACTTTTGGTATGAAGAACATACGAAAGAAGGGTATGAATTTATTAAGACCCCGATCATGTTGAACCAAGATCTCTGGGAAGTATCTGGACACTGGTTCAATTATCGTGAAAATATGTATGTTTCTGAGATTGATGATCACAAGTTTGCAATCAAACCGATGAATTGTCCGGGAGGCATCTTGGTTTATAAGAATAGTTTACATTCCTACAAAGATTTACCTATTCGTACTGGAGAATTGGGTTTGGTTCATCGTCATGAAGCCTCTGGTGCCCTCAATGGCTTATTTAGAGTCAGGACTTTTACTCAAGATGATGCCCATATCTACATGCGTCCTGATCAAATTGAAAGTGAAGTCGTACGTCTCATCAACTTCTTTGATCGTTTCTATAAACTGTTTAATTTACAGTATACGATCGAATTATCGACTCGTCCTGAGTCCAAATACATTGGATCAATCGACGTATGGGATGCCTCTGAATTGGCTCTACAAAAGGCCTGTGAAGCAGCAGGGAAGTCCTTTAAGATCAATCCTGGAGATGGGGCTTTCTATGGACCAAAACTGGATTTTCATATCAGTGATTCTTTAGGGCGTGAGTGGCAATGCGGTACGATCCAATTGGACATGAACTTGCCTGAACGTTTTGATATGACGTACATCGATTCTGATGGAGAAAAGAAACGCCCGGTCATGTTGCATAGAGTTATCTTTGGTTCAGTTGAACGCTTTATCGGGATCTTGATTGAACATTATGCAGGAGCTTTCCCATTATGGTTGGCACCAGTTCAAATTGCTATCTTAGGTGTTAATGGAGAGCTTCATCATGATTATTGTGAAGCAGTAAAAGATAAATTATTGGCTTTGAAGTTTAGAGCCATCGTTGACAATCGTAATGAAAAATTAGGCTATCGTATGCGTGATGCGCAAATGAAAAAAATCCCAATCCAATTGGTTATTGGCGATGGAGAAGTCGCATCAGCATCAGTCAATGTCAGAAGATATGGTAAGAATGAATCTGTTTCGATGCCTCTTGATGAGTTTATCTCAAGCATTCAAGCCGAAAAGGACAGTAAACAATGAAGAAATTTCTTATATTGATTGTGCTGATTTTAAGTTTGACGGCTTGTGTTCCTGCAAAAAAAGTTCCTTTCACCTGGCTTGCTCCAAAAGGAGCCCCATCTGTTGCCTTGATCCCTATTTTAAAAGCTGATTTTGATCAAGTTGAATCCGTAGATGGGACCGATATTTTATCAGCCGCCTTGATTCAAGGCAGTAAAGACATCATCATTGCCCCAATCAATTTGGGATCCAAATTGATTCAAGCTGGGAATGCTGATTATAAGCTGTTGGCCGTTGTGACTTGGGGCAACCTATATATCTTAAAAGATGCTGCTGTGCCATTTTCTGAAAACATGAATCTTGCGATGTTTGGCCAAAACGCAGTTCCAGAACTTGTTTTAAATCATGTTTCAGATCAATTGGACTTTACCTATACCAAGGTTCCGTTTAACTCTGTTGCGGATGTCAAAGGTCAATTGGTTGCAAAAGTCTATTCACTAGGTCTATTGGCTGAACCTGTCGCAACGGCGACCATCGTAGCCGCTAAAGCCGCAGGCATTACAATAAGTGTTGTCGCTGATCTACAAGAAGCCTGGAAATCAAAAACTGGCTATGATAATTATCCTCAAGCTGCGATTTTTGTGAAGAATGGACTCAGTACTGCACAACTCAAACAAATCAAAGAACGCATTACCTTGATGATCGATTATGTTTCAAGTGTCGATGCGGATAAAACAGTCGTTGAAACAGACATCACTGCTTTAACGGCAGAATTGGTTGGTGTTCCTTCAGCTGCGATCGTCAAAGCAACTTGGGCCAATCTAAATGTCGATGTTAAATACGCCAGTGATGTCAAAGACGAAATCAAAACCTTCTTAGCATTGTTTAATATTGTCTTAGATGATGCTGATTTGATATTGAAATAGTGGTTACATTACGCGAAAGGGGGTTATTATGGCTGAAATATTTGAGGTATTAATGGTGGTAAGTTTTGGGATATCTTGGCCAATGTCCATTATGAAATCATATAAAGCCAGGACCGCCAAAGGTAAAAGTCTGTTTTTTCTTTGTATGATTCTATTTGGGTATGCCTGTGGAATCACTTCTAAGCTATTAAACGGAAGAATCAATTATGTTATAGCTTTCTATATTCTGAATTTCATCATGGTCAGTATTGATTTGTTCATCTTTTTTAGAAATCAAAAACTGGATCTTCAATCTTAAGTTACGCTCAACCCTATTGAGCGTTTTTTAATTTATGGCACTGTTTTAACATGGTTAAAGATAAGGTATAATGGATGAAATGAAAAAAGTAATGATTTGGCTATTTTATGCCTTGCTTTGGGAATTATCAGCATTGTTGGTTAATAAAGCCATCATTTTGCCGTCTTTTTCATCTGTCATTATTTTGATGTCTCAACAACTTTTCACCTCTACACTTTATATTAGTTTGGGAGCCAGTTTGTTTAGGGTCATTATTGGCACAATGATCGCTTTGATTTTAGCTTTGACGCTGAGTTTATTAGCTGAATCCTTTCCAAAATTAAAACCCTGGTTTAGACCTTTAGTGTTGATCAGTAAGACCATCCCCAACATTACCTATATCTTGATCATCTTGATTTGGTTCTCACGTGAAATGACAGTCAGTATCATCACATTGTTGATTCTGTTTCCAGTTTTATACAGTCACATCAGTCTTGCGATAGAAACAACATTACCTGAATATCGTGATCTGCATCAGCTGTTTCCAGAACGATATAGCCATCGATTAAGAGAAGTCATATTGCCTTTGATTCGAGTTCATCTAATAGAAAGCATTCAAACGGCTGTATCCTTGGGATTTAAAGTTGGGGTCATGGCAGAACTGTTAGGTCAAGTTCAACCTGGTCTTGGATATCAGCTTTATTTAGCGAAACTTGATTTAAATACACCAGCCTTATTTGCCTATACCGGTTGGATGATCATCACCGTGATTTTGGCTGAAAGACTTATTGGATTGTTGAGGAAAGATTGATGGACCTTCAAATCTGGATTCAAGAGATGAAAGATCAAGGCGTAAGTCCTAAGCGAGCTTTGTTTAACATAAAAGTACGTAAAGGATCTGTGTCTTCAGAAGCATTTGCTTTGGTTCAAAAAATATTTCAATTAAGTGAGACGGAACTGAAGTTGTTGCTGGGATGGTTTCCTCAACTAAAAGATAAACCTATTGCCAAACATCAATTGTTAATCTGTAAGTCATGTCAAAAAGGGGATGAATCCCTCATCAACAAGATCAGTACACTGTTGGATACTCCAATCAATTCGATCAGTTCGGATGGATTAATTTCACTAGAATTAACGGGATGCATGGGTTTATGTGCTTTGGGACCAAATGCTGTGCTTGATCAACAAATCTATAATTCAATCAATACGAACACTGTATTTAGAAACAAACTCAAACAAATCTTGGAAGAAAGAGAGAAATAACAATGGACATGAGACAAAAGATCGCATGGAAACATGTGGTCAATCAAAAAGGCAATATATACCTAATGGATGAAGCTGAAATAACCTACATTGTCGATTTTAGTAAATTATCCACATCATCTAAACGACATCTAAATCAAATGCATCTTTTTCATATGATCGCCATATATGCATTCCCAATCTTTGCGGTCATGTTGACCTTGCCTTTTAAGTTGGATTCATTTACGAAATTCTTGATTATCGTAACGTCAATATCCCTGATCTTACTAATCGATTATTTGATGATGATTTATTTGGTGCTACCCAGAAATATCCGAGAAATACTAGAAGCTAAGAAACATGCATGAAAAAGGTTGATATGTAATCAACCTTTTATTTTACTTTAAGAAATTTTGGACAAAGGGGAGGACTTGATCAAGATCAATGAGTTGAATTTCCTTCTCATTTCTCAATTTAACTTCAACTTTTCCTTGGTCAATGGTTTTACCAACCGTGATGCGTAAAGGGATACCAATGAGGTCCATATCGTTGAATTTGACACCTGCACGTTCATCGCGATCATCAAGTAATACATCTATCCCTTCGCGAGAAAGGATTTTGTATAAGGTTTCTGCACTTGAACTTTGAAGTTCAATTTTGGTGTTGATGACAACGATGGCAACACCATAAGGTGCTAAAGCTTTTGGCCAAATGATCCCATAATCATCATGATTTTGTTCGACAATGGCGGCTAAACAACGACCCGTTCCAATGCCATAAGATCCCATAACGACTGGATGTAATGTGTTATCCGCATCCAAATATTCTAGTCCCAGAGCTTTTGAATATTTATCGCCCAGTTTAAATGTGTTTCCAATCTCGATCCCATTGTTGAAATAGATTTTTCCACCACAGTTTGGACATTTATCTCCAGGTTTGATGTTTCGAATATCGGCAAATTGGGTGACTTGGAAATCGCGTCCAACATTGACGTTTTGGAAATGAACATCGGTTTTGTTGGCTCCAATTAAGAAATTGGACATGGTTTTAATGCGATGATCCGCAATGATCTTAGTTGAAATCCCAATGGGTCCTGCATATCCAATTTTTGCGTGAGAAATTGTTTCTACTACTTCGTTATTGGCTAACTCTACAGTTTTAGCACTGAATAGTTTTTGTAGTTTTACTTCATTGATCTCATCATCGGCTCTTACCATCACTAAGACTGCTTGTTTATCGATCATATAGATCATAGATTTGGTCATCTTATCTTCAGAGATTTGATAATTATCTACCAAATCTTTGATTTTCCCAACATTTGGCGTATATAGTTCACTCATTTCTCTTAGATCTTCAAGAACTGGTTCATCTGTAACACAAGGACTGACTTCAATGTTGGAGGCAAATTCACAGCGATCACATAACACAAGACGATCTTCACCGATATCGGTTACCGCTTGGAATTCTTCCGATAAAAGTCCACCCATGACCCCAGTATCCGCTGTTACGATCTTATAACGGATTCCCATACGATCAAAAGAAGCTTTATAGGCATCAACCATCTTCTGATATGATATTGCGAGTCCATCAAGATCCTTATCGAAGGAATAAGCATCCTTCATGATGAATTCACGGACTCTGATCAAACCAAAGCGTGGTCGTGGTTCATCTCTGAATTTGGTTTGGAACTGATATAAGTTAAAAGGCAGATCCTTATATGATTTGACATGATGACTGGCAGCCATGACAAACAATTCTTCATGGGTCGGACCTAAGACAAAAGGCTTTCCAAATCTATCCTTTAAAGCAAACATGGAAGATCCAATCAAGGCTCTACGGCCTGATTGCTCATAGATCTCTTCAGGAATCAAAGAAGGCATCAAGACTTCCTGAGCACCTGCTTCATTCATCTCTTTGCGAATAATCTGTTCGATCTTCTTGAGGACTTTATAGCCTAACGGAAGATACATGTAGATTCCTGAAGAATTCTTCTTGATCATACCGCTTCTGGATAAAAGATTACCTGAAACGGAGTCTTCATCTTTAACGTTTTCACGTAAAGTAAAGAAATAGCTGCTTTTTAATTTCATAAGAAACCTCGCTGATACGTATAGAATTATAGCATGTTAACTTTTGTTTGACACCCAAGTTTAATCATGTTAAACTAACTCTGCAAATAACTGTGGAAAGAAGAAGTTCCTGCTTCTCACCTGATGGCCTAAGTCATGGGTACGTGCTACAAAACTGTTTTGGTACTTTTAAGCGGGAAATTCAAGCCCGCTTTTTATTTGAAAATGGAGGACTTTTATATCACAAAACGACCTGTAAATGATGAATTGGTGAATGAAAACATTCGCTTTAAAGAAGTGTTGGTCATCGGCCCTAATGGAGAACAATTAGGTCATCTGATGCGCCGTGAAGCTCTTGAGAAAGCGTATGATTATGGTTTGGATCTTTTCTGTGTTGCACCGAATGCCGTTCCACCGGTCTGTAAGATCATGGACTATGGAAAATACCGCTTCGAGCAGCAGAAAAAACTCAAAGAAGCAAAGAAGAATCAGCAAGTGACTGAAGTTAAACCTTTGCGCTTATCACCGGTCATTGACACCCACGATTTTGAAACGAAGCTCAATCACGCCAAAGAATGGATCGCCGAAGGCTTAAAAGTCCGAATCGACATGCGTTTTAGAGGCCGTCTCATCACCCACATCGAAGTGGGCCAAAAAGTCATGGATGAATTT
The DNA here is from genome assembly GCA_009773735.1 of Erysipelotrichaceae bacterium. Taxonomy (GTDB): domain Bacteria; phylum Bacillota_I; class Bacilli_A; order Erysipelotrichales; family Erysipelotrichaceae; genus UBA2212. The sequence continues at coordinate 30,306 of WSYG01000002.1, forward strand.
GCGAGACAGATGAGTGAAGTTGCGGTTATCGAAAAACCGGCGGTTATGGACAACCGTACCATGATATTGGTTCTAAGTCCGAAGAAAACAAAATAGAGGAGCAGACTATGCCAAAAATGAAGACTAAAAGTGCTTTGGCCAAACGTGTCAAAGTCACAGGCAGCGGTAAACTGAAACGTTCCCATGCGTATGTTTCCCACTTCGCAGCCAATAAGACCCACAAGCAGAAAAGACATTTAAGAAAATCAACCTTGGTCAGCAAAGCAGATTTCAAGCGCATCAAGCTGTTGATTCAAAGGTAAAGGAGTAACACATGCCAAGAGTAAAAGGTGGTTATGTCACCAGAAGACGCCGTAAAGGCATATTAAAATTAGCCAAGGGCTATTTTGGAAGCAAACATACGATTTATAAGACTGCTCATGAGCAGGTCATGCATTCTCTAAAGTATGCGTACAGAGATCGTAAGAATCTTAAACGTGAAATGAGAAAACTCTGGATTGCCCGTATTAATGCGGCAGCCAGAATGAATGACATCAGTTATTCTAGATTGATGAATGCATTGAAGTTGGCCAATGTTTTGGTCAACCGTAAGATGTTGTCAGAAATGGCCATTCATGATCCTAAAGGTTTCAGCGCCTTGGTTGAAAAAGCCAAAAAAGCTGCATCAAAAGCAGAAGCAAAAGCCGATTAAAATAGTTCCGAAAGGAACTATTTTTTTATGTAAGATTATTTTTAAGCATTAAGCTGGTTTAGTTTATCTTGAGCGATGTTTTGATAGATTTCTAAGTGTCTGCTTTCATACATCATAGTAGCCCAAGTACACCACAATAGATTATGGAAATCTTCATAGGCTTTTAAAGCCTCTATTTCTTGAGAAGTTAAAGGTTGATCGAAATAGGACTTTAGGAATTCTTTGCGTTCTTCATCCGTTAGTCTATTTTCAGTAATGAAACTCATCACGTCAAAGTAAGGATCATTATCACCAGCATATTCATAGTCGATCAAATAATCGCGGTGATGAGTAAATCCGATGTTTCCGCTGACCCAATCGTTATGACACAGGGTAGGGAAATAAGGAATTTTATGTATGGCTTCGATAATGTCTGCAGCACGAGTATCATTGATTAGTGCATTTTTGACATAACTTCTGTATTGGTGATATCGGGCAATGGGATCAAAATCATAACCAATGGTTTGTTGAAGTGCATGCAGACGTTTCATCAAGATGGCTGTTCTTTTGATTTTATCAGATCCCTGATATTCTTCAAAAGTCATAAAATCTGGTACATATTCTGTGATTTTGATGCCTGTATTTGGATCATAATAGATCGTATTCACATCCAGCTGGGCATTTTTAATCAAATCAAGTGCTTTTTCTTCATGTGGAAAATGAACGATTTGGTGGGCATCATCTTTAGGAACACGGCAAACAAAACGTTGATCACCAACCATAATCAGGTAATTGTCGTTGGTCAAGCCTTTGTTGAGCTTTTCTTTTGTGAAAGTATCTGTCTTAAAGAATGTCTTTAAGAGTGGATTTAGATCTGTCATGACCATATCATATCATACTGTCATCGCTTGTTTCAGTACACATCTTCATAGCATTAACCAAAGTCCTTTGATAGAATAGGAGCATATGAAAACAGCCTTGGTCAGTTTGAATGTCAGCTATATCCACAAGAATCTGGCCTTAAGATGGTTGATGGTTACCAAACCACACCATCATGAAGCCATGATCTTTGAAGGCATCTGTAAGACACCCTTGAGTCTGTTGGATGATATTTTGTTATATGAACCTGATGTGGTAGCAATTAGCATCTACATCTTCAATATCGATGCTTCAATCCGTTTAATCAAAGCCATAAAAGAAAAACGTCCAACTCTTAAGATCGTAGCAGGTGGTCCTGAAGCCACCTATCATCCTGAACCGTTATGGGAATGTGGTATAGATGGTATCTTTAAAGGTGAGACAGAACTTGTTTTTTGGGATCAACTAGAAGGGAAGACCACTCAGGGCTATCAAAGTGATCCACATGAGAAAACAGAGATTCTCAAAGTCGATCTTAAGCGATTAGAAGAATATCCTTCGCCTTATTTCTTACCTGAAGATCAAAAGGACATGGGGCAGCGTTATTTATATGTCGAAACATCCAGAGGTTGTCCATATGGGTGTACCTATTGTATGGCATCATTGGATCGTCAAGTTCGTTTGTTTTCTGAATCGTATTTGGAGGATTTCTTTAAACAACTCCAAAATTCAAAGGTCAAACAAGTTAAATTTCTCGATCGTACGTTCAACATTTCCAAGACTAGGGCGCTCAAAATTGCTCATCAATGTCTCGCAATGCCTGAAGTGATGTCGTTTCATGTGGAATTGGTAGGAGATACACTTGATGAAGAGCTGATTCAGTTTTTTGTAACACAAGGTCAAGATCGTTTTAGAATGGAAATCGGGGTTCAATCATTGAATCCAAAGACACTAAAAGCTGTCTCTCGAGTTTCTAATTTACCAAAACTTTTGAATTTGATCGATCTCTTTTCGTCCCATCATCTAAAACAACATGTCGATCTGATTGCCGGTTTGCCTTTTGAAGATCTGACTTCTTTTAAACAATCCTTTCAAGGTCTCATCAAACTAAAACCTCATGAGATCCAAGTGGGTATCCTAAAGCTTTTATATGGCTCTGAATTAAAAGAAAAAGCCCAAGAATATGGTTATACCGCATCAAAATATGCGTCTTATCAAATCACTCAGAGTCACTGGATGAGCTATAAAGACATCCGAGAAGTGGAAGCGGTAGCGTTGGCGACCGAAAAGACGTATAATACTCAAAAACTCAATCAAGAACTTGACCTTGTTTTTCAAGACGAACAACTGATCGCGTTTGACGTGATGAGGACCATTGGAACGCTCATCAAAGATTTATCGCATCCCTATACCAATCAAGCACTCTACCATGCTGTTTATCAAGGTTTATCCCAACACATCGATCCAGTGCGTGCTCGGAAGTTGATCAATCATGCGTACTATAAAAACAGTACTTTATGTCCTCCAGCTTTGTTCCCATATTCCTTTGATAAAATGCGAATCAATAAGATCAAAGAAAACCTAAACTTAGGCCATGAGGTAAAGCATCTCATCTTGATCGATCGCATCGATGGATTACAGGGACATACCTGCTTTATTTATGGAAGTAAAGGAACGTTAAAATCAGTTGTGTTATTGGATGAATCAGATCACGCTGATCAAAAAGGATTATCATGAAACTCTGTCTCGCAACCCACAATCAAAATAAAGTCATTGAACTAAGATCCTTACTTAGTGATCATCCTGACGTTGAAATCTTGACCTTCAATGATTTAGACATCACCGATGAACCTGAAGAAAATGAACCCACCTTTGAAGGCAATGCTCGTTTAAAGGCATTGTGGGCTGCTCAACAAACCGGACTGATTGCTTTGGCAGATGATTCAGGATTAGAAATTGATGCTTTGAATAAAGAACCTGGGGTTTATTCAGCCCGTTATTTAGGTAAAGATACACCATATCCAGAAAAAAACGAAATCATCCTCGATCGTTTAAAAAACATCAGCGATCGAAGTGCTCGTTTCATCAGTGTCGTGGCGATTGCTTTTCCGCAAGGCAGTAAACCACACCTTGAGAATACTGATATAATTTGTTGTGAAGGGATCATGGAAGGGCATATCGCTTATGCTCAAAAAGGATCTAATGGATTTGGCTATGATCCCATCTTTATTCCTTCAGGTTTTAATGAAACCTATGCCCAAATGAGTACTTTAGATAAAAATAAAGTATCTCATCGAGGTCAAGCCTTCAGAAGTGCCGTCAAGATCTTAATCGGAAAGGGAAAGTTATGAGACGAGTAGAAAAAGTAAACGCTATTGCGTTAGGCGTGATCATATGGATCGTTTTGATTTTAAGTGCACTTCAATTAACAGGGTTTAATTTAGATTTTTATGTTGAACAATACGCATCACGCGACACCGCAGAAGAAATTGGGGTTTCTTCTCAAGATCTTATGATCGCAACTGAAGTTTTATTGGATTATACCTCAGGTAAAAGAGAAGATATGATCGTAGAAGTCGAAGTCAATGGGACAGTTCAACCTTTCTTTAATCAAAAAGAAATCCATCATATGTTGGATGTCAGGATCTTATATCTCAATGTGATACAACTAAGAAACATATTGCTGATTTTTGCCTTAATAAATATATTTGCCTTGATTGCCTTTAATCGTAAATCCACGATTTCGATCCTACAGTTTGGCTTAAAATGGGTATCGATTGGTTTAGGATCGATTATTGTTGCCTTAGCTGCTTTTGCGATCATCGATTTTGATGCCTTCTGGACAGCTTTTCATAAAGTCTTGTTTACCAATGATCTATGGCTTTTAGATCCATATACAGATAATTTGATCAATATGGTCCCTGAACGATTCTTTATTGATTTGATCTTGATGATTGCGGTTCATTTTACATTAGCCATGTTAACTTTGTTTACTTTACTTCAAGGTATAAAAGACAAAGGCATCAATCAAAATATGTTGAAAGTGATTGCGGTCATTACGATGACCATTGATCATGTTGGATATTTCTTGTTTCCTGAAATACGAGAATTACGCATCATTGGCAGAATAGCTTATCCGATCTTTACCTACTTGTTTGCGATCAGTTATCGATTCTCACATGATCGAAAAGCCCTGTTGATTCGTTTAAGTATCTTTGCCATCTTAGGTCATGGTTTGATCTATGCGGCTGGACAAAGAGGATTCTATAATATTTTATTCTTGTTTATCTTAGGTTGGTTTGCCTTTTGGATCATCGATCAAAAAAAGGACATCCTCTTATCCATCGTTGGGCTAGGAATATTGGCAACTATCGCAGAGATGGGTGGCGTTGATTATGGGGCCTATGGGATCGTGACCTTGGTCATCTTTTATGTTTTCCATGATCAAAAACTTAAACAGTTTGGAGCTTTTACCTTATTGACCTTCTTGTTTAGTTTCCAATGGCTGATCGTAAGATTGATCAATGACTCTACGTATTGGAGTAATTTACCGCAGATCTTCAGTAGAGGCATCTATAGTTTGACTGGTAGTTTCCCTCAAATATTCGCGGTCTTAGCTTTGATCCCATTAGCCTTGTATATTTATAAAGTTCCCAAAAACAAGACCAGTCTTGTCTATAAGGCCAATCAGTACTTCTATTATGCCTACTATCCAATCCACTTTGCCATATTGGCGTATATCCACTATCACCTATGATCCACATTGTCTTATACGAACCAGAGATCCCACAAAATACAGGCAACATCATGCGGACATGTGTTGCGACAGGGGCGACGTTACATCTGATCAAGCCTTTGGGGTTCAAGTTGGATGAACAACGTATACGAAGAAGCGGGATGGATTATATCGATGATTTGTCTTACTTTGTGTATGAGAACTTTGATGACTTCAAACTTCAACATCCTCATGATCTTTTCTACATCACTCGTTATGGGAAAAAGACCCCATATGAAATTGATTTCAAAGCAGTAAACGATGATATTTACCTGATGTTTGGGAAAGAAAGCACAGGCATACCCAAAGCCATCCTACAAGCCCATTTAGAGCGCTGTCTAAGGCTTCCAATGGTTAAGACAGCCAGAAGTCTCAACCTCTCCAATAGTGTCGCCATCGTCATTTATGAGGTGCTCAGACAACTTGATTTTCCAGATTTATCAACAGTAGAATTTCTGAAAGGCGAAGACTGGTTAAACCAATGAACAGTGTGTTGGATTGGTTAGATTCTAGACATCAACGAATGGTGTTGATCTATGGGATCTTCATCTTAAGTGCCTGGTGGATCCTTAAAAACCAGATCGCTTTTGCCTATCCTTTAACAAAAATCGAGTCCATATCGCAATTGACCATCTTAACCCAATTAAAAGATGCGACCTTGATGAGTAGATGGGGTGCGATATATTTAGATTACGGACTTCAATTTAGTGCGTTGTTTAGTGCCATTCATATTGAAGATTGGGTCTTCTTAGGTTTAGGCATTCTTTTGTGTTTTAAAGCAAGAGGCTATAAAACACACATCATCGTAAGAATCGTGGTGGGTTTAGAACTATTAATCAATGCGGGATTGGCATATGTGATGCTTTTTGGGATGCAGTCTTTTGATACTTTAGCGATCTTAAACAATGTCAGATTCTTTGCGATGTTTGAACTCATAGGTTCACTTGGTTTAATGATCCTACTTTTCATTACTTTCTTGAGAATGTGTTTTAATGAGTATTCGGATTGAAAGATATGAGTTGGATGCGTATAATAAATGACGAGGTAAAGCCATGATTGAAAATCTGAACGACGTAATGTCTGCATTCTTGATCATCTTAAGTGTGGCATTTGCGCTCATCCTGAATTTAGGTTTATTCATACGTCATCGTAAGAAGAAGATCATTCAGGAAGAAATCGAATACTACAAAGAGTGGTAAAAGGAGCACCATGTTTACAAAATCATTTGCATCCCCTAATGTTTATAAGCCGATCGGACCTTATTCACCAGCCGTAAAACTGGGTGATTTCGTGTATCTCAGTGGACAACTTCCGCTGGATCTAGAAGGTAAATTGGTTGAAGGCGATATCCAAGAACAAGCTTATCAAGTCCTAAAAAACATGGAAGCTACATTGGCTGAAATGAATCTTGAGATGCGCCATATCGTTAAGACCACTGTGTTTTTAACGGATTTGAGTGAATTCCAAGCGATGAATGAGATTTATGCGACCTATTTTTCAGATCCTTATCCAGCTCGTTCAGCAGTTCAAGTCGTTGCTTTACCAAAAGGAGCTAAGATCGAAATCGAAGCCATCGTCATCGATACCCTCGTCTATGAACAACAACTCGCACATCAACATGGTGAAGCGTGTGGTTGTGGAGACGACTGCGGATGCGAAGACGGCTGTTCTTGCGGTGAAGGCGATGAAGCTTGTGAATGTAAAGAAGGCGACGAAGGTTGTGAGTGTAAAGAAGGCGATGAAGGTTGTGAGTGTAAAGAAGTCGAAGAAGAAACAACATGTGAAGGGAATTGCTGCGGTTAGAGAAATCTAGCCGTTTTTTTTTTAGGAATTTTAAGCTTTATCGTAGTAGAAGAAGGTATGCGCCATGTTAATTATTTAAAGTATGATTCACTTAATCAAATCACCTTGATCATTGGTTTAGAAAACAAGAGGTTGTTTGGTAAACCATTGACTTTGCTTGAGACATGGGCCAATGCCTATGGTTTAGGTGCTTCAGGATCCTATGCAGCGTTTAAAAAAATGTTGAGTGTCAAACAAAAGATACCCATTCTGATCGATCCTTTTCATCAAATCTATTTCTTTCCAACCCTAAGTCCTCAGCTTAGTGAATGCTACTGGATCAATGCCTCGCAAGTTCAAGCGATCAAGTCAAAAGAGTTAGAGTCGATCGTGAACTTCAAAGATGGATCGTCATTGGTGTTGGGTATCGGAAGACGATCTTTGATGAAGCAAGTTCAACGTTGCCAAAGCATGCAACGGTTGATTCAACAAACTCATCTTAATCAAGGACTTACACTTTTAAATCTTCATCCTTAGCTTGAACAAAGCTCCCAACTGTCCAAAAATAAAGCCAACCTGATGAAGATTGATCAAAATAAGGACTTTGACTTGCGAAATGCATCTGATTATGGTTAAATTATCCTGTCTTATCCAGAGTTGAGGTAGAGAGTTAGCTCGCATTACCTCACGCCAACCTGCATTACGCAAGGTGGTTCCGCTAACACCGATGAGGGACCTATTGACACGTGAACCCTTCTTGAGTGGATTAAGACGGGTTTTTTATAAGGAGGAACCATATGAGCAGAAAATACTATTTTTCATCAGAAAGCGTTACAGATGGACATCCAGATAAGTGTTGCGATCAAATCGCAGATGCGATCTTGGATGAAGCTTTAAGCAGAAACAAACATGCGAAGATGGCTGTAGAAGCGACAATCAAAGATGATATCGTCATCGTTTATGGGGAACAGAATCTATATGCCAATCTTAATATCGATCATTTACCAGAAGGATTTGATCCAACAATTGATTTCGCATCGATTGCAAAAAAGGTGTTACATGACATTGGTTATACCAATGAATTTAAAGTATTCGTTTTGGTTGGATCACAATCCAAAGACATCTTTAGTAAAGTTGTTTTGGGTAATGAAGTTGCTGCAGGAGACCAAGGCATCATGTTTGGCTATGCTTGTAAAGATACCCCTAACTATATGCCACTTGCGATAGACACAGCCCATAAGCTTTCTAAACGCCTCTCAGACTTTAAACGTGAAGATGATCGCATCAAACCAGATGGTAAGACACAAGTCACTGTTTTATATGAAGATGATAAACCTGTTAAGATCACCAAAGTCGTTGTATCGACTCAGCATGATGCTTCATTAAAATTACCTGAACTACAAAAACTCATTCGTCAAGAAGTCATCGATAAGACCATCGATCCTAAATGGATCGATCCTAGTGATTTTGAAGCCATCATCAATCCAGGAGGGGACTTCATCATTGGAGGACCTTATGGAGATTCAGGGACCACAGGTCGTAAAATCGTCGTGGATACCTATGGTGGATCAGGCAGAATCGGAGGGGGTTGTTTCAGTTCCAAAGATCCGTCTAAAGTCGATCGTAGTGCTGCTTATTATTGTCGATATGTCGCAAAAAACATCGTCGCCAATGGACTAGCAGATCGTTGTGAAGTTCAAGTCTCTTATGCGATTGGGATGAAAGATCCTTTATCGGTCTACATCAATACGTTCAATACCGAAAAAAAACCAGTTGAAGAGATCGCACAGATCGTCGATCGCAATTTCAACTTTACGGTAGGAAACATCATCAAAGAACTTGATTTATTAAGACCCATCTATCGAAAAACCAGTAATTTTGGACATTTCGGTCGTGAAGAACAAGAATTCACGTGGGAAAAGATCATTCATCTTAAGTAGGACCCTTTGCGGTCCTTTTTCTTGTATGTCGATAAAACGAGTGATATACTTAACTCGCTTAACAATTATCTCACCTTGAAAGGAGTTTTATGGTAGATCAACCTTTATCACAACAGTTATCCATGGCTATGGATAACATCAAACGAGCTCAAAAACACATGCGTAAAGTGTTCAATACGGATGATAAGCCTTTGTTTCTTTTAATGCATTTCGATGAAGTTGCACAAGGAGGCAGTATTAAGATCTCCGCATTGAAAGAAGCTTTGGGAGTCACTGCAGCTGCTGCGACGCAATTTGTCAAAAGGCTTGAACATTTTGGGTATGTACAGCGTGAACTTGATCACAGTGATCGCAGAATCATCAATGTCTATTTAAGTCCAAAAGGAATAGAAACTGTCAATCAAACTAAAGCTTGTTTCGGATTAGCATTGAATGGTCTTGTTGAGGATTTGGGTCAAGAAGATACGAAAACCTTGATTCGCTTATTGAATAAAACGTCCATCTATTTGGAGAAGGAATTTCTAAAATGAAAAGGAAATCAAAACGCTTGTTTATCATCTGGGGCATTATTGCCTTGCTTGTGCTTGTTGGATTTGTAGGTTTCAATAACTTACGTAATCGAGCCATGAAGAACCTTGTCGACTCTGCGGAAATCTACAGAATCGAAAAAAGCGATCTGATGATCTATAGCTTTGCGAAAGGTAAGATTGTTTCTGCAGAAACAACAGAGTATAACTTTACGGGTTCTTTGTCTTCGAACACTGTAGGTTTAGGTGATAAAGTGGTCAATGGAACAGACTTAGGAAAATATGTCAATATGATAGGCCAAACACGTCTCATCGAATCTATAGTCAGTGGGATCGTTACCCAAGTTCCAAGTTCTTTCAACAATGGTTGGGTGATTTCAAATGCAGAAAAACTGCAGATGAGTGTCCAAATCAGTGAAAAAGACATCTCGAAGATTACTTTAGATCAAGTGGCCTCAGTCTATATAGATGCCTTGAAAATCAACGTTGAAGGTAAAGTTACCGACATCAATTATCTTGGGAACACGACTGCGGATTATACGACCTATACTGTTACTGTCAGTTTCGATAAAGCCGATCATCCGATCTTTTTAGGGATGACTGGAAGTGGAAAAATAGAAATCAGTGCCAATCGCGATATTTTAGTGGTACCGGTTGAAGCTTTGATTGAAAAGAGCGGAAAATACTACCTACTTGAAAAAGCATGGCTAGAAAATGTTGAGAAGTCGCAATCTGCTTTCTATATTGAAGTTACTGTTGGGGTCGCAGACATCAACGTCGTCCAAGTCATCGGAGAAGGTCTAGAAAATAAAGAAGTCGTTATATTGCCCACTGATGCACCTACAGGCTTCTTTGCTGGGTTAAGAAACAATGATTAGTCTTTCGAAGGTGACCAAACACTATCATATGGGTGATGTGTTGGTTAAAGCTCTAGATGGGATCTCATTTGAGATTGAAGAGGGTGAATTTGTTGCGATCGTTGGTCCGTCAGGCAGCGGTAAATCAACCTTGATGAACATTCTAGGTTGTTTGGATATCGTGACGGACGGAACCTATAAACTCAATCAAAAAATGATCAATGAATATGATGAGAATGACTTAGCTGGAATTAGAAATACCTCGATTGGCTTTGTCTTTCAGCAATTTAACCTATTACCTAGTTTTACGGCCTTGGAGAATGTATTGATTCCATTGACCTATGCGAGAGTTCATCGAAAAGAGCGCGAACAAACAGCAAAAGCATTGTTGACTCAAGTTGGACTAGGTGATCGCATGTATCACAAACCAACCGAATTATCAGGGGGTCAGCAACAGCGTGTATCGATTGCGCGAGCTTTGGCCAACAATCCTGAGATCATATTGGCTGATGAACCGACTGGCGCTTTGGATTCTAAAACAGGCCAAGAAGTATTAAGTTTATTGTCACAGTTGAATCAGCAAGGCAAGACCATCATCATAATTACGCATGATATGGCCATTGCCCAACATGCAAGACGAATCATTCGTCTGAAAGACGGACTCGTTGAAAGCGATGCCCGGTATGAGGACTTCGATGTTTAAAGAGTACTTCTCGATTGCTTGGCGCTCTGTTACTTCGCATAAGATCAGGGCATTATTGACAACCTTAGGTGTTGTGATCGGCGTAAGCAGCGTTATCTTATTGTTGTCATTAGGCAACAGTGCGAAAGCAGAAGCTGAAAAACAGATTCGCAGTATCGGATCGAATTTGATCTTTGTGAGTGTTTCTGATCCAATAGGGGTCTTACCTTCGATCTGGATGGATGAAATCAAAGAAAGTGCTAAAATTGCATATTACAGCCCAATGGTTCAACGTCCTGTCAGTTATTCCATCAATGGGGTAAATACAGAAGTGACAATCAGTGGAGTCAATGAGGATTATGATTATGTGTCATCATTAACGATGACCTCAGGTCGTTTCTTAAATAAACTCGACATTCAAAGCAATTATCCAGTCGCCGTTGTTGGTTCAAAAATCGCTGACAGTTTGTTTGCTGGAGCCGATCCGATTGGAAAAACCTTGGTCATCAATGGGGTTCCGTTTGAAGTCATTGGCGAAGTTGGTGCTCGAGGTCAAAATTTCTCAGGCGACAATGATATGTTGGTGTATATTTCCTATGATTATGCATTGAATCTGTTCTCAAGCCGTGCCTTTATGACCACTTACTACATTACTTCGGTTACTGAAGCCTCAGTCAATACGACTTTAGCGAAAGTATCAGCCTATTTAGACTCTGTGTTGCCTTCTAATTCCTTGTATAGAGCCTTTAGTCAATCTCAGATTTTAGGGATCATGGATACCTTGATGAGTCTCTTGACGAGTTTATTGGCAGGCATAGCCTCTATATCACTTCTGGTTGGTGGAATTGGAATCATGAACATTATGTTGGTGACCGTTCGTGAAAGAACTCGAGAAATTGGGATTCGAAAAGCATTAGGCGCAAAACGCTCACAGATCTTGCTTCAGTTCTTGATTGAAGCCGTGATCATTACCTTATTAGGAGGATTGATTGGTTTAGGAATTGCTTATATGGGAGCTTTCTTGATTTCAGCCCTAAGTGACTTTAAAGTGACGATTGGCTTGGATACGGTTGTCTTAGCCTTATTGTTCTCGATTTCTATTGGTCTTATCTTTGGAATTTATCCTGCCAATAAGGCCAGTCTATTAGAACCTGTGGAAGCCTTACGTTACGAATAAGAACCAAAAGCTAAAGCTCGAAAGAGTTTTTAGTTTTGGGTATTATGATGTCTCTGTGGTGTATCCATGGTGATGGGCAATATCTTAGCTTCGATCGAAAACAAATGGGCTAGGATTGGGGTAGTGCGCCTGTATTTGTTTATTTTCATTAAGCGAAAAGAATTGCTTTCATCAACCAGATTATATTCATATAAACCCTTGATCGATGAATTAACTTTCTGGTTCGAATTGACTTAAGTAAAGTGAAGTGTAAAATCCTTTTTGATCCATCAAAGATACATGGGTGCCTTGTTCAATGATGGCACCATGATTCATGACCAAGATCAGATCAGCATCTTTTATCGTCGATAAACGATGAGCAATGATGAAAGAAGTTTTGTTGCCCATGAGTTTTTCCATGGCCCTTTGGATGAGCACTTCAGTCCGGGTATCTACAGATGACGTCGCTTCATCCAGAATCAAAACAGAAGGATTTGACATGAAAGCTCTGGCAATCGTCAAGAGTTGTTTTTGACCAGAGGAAATGTTGTTGGCTTCTTCGTTGATCAAAAGATCATAGCCTTCAGGTAAAGTTTGTACAAAATGATCGACTTTTGCAGAATCTGCAGCCATAAGCATTTGTTCTTCGGTGGCTTTTGGATCTGAAAATTTGATGTTTTCACGAATGGATCCATTAAACAACCAAGTATCTTGTAGGACCATCCCAAAGATGTTTCTAAGATCATATCGTGATAGAGTTCGAATATCGATCCCATCGACTTCAATGCTTCCACCTTTGACATCATAGAAACGCATCAGAAGATTGATAAGGGTTGTTTTGCCTGCCCCAGTAGGACCTACAATGGCGACGCGTTGACCTGGTTTAACCTCAATGTTGAGGTTTTTGATGAAGATATTGTCATCAGAATAACCAAAGTCAACATTTCTAAATGAAACAGCGCCAGTAACTTCAGGGCAAGGTGTGCCAACCTGATCTTCTGCTTCATTAGGCTGATCAACAAATTCAAAGACACGTTCAGCTGAAGCAACCGTGGATTGTAGAACAGTTCCTATATTGGCAACTTGATTGATCGGTGCTGAAAAGTTACGAATGTATTGGATGAAAGCTTGGATGCTACCGACTTGAAGTTGTCCTTGAATCACAAGTGTTGCTCCTAAAACACTGACGGCAATATAGGAAAGATTGGATACCAAACTGATGATGGGCATCATCATGCCTGAAAAACTTTCTGATTTCCAACTTTCTAGAAAGAACTTGGTCGATAATTTTTCAAAGGCTTGGGTTTGTTGATTTTCCCCATTAAATACTTTGATGATCGGATGATTCGCAAACGATTCTTCGATATGACCATTTAACATGCCTAAAGTTCTGGTTCTAGCTCGATAGTATTTCTGTCCGATCTTAACGATTCGAGTTACCATAAATAAACTGATAGGCAATGAAATCAGTGCAATAAGCGTCATTTCAAATGAGATCGAAAACATCATAAACAAGATCCCAATGACAGTCGTCAATGCGGTTATTGACTGTGTTACAGATTGTTGAAAAGACTGGGCAATCGTATCAACATCATACGTGATCCTGGATAAGACATCCCCAATGGGTTCTGTATCAAAATATTTTAAAGGCAAATGATTTATTTTTTCGGTAATTAACAGTCGCAGATTAAATGTGATCTTTTGAGTGACTTTAACCATGACATAGGATTGAAGATACGTAAATAAGGCATGACCAGAATATAGCAAAGCGAGTAAATTAATGATCGAATTGACATAATCTAGATCGATCTTAGCATTTGGTACACCTTGAGCAATTTGATACAAACCTTCCGCAACTTTGGACGTAATGTTTCCAACAAGTTTTGGGGCAATGATCGCAAAGATCGTACCGGCCATGGCCATCACGATGACCAGTGTCATTTGAAACATGAAAGGGGAGGTAAAGCGAATCAAGCGTTTAACAGTCTTACTGAAGTCTTTAGGTTTGACGACGGTTGTCCGCATCGCCATCATAGGTCCATGGCCGCTGGTCATGCGAGTTCCTCCTGACTTAATTGTGAAGAGGCGATCTCGTAATAAACAGGACAGGTTTTTAGTAAGTCTCGGTGTTTGCCGATTCCAGCGATTCTTCCTTTTTCTAAGACAACGATTTGATCCGCATTCATGATGGTACTGACTCGTTGACCCACGATAAATAAGGTGCTTTCACCAACTTCTTTGTGTAAAGCTTTTCTTAATGCCGCATCGGTTTTAAAATCTAGGGCTGAAAATGAATCATCAAAGATATAGACATCTGCTTGTTTAACCAAAGCTCTGGCAATCGACAAACGTTGTTTTTGTCCACCCGAAAGATTAGTTGCTCCTTGAGCCAATTTAAACAGGTACTGATCTTCTTTTTCATGGATGAAGGTTGATGCTTGGGCAATACTAGCAGCGTGTTCTACGACTTCATGTGAGGCTTCTGGTGCCCCAAATAATAGGTTATCTTCTATTGTTCCAGAAAGCAGCATGCCTTTTTGAGGTACATAACCGATTTTGGCTCGTAAGTCTTTTTGAGCGACTTGTCGAATATCGACCCCATCGATCAAGATAGACCCTTTTGAGACATCATACAGTCGTGGAATAAGATTGATCAGAGTACTTTTACCACTGCCAGTGGAACCAATAAATGCGGTAACTGTTCCAGGTTTTGCGGTAAATGAGATTTCATTTAAAACATCTTCGTTGGCTTTGGGATATCTAAAAGAAACCCGATCAAAGACGATTTCACCTTTTTTGGTGGGTTCAAAAGACAATGGAATTTGTGGATCGATGATCATAGGTTGTGTATCCAATACTTCTCTAATGCGTCGAGCACTGACCATAGCACGAGGCAACATGGTAAAAATCATGGTCATGTTGATGAAGGAAGCCAATACCTGAGATGTATATTGCATAAATGCCATCATTTGACCGATCTGCATCATCCCAGCACTGATTCTATCAGAGGCAGTATACAGAATCAAAAGCGTCGTAAAACTCATAAAGATCATGATGACGGGATCCATAAAGCTCATGATCCGCATTAAGGTCACATTGTTGGAGTAAACAGCTTGATTGACGGTTTGGAATTTTTCGGTTTGTGTTTTTTGGGCGTTAAAGGCTCTGACGACTCTAATTCCACTCAAACTTTCACGCGCAATCAAATTTAGTTTGTCAGTTAATTTTTGGACTTTTTCAAACTTTGGCGAAGTTATACCGATGATCAAGATAACTGCGATCGACATGATCGGAAAGATCACCATAAAGATCCAACTTAAGCTCGGAGTCAATTCAACTGCTTTTATTAGTGCGACAATGCCAGTTAAAGGAGCTGCCAATAAGATACGAAAAGACATGGCCATGATGTGTTGGACCTGTTGAACATCGTTGGTTGAACGGGTAATCAAAGAAGCGGTAGAGAAACGATCGAATTCTACCAGAGAGAAACTTTCAATTTTTTTAAATATATCTTTACGGATCAGATCTCCGACTCGTGAGCCGATGTATGAAGCCAAGAAATTTGAAGTGAAAAACAAAACAACGACCAATATCGCCACCATCAACATCGATGTCCCTGTCCTAATGACATAATCCATATCTTTTAGAACAATTCCATTATCGATGATACGCATCATGTAGTCAGGCAAAGATAAATCTGCCATAACCCTCATGGTTAACGCTGTGATGGCTGATAATGCTTGCCACCAAGTATGTTTTAAGTAACCATACATCTTGATCATGGATTAGATTCTCTGGTTTCAGTAGTATAACTGTTGAGTTTATCGATGAGATCTAACAGTTGTTTCTGTTCTTCCATACTTAAAACAGAAAGATTCTTTTCAATTTGATGTTGTCTTTTCTCATGAAAGTTCATTTTATCCGAAAAAGGAATAATTAGGATTTGACGACGATCATGTGGATTTACTTCTCGCTTAAGATAGTTTTTAGCTTCTAAACTATTTAAAAGGGGAGTTACAGCTGATCTGGAAAGACCGAGATGTATTCCTAGTTCAGAAGGCAACATGCTTTTTTTATCGATAGGTAAATGCCTACTTAAAGCCATCATGACCATGCGTTCTCCAACACTTAAATCACCTGTATTGCGACTTGGACGATTAAGATATAAAAATTGCTGTAAAGCATCGATCAGTTCTTTCATAGTTCTCCCATTAAAAATAGTTCATATCATTGAACTATTTTATACTATGTATTATAAACGACTGTGATTTAAATACAAGACTTACATTTGATCAAATGCAACTTTGCAGGTTTTCTTGGCGATGATGATCGCAAAAACATCTAAGATGAAAAAGGTGATGAATAAAGTAAAGGCAAACCACATCGGCTGATCAAACCATCCGACACTAAAGAAAAGACCAGCTCCTAATCCCATCGCGGGAATCAAGGTGAATGCTGAGTTGATGTTTTGTTTGACTGGAACAGCTTCTTGTTCCCAAACAAGTTTGGGATGGATCATATCTACGATGATCCCAATATAATTGATCAATAAACCACTTAAAATCGCAGCTAAGAAGGCTAAAAATAAACTAAATGGAGGAATTCCCAATAAGACTCCAAACGGAATCAACATAAACAAGATCCCAAAGAAACTGATAATCAAACCACTATATACCTTGGCTTGGATTTGATTAAAATAAGACATCGGAATATACTTCATGAAGTAAACATGTGCTCCTTCACGAGAAATCGCAGAGACAGTAATCATATTTATAGCGCTCATGAAGAGCCCAATGGCTGCCCCAGCGGCTAAAACATAAGCCAATACATCTGGATCATCCCAAGGAATAGAGTTGATCATAACAATCACTTCATCCTGACTTCCAACACCACCAAGAATAGAAATCATCATGATAATTGGCATCAAGAAGACAGTTGCGATGTTGTTGAGAAGATAAATGGGTGTACGGATCATTATCTTCAATTCTTTGATGGTATAAGTGATAACAGGATTTGAACTCAGGGTCATCTTGGCATAATCTTTGCTTTTAAGTGCTTTTCTAGATGCCCCAGTTTCATTGACCCCAACTGCTGTTGAGAAATAGACCAAGTCAGAAACCACAAGGAAAACTCCAACAAATCCAGCTGCAATCAACAAAGTGATGCCCAAGTTAACGATACTTAGTTCAACCATGGCTTTGATCGCAAAAGGAATACTTGGGATCAAATACCCAAAGATTGAAGTCAATGAATTATTACCTTTGACCAACATGTCGATCATGCTTTGTGAATCGATGGTGACGATCGAACCAATCGCTGCATTGATTCCAATCGCAAAAGCCAACGCAACAAAACCACTTAGATAATTAAACAGATCACGATTTCTAGCTTTAGGAATAACCGCCATGACAACCATGACAATGAGTCCTGCTAAAATCAAAGGAATCAACGGTGCAAAAATCAAGACGACCAAAGTAATCACATAAAACATCGGCTCTGGACGAACATTGATGATGTAGGCGGCTAAGATTGGAAAACCGATCATAATAACACTTAGGTATTCATAAATCAAACTGACACCTAGTTTTGCAGCTACGATCGTATGTGCTTTTAAAGGTAGGCTCAACAGTATTTCAACATCTTTTGAAAAATAGAAAACAGCAGGTATCAAAAAGATTGCCAAAAAGAAGATCATCAGTGACATCGCTGTCAACATCAACCCTAATATGACACCTGATTGTTGAATGGGAATCAATAACTTCAGAGCTTCTTCAGCCAATGCATAGAAGCTGAACAAAGTCGGAATAAAGGCTACCACTAAAAAGGCAGGCAAAAGACGTGTCCATATGGATTTCTTTTTACTGGACTCTACTAAACTTAATGTGTTTTTAAGTGTCGCAACAAAAAGAGCCCAAAAACTACGCATGAGAGGTAACCTCTAAGAAGATGTCTTCTAAGGATTTGCCCGCATTTCCCTTCTTGAGTTCTTCTAAAGTTCCGTAGAATAGAATCTGACCTTTATTGATGATGGCAACTTTGGTACATAACTTTTCAGCTACTTCCAAGACATGGGTCGAAAAGAAGACTGTTTTACCTAAAGAGGCCTGAACTTTCATGATTTCTTTTAATGAGAATGCGGATTGAGGATCCAAACCAGTTAAAGGCTCATCCAAGATCCAAATCGAAGGATCATGAATCAAAACACCCATCAATATAATTTTCTGTCTCATCCCATGAGAATAGGACAGGATCTTATCGCTTAATGCAGAAGTCATCTCAAACATCGCAGCGAATTTATCGATCCGTACTCGCCTATCCGCCACGGGAACATCATAAATATCGGCCATAAAATTAAGATACTCAATGCCTTTTAAGCGCAGAAATAAATCCGGATTATCAGAGACATATCCAAATTGACGTTTGGCTTCCAAAGGTCTTTCTTGAATGTTAATCCCATTAAGGGTGATGGTTCCAGAATCGGGTCTTAAAATACCGGTCATCATTTTGATGGTGGTTGTTTTACCAGCTCCATTGGGTCCAATAAATCCAATGATTTCTCCTGGTTGAATGATCAATGACAAGTCATTAACGGCTTTAACTTTACCTGAATACGTTTTACTGACGGATTTGATTTCGATCATGGTGGCTCCTTATGTGATGATCATGGCAAAGACGAGGATGGCAATAAACATAAAAGGCAAAAGTATTGCGACGACACTGTCTTTGATGGGATAAGATTCATCTTTTCTGAATCTAAAATAAACTTGTCCAACAAATACAACAAAAAAAGCAACAAAAGCAAAAAGTGCAACATTCAGCGGCAGGCTCCAATTGACTTTACCTGTCAACGAAAACTGCATTGGGACACTTTCCGGTAATTGTGCAAAGAAGAAAACCAGAAAGAGGGGGAAGGTAACTGCGCTTAGTGTAATAAACAAGAAGACCCTGTTCTTTTTCATTTAAATCTCCTTTTTTAGTTTAGCACTTTTGAGTACATTTCGAAATCTAAATATTGATAAACCCTTATTCAACTTAGCATTTTTGATCTCTAAAAGTATAAAAAAAACAGCATTTGACAGCATTTAAACAGATTTTATCACTTAAAATCAAAGAACAAATGATTCAATAAATGACGATTTGAATTCAATATCTTTTATCTATTTGATTTTCCTTTCTTTGAGAATCGACATAGGTCACTTTATACCAGATGGTTGATCAATTTAGTTTGTGAGGGTGTAATAAATCTTGGATTATTGACTTTTGAACAATTTACCGCATCTTGGAAAAGATATAGATCTCCATTATTTCAAGCATCTATCCATGTCTTAATTGTGCAAAATTATTTGACTGTGGTGCTGAAGGAAATTTAGCAATATTAATTAAGATTAGCTACAAGATTAATTTAGGATTCTATTTTATTCACTTTAATCACTAAAATCAAGTTTTAGAGTATAATAAAAAAAAGTAACGAACACAAAGAGGGTTATTAATAACGTAAATTTTCCAATTCTTCAAAATGTCATTCCGTGTTTATTATGTTTCTCTATTGAGAACAACTTTGAGATTAAACTGAAATTCAATTAGTAAAGGAAAATTGTAACAATGAAACTGAAGTTTTGTTTATATCCACTAATTGTGAGTCTGATACTTTTTTCGGCATGTGCATCTTCTAAACAAACCATTAAGCTCGGTTTTGCTGGTGGATTATCTGGAAGTGGTTCTAATCTTGGGATTGATGGTATGTATGGAGCACTGCTTGCAGTTGACGATATCAATAGCCAAAGCGGAATAAATGGACAAGAATTCGAACTTATTGTTAAAAATGATCAAAATAATCCAGAGCAGGCTTTGAAAGTCGATAAAGAACTTATAGCTGCTGGATGCAACATAATTATTGGACATATGATTAGTAGTGTTGCTTTGGATACGGTACCATTTATTAATGAAAAAAAGGTATTAATGATAAGTCCAACTATTGCCAAGGATGAATTATCTATGTTAGATGATCATTTTATTCGACTCATTCCCAGCAATTTAACTCAAGCAAACTTGTTATCAGAGACAATCATTAAATTAGGTATCGCTAATCTTGGAATTCTTTATTCCAAGAATAACATGTTGTTTGCAAATACTTTTATACAAGCAATAAATGACAGTGTAATAAATAGTAAGACCAAAGTAGTAGCCAATATTGGTTTTGATCTCAATGAAGAATTGAATTACGGTCAATTGGTTGCTGATTTTAGAGAGCAAAAAGTTGATGGGCTACTAATAATTGCATCTGGAGACATTGTCGCGACATTTGCTCAATATTCTAGTCTACTTTCCTATAATCCAAAAGTCTTTCTACCCGCTTGGGCTATGACCAATGATTTAATAATTAAAGGCGGAAAATCAGTCGAAGACTATTATGGAGTCAATTATATTCAATTAGACTCAATAAACCCTGATTTTTTGAGTTTTAAAACAAAGTTTCGGAACAAATTTGGCACGGAACCCACATTCAGTGCCATTATGGCTTACGAGTCAGTTATGCTGGTCGCTTATGCAATTAAATCATCTCGATCAAGTGATCCTATGGTTATAAAAAAGTCGATTACTAAAAACAATAGTTACTATGGAGTGTTTGGGGATTTGATAATCGATGAATATGGTGATGCGACAAGAAATATCAATTTGTTTCAGATTCGAGACGGGAAATTTGAAATGGTACAACCATGAAAAAAAGAACGCCGAGACTATTTGAAACACTCTTTGCATTGGGTTTTATTTCCATTTTTGTTTCGCTTTTTTTAGCATGGCTTTTGGTTTCAAATAGTCTCACTAATTATTTTATTAATGTCGCTGTAGAGCGTAACTTGGAAATATCGAATTCAATTACAGCATATATTGATGATAAGTTAAGAGAAGCACTTAGCCAATTGAACCTCATACGTGAATCGATAGAATTTAATAAATCATCTGGTTCTGAAATCAATGATTTGATTCTACAAATGAATCAAATTAATCAATCTTTTGTAGGCATAGAAGTTGTCAGTTTTGAAGGAAAGGTTGTATACACTTTGCCTCAACACTCTAGTGAAATTGGGTCTGATCGTAGTCGAGAAGCATACTTTAGAGAGTTTGAACGTGAAATGGATGTCTATTGGTCTAGTGTTCAGATTTCACCGTATACCAATTCAAATGCAATTACGATTGTTGTTCATAGTCGAGATGGTTTTCTAGTTGGAAATTTAGATCTTAAAGAGATTCAAGAATTGTCGAATGTATACTTAGAGATATTTGGTGAACACAAAGAGATTACTATTACAGATCGAAATGGGATATATCTAGTCAATAAAGATATAAGTTTAGTAGTTGAAAGAAGACTAGATCCACATCATTCAATGGCTGTTGATATCATCAATGGTGATGAAGTATTTTTGCATAAAGAATCAGGACTAGAAACGGTTTTAATCACGTCAACTCAAATACCCAGTACAGGTTGGATCGCTAGCATATCTGAACCTTATTACAATGCAATCGGGGGGATAAATTACATAATTGGGATTTTGATCTCGTTTGTAACCATAATGCTATTGGTCTACACTCTATTGCTGTGGAGAGGGAATTCAAAGGTTATTCAGGATTTACGGAATTTTTCTAAGAGATTGGTAAATGTTTCACAGGGTATTGAGACTAATTCCGGTAAAGGTAATTTTAAGGAGTTTGAATCCCTAAACGAGTCATTCAATGTTATGGTGGACAAAATTGCTGATCGAGACAAGAAACTCTCGAACTTAGCATATCATGATGCATTGACTGGTTTTCACAATCGAGCTTATCTTGAGGAATTAATTTTAAGTCTTATGAAATCACCCGAAAAAGAGTATGCAGTTATTTATCTGGATCTAGACAACTTCTCGCATATCAATGATACCTATGGTCATCAAGTAGGCGATCAACTATTAATAGAATTCAGCAAGCAACTTGAATTGTTACTAGATGAGAGTATAGATATTGTCCGCTTAGGAGGGGATGAATTTATATTAATTATTCGTGCCATAGCAGACTTTGAAAAAGCAATTCTTGACCTTGTATCTAAGATAATGTCAATATCCAGTAGTCCATTGAAGTGTAATGATAGGCTGATCTATTTTACTATGAGTACTGGCATCAGTTTTTATCCTAATGATGGAAATGAATTCTGGACGATACTCAGAAATGCAGACACTGCGATGTACCAGGCTAAAGCGGTCGGAAAGAATACATCCAGCTATTTTACTCAAGATATGAATGCGTATATTGAAAGGCGACTCTTAATGGAGCAGCATTTACGTCCAGCAATCAAAAATGGAGAATTCAAGCTGGAGTTTCAACCGCAGTTCTCAATTGATGGAAACATTATACGAGGATTTGAGGCTTTGGTGCGTTGGGATAACCCAACTTTAGGTAGGGTAAGCCCTGTTGATTTTATCGCTATCACAGAAGAAAATAAGATGATAATTCCGCTTGGAAGATGGATCATGAAACAAGCATGCGAAAGTATAAAAATTCTGAATGACAGATATGATATGCAATTTGTTATGGCAATCAATGTTTCTCCTTTAGAATTAAAAGAAGCGACATTTGCGGACAGTGTAATAGAGATTATCAATGAAACTAATATTCAACCACATTGGTTGGAGATTGAGATAACCGAGAATATGTCCATAGACAAGTATTTGTCTTTAAAGATTACATTGGAGAAGCTTCATCAGTACGGTGTTAGTATATCAATCGATGATTTTGGAACCGGCTACTCATCGTTAGCTTATTTACAAAATATCCCACTAGATATTTTGAAAATTGATCGAACCTTTATAACTCATCTTGGAGAGGCTAATGATCAAAATTTGATGACTGAAACAATATTTTTAATGGCTAAAAAACTAGGGCTTATGACGATTGCTGAAGGCGTCGAAACTGCTCAACATATTAATTTTTTGAAGGATCTTGAATGTGATTTTGTACAAGGATTCTTGATGAGTAAGCCACTTAGAATGGACAATTTAATAATCTTTATTGATGAATATTTCAACAATAAGAAACTCAAAATTGATGATGTTTAAAAACTGTTGGTCTAGGAATAAGTAAAATATGTCGCTATTTTGTCCAAAATGCAATCTTTT
The DNA here is from genome assembly GCA_009773735.1 of Erysipelotrichaceae bacterium. Classification (GTDB taxonomy): domain Bacteria; phylum Bacillota_I; class Bacilli_A; order Erysipelotrichales; family Erysipelotrichaceae; genus UBA2212. The sequence continues at coordinate 53,703 of WSYG01000002.1, forward strand.
AACCAGTTTCCAATAAAAAATATGACATTTTTTAGCTATAGTATTTTTTGATTATTCGCACAAGTATTCTAGTAAACATGTTTTTCTAGGATTATCGTCTTTTCTTGATAATCCATAGGAAAAAGCGCTTTTTTCACCGATTAGGATTAAGGACTTTGAAGCTCTCGTGATGGCTGTATAAAGAAGACGTCGTTGAAGCATGATTTTTTGTTCGTTTAAGACAGGTAGGATTACAATAGGGTATTCACTGCCTTGGGATTTATGAATGGAGATACAGTAAGCCAAGGTAATGTTGATGAAAGTTTCTGAGGTATATTCAACGATGCGTCCATCAAAATCGACCACTAGTCGGTTTTGCTTACGTTCATCGTCTTTAGCATGTATAACTTCAATTAAAATTCCAATATCACCATTATAGACATCATCATTGGGTTGATTTTTAAGTTGCAAAATTTTGTCGCCTTCACGGAAAGTAACATATCCGATTTGGAGTTCATTGTGTTGAGCAACTGGTGGATTGACCATTTTTTGAACCGCATGATTCAATGCATCGATACCAGCCTGACGATTATACATGGGCGCTAAGACTTGAATGTCACTGACTGAGTAACCTTTTTCTAGTCCTTGGGCAATGATATCTAAGATGAGCTGTTTGACTTCGATCGCATGACAATCGATCCAACGGATATCTTTGGTCAATCCTTCAAGATCAACTCTATTTTCGCGGATCTGATGAGCCAGTTCTATGACATCAGAGCCTTCTTTTTGACGATATATCGTTTGTAAAGCAATGACTGAAAAACGCTGTGAGTCAATTAAATCTCTTAGAACAGATCCAGGGGCAACCGATGGTAACTGATCGACATCTCCTACAATCAAGATCTTCTTCACACTTTTGCATGCTTTTAAGAGATTGCCAAACAACCATGTATCTACCATAGAGAATTCATCGATGATCAAACAATCTAAAGCCAAAGGATCGGCTTCATTTTTACCAAACGTATTGGCTTCAAGATCCCACTTCAATAAGGCATGGATCGTGGTTGAATCCGTTCCAGTCAGTTCATTGAGACGTTTGGCAGCGCGACCAGTAGGGGCACAACAGACCACTGAAGCGGTCGAATAAAGCGTCTTGAATAAATCAATCATGGCTCCAACCACCGTGGTTTTGCCGGTCCCAGGACCACCCGTCAAAATAGTGATCGGTTCTTTGAAGAAAGTCTGTATGGCATAGTTTTGGAGCTCATCATAATGGATGGCGAGTCTTTTTTCGCGATGGGCTAAAGCTTCATCCAAATCATATTGATAATACGGATCTAATGTTTCAATCGGATAGGTTTCAAAATAAGTTGCGATAAATTTCTCATTGGTATATTGAGAAGGATGGAAATAGTGTTGATCTATTTGAACGATTTTTCGTTGCCGGACACAATCATCCAGAATCATGTCGAAAAGATGCTGGTGATCACTGAATTCTTTTGCGAATTGCGTTTCTAGAGTTGAGTATTCTACATAACTGTCGCCTGTTTTCATGCATTCATTTAAAACCATCATGATGGTAGCCGCTCTTAAGCGACGTGGATCATCTAATTCAAAACCCATTGATAAAGCAAGCTTATCTGCGGTAATGAATCCGATCCCATCGACCTCTTCAACCAATCGATAAGGATTCTCTTTGACAACTTCTAGTACTTTGTTGCCATAGATTCGATCCAAGCGCATGATGTTTCGAATGCCCAATCCATGAGTCGTAAAGAACTTCATGGCTTCTTCGCTCTCACCAGCTAAGATAAGACCTTCATAAATGGCTTCTTCTTTGGTTTTGGTCCAGCCTTTGATCCGTCGAATGATGGTGACATCGTCTTTTAATTGGTGTAATACATCTTCGCCAAAGGTATCCACCAACTTTTCCGCAAAGCCTTTCCCAATTCCTTTGAAAATCGGAGATTTAAGGTAACTGATGATCGAATCGCGATCGGTAGGTAAGATCCTTCGATAATGAGCGACTTGAAACTGCATCCCAAAACGCGGATGTTCTTGATAAGTTCCGCTTAATGCGACCAATAAATCTTTGTTGAATTTAGGAAAATAACCGGTAACAGTCACATCTTTTTCATTGAGGTCATATAACTTAAAAACACCAACGGTGAATTGGTTAACTTCTGAATGAAAAATCGTTTTGATCAGTCTTCCAATTATTTCGATGGTGTCCATTAGGTAATCGAATGTTCTATGGCATATAACATCGCTAAAATCGAGATGGTATTGTTGATGAAATGCAGAAGAATGGATGAATACAGATTCTGTGTTTGCTCATAGGTATAAGTTAGAATCAAAGACATGAAGGCATAAAGGGGAAGGTACAATAGGTCGATCCAGTTTCCGTCCAATATCGCATTGAGCGAATGCATCAAGGCGAACAACAGTGTAGAAATAATCAAAGGTAAAAGATATCGTCCCGCTTTTTTAAAGTGACGATAAATGACTCCTCTGAAGATAACTTCTTCTACGATTGGGGCAAAAATCAAAGCTTGGACCATGATGGCTATTTTATTGGTTTTAAACGTTTCATAGATGAGGTTTTGATTAACGGGATCACCTTGACCTGTCAGTGAATTAAGTGCCATCCCATAAAAGATTGAGACCCAAAGCATCACCATTGCGGCAATAATTGGGACATAGATCGACATAATGGACCAATGCTTATTGGATTCGTGTAATAATTTTGAACCTAGGAAAAGAAAGACAAGGGTCATGATCGTATGAAAGATGATTTCTGTATAAGTCCAGCCTAAGAAACCAGGAATCCACAAACGATCGACCAAGACCATTGCGATTGGAATGAGCAAGAGATAGAAAACAAAATACATCAGTAACATCACAACGACATTTTTTCTTGATAAAGGACTGGGATTCTGAATGTGTTTGAAGATTTTCATCGGTGGGCCTTGATTCTTTCTTGTAGACTGATTTTATCAACATAAACATCTTCTATGACACCACCACCAATACATATATCTCCAATATAGAAGACTGCTTCTTGACCAGGCGTCACTGCTGCAATCGGATTCTTAAAATCGACCCATATCGCATGATTTTCAACAGCTCTGATCGTTACTTTTTGATCTTTTTGTCGATATCTGAATTTTGCCATACACGTTAGAGGTTCACTCAAATCAATCGGATTAAACCAGTTAAGATCTGTAATTAGAGCACTTTCTGAGGTCAACCAAGGATTGTTTTGACCTTTAACGACATATAACTCATTGCTTTGGATGTCTTTGCCTGCAACAAACCAGGGACCTTCATAGGCATTGATGTCTAATCCTTTACGTTGACCTAAGGTATAATAGAGCACACCCAAGTGTTTTCCTAAAACAGTTTTCGTTTCTAAGTCAATGATATCTCCAGATTTGGCTGGTAAGTAATTCGCCAAGAAGGCTTTAAAGTCACGTTCTCCGATAAAACAAATCCCTGTAGAATCTTTTTTCTTCGCAACACTTAAGTTCAGCAGTTCAGCAATCCTTCGTACTTCAGGCTTTTCTAGTTCACCCAAAGGGAATAATGTTTTCGCCAAAGCTTTTTGAGATATCTGGGCTAAGAAATAGGATTGATCTTTATTGAGATCCAAACCTTTTAAAAGTTCAGAATGATCTTTATGATGAACAACTCGGGCATAATGACCTGTCGCAACCTTATCAAACCCGTTTTTCATCGCATAATCAAAGAAATGGTCGAATTTAATGAATTTATTGCATAAAATATCTGGATTTGGGGTTCTGCCTTTTTTATACTCACTTAAAAAGAAGCTAAAAACTTCATCCCAATATTCCTTTATGAAATCAACCCGATGTATTTTAAGCCCTAAACTTGAAGCGACAGCTAAAGCATCATTATAGTCCTCTTCTTGGGTACAAATGGCGGCATCCAGTGTAGGATTGCCTAAAATATCATTGTTGGTCAATGAATCCCAATTGCGCATAAAAGCACACTCAACATCATGTCCTTGAGCTTTTAGTAAATAAGCAGCGACCGCAGAATCAACACCACCAGATAACCCTAAGAGTATTTTCACCAAGAAATTATACCAAAATTATCATTAAAAAACGGTTCTAAGGTCTGTAATGTCCGTTTTTGAGGGCTCTTTACGGTAGTATAAAATATCTTGTGTAAACGTACAAAGTAGAAAAGGACGAAATTTCTATGAATAGAGGAAGCACTCCGTGTAAAATATTGGTGTCAAATCA